>CAXRGI010000122.1:0-33744 GCA_964229935.1 Opitutales bacterium
TTGCAGATCCTTGCGGGTACGCTTCAGCCCACCTCAGGCGATTTCACGGTTCGGGGCCGGGTGACGGCATTGCTGGAGCTGGGATCCGGGTTCAACCCGGAGTTCACCGGCCGGGAAAACATCCTGCTCAGCGGCGCGATTCTCGGCATCTCGCGTTCCGAAATGGAGCGGCGCTTCGACTCGATCGCGGCCTTCGCCGATATCGGGGATTTCTTGGAGCAGCCGGTGAAGACCTACTCGACTGGCATGATGATGCGAGTGGCCTTCGCGGTCGCCATATCGGTCGAGCCGGACATCCTGATCATCGACGAGGCCCTGAGCGTAGGCGACATCGTGTTCCAGCAGAAGTGCAGCCGGCGCCTCCATGAGCTAATCCAGCGGGGGGTCACGCTTCTCGTGGTTACCCACGACCTGTCGTTCGTGCTCAGTATGTGCCGCCGGGCGATGTGGCTCGACCGTGGGCGTGTCCGGTACCTCGGCGAGGCCGGAGCGTGCGTGCGTGAGTATGTGACGGCGATGTCGGCTTTGACGGGCAACGCCCCGGCTCCGGCAACCTCCTCATCCGAACTGGAATCGGCGCGGGTCCCTGAGGCGGCGCCTCTGGACGTGTCGGGCTGTGAACGGCTGGGTGACGGTGGAGTCCGCGTGGAGCAGGCCTGGCTTCTGCACGCCGATGGGTCGGCCGCGGGTGGTTTCAGGGTAGGGGACTGGGCGCAGGTGGCGGTCCTGGTCCGCGCGGCTCGCGATGTGGCAGGCGTGAGCGCGGGCTGTGAGCTGCGCAACCGCCACGGCCAGGTTGTCTTCGCGACCGGTCTGCGCGTGACGCGCCGGTTAATCGCGTCGCTCCCGGTCGGTGGTGCCGCACTGGTCTCGATCCGGTTCCGGCTCGAGCTTCAGCCCGGGCAGTACACGCTCGACCTTGGCTGCGGCGCGGGCGGCGACTCGGACAATACTTGGGACAGGGTGCTTAACGCCGCCGTGGTGGAGGTCGCTACGACTCCCGAACAGGAAGTGGTGCACGGGCTGGTGCGGCTGCCCTACGAGATCTCTGTTGGGCGGCCAGGCTGAAGGCGGTCAAATTACCTCGGCAAAGGACCGGCGGAGCAGTGAGAAAAGCACGGCCCCGATGGCAAAGGTCATCAGCCCTACCCCGTAAACGTAGCCTAGCGACGCCCATGGCATCGGCTCGTGCCAAAGCAGCGTCCGCCGTGCCAGGTCCACGATTTGCAGCAGCGGGTTGAAGCGCAGCCAGTCCAGACCGGCTGGAATCTTGTCCGGAGGGTACATCACGGCGCTCGCGAACAGCAGCGCGGTTGCGATGAAACCCGTGACCTGTCCGATATCCCGCAGAAAGACGCCGATCGCAGCAAGGGCCCAGCCGACGCCAAGTGAAAGCAGCAGAAGCGGCAGTAGGATCACGGGTGTCCACGCGAGGCCCCAGCCCAGCCCGGCGCCGCCGAAGAAGCTTCCGGTGACGATGAGCGCGAGTCCCGCGCCAAAATGGAAGAGCGCGGCCCCGACCTGGGCCACCGGAAGTATTTCGAGGGGAAAAACGACCTTCTTCACGAAATTCGGGTTTCCCGTGATCATGGCGGGTGAGGCCGAAAGCGTTTCGGTGAACACGTGGAACAGGCTCAGGCCGAGAAACAGCGCGAGGGAGAAGTCGAATTCCGTTTCCCCGGGCAGCACCCCGAAGCGCGTGCCGTAGATCCGGCCGAACACGATGAAGTACAGTACCAACATCGAGAGCGGATTGACCAACGCCCACAGCGGTCCCAAGCGGCTCCCGCGATGGCGCACCTCGATCGCCCGGTGGGTGAATTTCCAGATCAGTTCCCGATGGGCCCATAGTCCGCCTACCATCCGGGTAGGTTCGACGAACAGCGCGCGCAGGGGACTGGGCTTGGATGCCGCCATCGATTCACCCTCGCCGCTCGGGCGGGTTGAGGTCAACAGCGACGCTCGCGCGGCGCGTGCCACGGGACGACCGCTGCCTCGACGAGCGATTGCGGTAGAATCGAGACGGCGCAGCGCTCGTCGTTGAGTCCCCACGACACTACCCAATCGCCGCCGTCCCGCACCGCACCGCACGGATACACCACCTCGTCGACCGCGGGATTGAGACGCGGGTGGCGCCTGACAGGCAGAGGTCCGCGAGTGAGGTCCAAGGAGGCGACCGGTGTCGCGGCCGGCGCGTAGGGGGGAGTCGCATGAAACGCGTACACCGCTGGTCGGTAGCAATAGCCTTCCGGACCGTCGTGCACGGTGTGGCAGAATGACCAGAAGAGCTCGCCAGCCAGCCGTGGTGGTGCGCCGCCGCGGAGGCCGCCATGGCACGCGGGGTACTCCGGCGCGGCCCAATCCGTGTTCGCGATCTCGCGGCACGGGATGTCACCCGAACCTCCGAGGTCGCATTCCAGCACCCGCTGCGGTTGGGCTGAATAGACGGCCAACGTTCGCCCGGCTTGTCCGAACAGCATCCAGTTCTTCTCAAGCTTGCGCCGTTCCGCCCCTGCGAGAACCAGCTCCCGGGCGGTCCCTATCGGTCGCAGCGTAGCCTCGTCGATCTCATGGAGAAACTGATGATTACGCGGCTCGTGCCAGCCGGAGTTCCAATAAACGAAGAGTTTGTCCTGCAGCCGAAGCAGACGCGGGTCGGCGAACCAATCGAGGACCACGGTGGGATAGGAGTTGGGTGCGCGGAACACGAACCCGTCGCTGAGGGCGGCCGCGGTTCCCGGAATTAACCGGTAATGCCGATCCAGCCGGCAGATGCCGATCCGTCTTCGACCGTCGGCACCGACCACACGGTAGGAAAGGAGCCAGTTGCCGTCCGCCGATCGCTCGATTCCCGGGTTGAAGGTATGGAGCGGGCCCGCGGCCAGCCCGCTCCAGGCCGCCGGCAGAAGCTCCTCGGGCTCGAAGAAAAGGGTGCTGCCGGTCGACCCGCTCATGCGGAGCCAAAAAAGCCGCGCACGTGCTCGCAGACATAGTCGACCTGTTCCGCCGTCACGTGGGGTCCGATCGGCAGGCTCAACACTTCGTCGGCCATCCTTTCGGCGAGCGGGAAGTCCCCGCGTCTCCAGCCCGCGCCGGCGTAGGCCTTGGAGAGGTGCGGCGGCACGGGGTAGTGGATCTGGGTGCCGATTTCCTGATCGGCCAGATGGCGTTGAAGTTGGTCACGACGCGAGGTGCGGATGACGAAAAGATGCCAGACCGGAGCGGCCCATTCCGGCACCGATGGAAGGATCAAATCGCCCACGCCGGCCAGTTGCCGCAGATATCTTTCGGCGAGGTTTACGCGCCGAGCGTTCCAGGTGTCGAGATGCGGCAGCTTCGCGCGAAGAAACGCCGCCTGCAGCTCGCTCAGCCGGGAATTCATTCCCTGGTATTCGTTCTGATAGCGTACCTTTGAGCCGTAGTTCCGGAGATGCCGGAGCTTGTCGGCCAGCGCGGAGTCGGAGGTCGTGATCGCTCCCGCGTCGGCCAGCGCGCCGAGGTTTTTGCTCGGATAGAAACTTACGCCGGCGGCGTGTCCGAGTGCACCGGCGGCTTTCCCCCGGCAGCGCGCGCCGTGCGATTGCGCGGCGTCCTCCAGCACGAAGAGACCGTGTCGCGCCGCGATCGCGTTGATCCGCTCCATCTCCGCGGTTTGGCCGTAAAGATGGATGGGGAGGATCACGCGCGTGCGCGGGCTCAGGCAGGCGGCGATCCGTTCCGGGTCCAGGTTGTAGGTGCGGGGATCCGGCTCGCAGGGCACCGGTCGCGCTCCTGTGTGGGTGACCGCCAGCCAAGTCGCGATGTAGCCGTGGGAAGGAACGATCACCTCGTCGCCGGGGCCCACGCCCAAAGCCATGAGCACGAGTTGCATGGCCTCGAGCCCGTTGGCCACGCCGATGCAGTGCGAAGTGCCCACGCTAGTCGCGTATTCGGCCTCGAAGGCCTCCAACTCCCGGCCGAGCAGCAGCCAGCCCGAGTCCATCACGCGGCGATAGGCGGCGTCCAAGTCCGCGCGCAGCTCTTCATAGGCCGGCTTCAGATCGAGGATCGGGACCTTCATGGTAGGTCAGACAAACTTCAATTTGCGGGCGGCGAACAACATCATCCTGAGCAGGAGCCAACCGTGGCGCCAGCGTTGGATGTTGGTCGTGCCGTAGGTGCGCTCGCGGTAGCGGATTGGCACGTCGGCGATCCGCAGGGACTGTTTGGCGGCGCCGAACAGAAGGTCGAAATCACCAAAGGGGTCGAATTCTCCGAAATACGAGCGGTTCGCCGCGATGCGCTCATAGTCTGCGCGGCGCAGCACCTTCGTGCCGCAGAGGGTGTCCTTTACCGTCTGACCGAGCAGCCAGCTGAAGATGAGGCCGAAGGCCTTGTTCGCGCAGAGGTTCAGGAACTGCATCGCGCGCTGCTCCATGGGGTAAACCAGGCGCACCCCGTTGGCGAAGTCGGCCCGGTCGCGGGCGATGACGTCCAGGAACTTGGGCAGCTCCTCCGGCGGCATCGTAAGATCCGCATCGAGGATCATCAGCACATCGCCCGTGGCGGCCGCAAAACCGGCGCGCACGGCGTCTCCTTTGCCCCGTCCGGTCTGGCGCAGGCAGATAATCTTCCTTTCGGGGTGGGCGGCTGCGACTCTCTGGATCTCGCCCCAAGTGTCGTCGCGGGAGTGGCCCTCGACGAAGATCAACTCGACTCCGGAGCCCATCGGGGGAACGCGCTCGACGGCGGCGGCAATGTTGCCCGCCTCGTTGCGCGCGGGGATCACCACCGAGACGCGCGGAGCCGCCGAGGCGGCCCGAGATCCAGCCCGCCGTGCGGTGATGAATACGGTAAGGCAGAACCACTGCAGCAGCGGGGCGATCCAGCGGTTGGCAAGCGTACCCAGACCGAGAGCGGAGAATGGAACCAAGACTCGCCCGTCGCGAGTGACCGGACTCCAGCCCGCGAGTTGCAGGAGATTCAGCACATCTGAAGAGGCCAACCAGCTGTTCTCGGGCTGCCGCGCCTTCAATCCGATGAGCTCTGCCGCCGAGAGGAGCGGCCGCCAGAGAGAGTTTTGAAAGTTAACCACCAGACGCGTCCGCGGATGCGAAACGGCGTGCAACCTCTCGAGGAGCGCCTGCACATCGGCGGCCAGATTGAGCGTGTCCGAAAGGATGATGAAATCGAAGGGAGCGCCCAGCTGGTCCGGCTCCAAGTGTTCCCCGGCTTGAACGAGAAAGATTCCCCGGGGTACCCGTTGGCGCGCGATCGCGATGCGGGCCTCGGATAGGTCCACTCCGCATACCTCTCGCGCGTCAAGAAGGGCCAGCAGATCGCCCTCGCCGCATCCGATTTCCAATACGCGGGCATCGGCGGGAATGATGAGGTTGTAGTAGTGGGCGAGACAGCGGCGGTAGGCGCGCGCGCCCGTTTTTAGGCCGGCGGGGGCCGAGTCGTAGTAATCCCGCACCTCGGCGAGGTGTTTTTCCGAAAGGGATGAAATTGAAGGATCGGGCATGAGCGCGGCCTGGTAAGGGCGTCGTCTCGAGCGTGCCCTTGCGAGAGGCATCGGCTCAAGACTTATGGGTTGCAATCACCCTCGAAATCCCGCGGTTAACCCGTTCATATCTCCCTCTGGCATCACGATGGCCGGTTTCCGCAGAACTCTCTTTTCCGCCGCGCTCGGGGTGGTTTTTTTCGCCACCTTCCCCGGGGTGGTTAGCGGAGCTTCCGTCGACGCGGTGCGGGGTTCGCTGCCCGAGGATCACCTGCCCGCGCTACGTCCCATCCTGGAGCAGGCGCTCCGTCAGTCGCCGCAGCTCATCGCCGCCGAGTTCGACCGGATCTTGGCTGAAATCCGTGTGACCTCGGCGGATGCCGCCCGCCTGCCCGGGCTCGGGGGCAGCCTCAATCTTGCTAGCAACCAGACGGCGATTTCCAGCAACACCAGCTCACAGACGCGCGATAACGGATTTTTCTACAACCTAGGTGTCACTCAGCCACTCTTCCATTGGCGGGCGCTCCAGAACCAAAGTGTTTCCGCGCGGCTAAACCGCCTGGTGGCGGAGCGTAGCCTCGATCGGGCAGCACGGGATGTGGCTGTCCTCGTGCGCAAAGCCTACCTAGCGCTGATCGTCGAGAAGGCGCGTCTGCGTGCCGCCCGCGACGGTCTGCGGGTGCTGCGGGATGAGCTCGCTGTGACTGCCGAGAAGCGCGAGCGCGGGGTCGTGGCCGCGGCGGTCCTGGAGGGCGACCGCCTGCGTGAGCGCGAGGTGAAGCTGGAGGTTGCCCGGCTCGAATCGGAGTTTGAGGCCAACCGGAAGCGTTTCGCGCGTCTCTCGGGCTTGCCGGCCGCGCTCGAGGAGTCGCAGGTGCCCGACGATATTCCGACGCCGCGGATCCCGGCCGAACTTGCCGGGGTGTTGTCCGCGACGGTTTTACGGGACAACGCGCGCAGCACGCTGGAATACGAGATCCACGACTTGCGGATCCGTGACGCCCAGTTGCGGATCAACTCCGAAAAGGTGCGGCTCTATCCGAAGTTCTTCGCCGGAGCGGGGCTGAGTCTGGAGAACTCCACCAACGTCAACGGCAACACGGTGAGCCAGCAGGGCGTGCAGAGAAAGACGGTCAACGTCTACGCGCAGTGGAACATTTTCGATGGTTTCGCCACGCGGGCGGCCATCCGGGAAGCCCAAGTCTCGAAGCGTACGCAGGAGCGCCTGCAGCAGGCTGAGGTCGAGGGTTTGCTGCAGAACATCCAGATCCTCGAGCGAATGCTGCGCGACGACGCGGAGCAGGTTGAGCTGACGGCCATCCGGCACGTACTCGCGATCGAGGCACGCAAGGTCGCAGCGCGCGAGGCCGAGTTCGGTAATGTGCCGAAGTCCGAGCTGGCCCGCGCCGGCACCGCCATCTTGCAGGCTGAGACCCGCAGCCTCGAGGCGCGTGCCCAGATGCTCGGCCGCTGGGGCGAGTTCGTCGGCCTCACCGCTGGCGAGCCGCTCCTGCCCAAGAATTCCTCACGCCATGCAAGCGAACCCAAATAAAGGCCGGTTACTGGTAAGGATCGCGGTGGCGCTCGGCCTCGTTGCCGCCGCGGGCTTTGCCATCGTCCACAACCTGCGCGACACCGCCAAGGTCAAGGCCGTCAATCGCGACACCGCCATCGACGCCGTGACCGGCAGCGTGCTCGTGCAGGCGGAGGGCGGCTTCAAGGAGCTGAAGGCCGAGGCCGCGGGCAAGGTGAAGGTCGCGAACATCAAGCCTGGTAGTCATTTCAAAAAGGGCGATGTGCTGGTGCAGCTCGATACCACGGAACTCGACCGGCAGATTGCGGAGACCCAACGCAAGTTCGAGGCCGACAAAGCCCGCGCGAAGATCGCGCTGGAGAATAATCCCGAGCGCAAGGTGGCTGAGGAGCGGCTGGCGACCGCGAAGCGTCTTTTCGAACTAGGCAACGCCTCCGAGGAGGACCTCAAGGGCGCGCAGCGCGCTTTGGATGGCATCGTGACCCGGCTGAAGCTTACGGAGTTCGACGACCAGAAGGCAGAGGTCGACTTCAAGTTCGCGATGGAGGGGCTGGAGTTGTTGCGGGAAAAGATGCGGGTGGTCGCTCCGTTCGACGGCACCATCCACAACGACGGAGCGATGACGTGGGAGGGGGCGCTAATCAACGCCGGCCAGCCGGTGACGAAAGTTTTCGCGCGCCGCCGGGTGATCGAGGCCAAGATCAGCGAAGAGAGCTTCGGCCGCGTTAAGCTGGGGCAGCCCGCGCGGATTCGGTTACTCACCTACGGGACCCAGACCTTCGACGCGATCGTCAGCGAACTGCTCCCGTCCGCCGACGACGCGCAGCGCTTCACGGTGCATCTCGACGTCAAGGCGGACCCGGATCAGCTGCGGCCCCTCAGCACGGGAGAGGTCACGATCACTGTAGAGCGCATACCGGACCAGATCATGGTGCTGCGTCGCTCGATCTTCGACTCCGACCAGGTCTACGTGGTGCGGAATGGGCGGGTGGAGCGGCGGAAGCTCGAGCTGGGGATCGTCTCCCTCAACAACGCTCAGGTGCGCAAGGGTCTGGAGGTCGGTGAGCTCGTGATCGTGGACCGCCTTGAGGAGTTCCGCGCGGGGCAGCGCGTGCGGACTGAGGTGGTTTTCTGACCGTCTCCGCTTTTCCCGCTTCCGTCGCCGTGATCTCGCCCAATCTCCGCATCGCGTTCCGCTTCCTCACGGCGAAAAAGCGCGCGATGGTGATGAGCCTCGCCTGTACGATCCTTGGCGTGGGGCTGTTCATCGTCACCCAGGCCACCACCAGCGGTTTCGAGCGGTTTTTCACCAAGACGATCCTCGGGATCAACGGGGCGATCCGGATCGAGGACAAGATTCAGGACACGATGCGGAGCATGTCCGCCGCGGGGGGTGGTGACTCCCACTTCGCGCGCCGCGACGGCGTGAAGTACATTGAGGGCATTGAGGAACCGCAGGCGCTGATCGAGGCCCTGCGTGATTTTCCGAACATCCGCGGCGTCTCCGCGGTGGTCCGGGGCGGGGTTCAGGTTACGAGCGCATTCAAAACCGAGGACGCCCAGGTTTTCGGCATTAAGCTTGAGGATCACGTGCGTGTTTCCGATCTCGCCGAGCAGATTACCTCCGGGCAGCTGGAGGATTTTCGGCAGACTCCGACGGGTGCCTTGGTGGGGCGGGTTCTGGCGGATCGGCTGCAGCTATCCGTTGGTGACTCCTTTGTGCTTTCCAGCCGGGGGTCCTCGCGGCGCCTGCGGGTGGCCGCGGTGTACGAGACTGGCTACCGGGAAGTGGACAAAACCAACGTTTATCTGCACCAGGCCGAGGCGCGGTCTCTCCTGAAGCGCCCATCTGGTGCGACCTTCCTCCAGATCGGCCTTGATGATCCCGATCGCGCGCCGGCGGACGCTATCCGTATGGAACAGGTGCTGCGCCACAGTGTTAAGCCGTGGCAGGAGCGGGAGAAGACCTGGCTGGCGGTTTTCCGGGCGCTCCGGATCTCCACGATGATCACGGTCTCCGTTTTCACGCTCATCGCCAGTCTGGCCATGTTCAACACGCTCGCCATGATCGTACTCGAGAAGACCAAGGACATCGCGATCCTGCGGTCCATGGGCTACGAGCGAAGGGACGTGACGCGCATCTTTCTCTGGCAGGCGGGTATCGTCCTCGCGGTCGGCGCCGGAGCCGGTGCCGTCCTCGGCGCGACGGTTACCTGGTTGGTCAGCCAGGTGCCGCTCCCCGTCAATGGCATCTTCAAGACGGACCGGTTCATCGTCACTTGGGACGCCTACCATTACGTCGGCGCGATCCTCACCGCAGTGGTGATGGTGATGATCGCCAGCCTGATTCCGGCTCGCCGCGCGGCGCGGCTGGAACCGGGGGACATCGTGCGTGGCACGGCGCAGTAGTATGACGGAAGCCGCTCAAAACCACGGGGATCTCGCTCTTCGCTGCCGCGCCCTGCACCGCCACTTGGGGCAAGGTGAGGGTCGGGTGCACGTGCTCAAGGGTGTATCCTTCGAGGCGCGCCGTGGTCAGGTCTACGCCATCGTGGGGCCGTCTGGCTGTGGCAAGAGCACGCTTTTGTATCTGCTCGGTTTGCTGGACCGGCCGGACGGCGGGGAGATCGAGATCAACGGGCGCTTGATGTCGAATCACGACGACGTGGCACGCACCGCGGCCCGGGGGGAACACATCGGCTTTGTCTTCCAGTTTCACTTCCTGATGCTCGAGTTCACCGCGTTGGAAAACGTGATGATGCCGATGCGTAAGTTGAACCGCCTCGCTCCGGCGGCGATGCGGGAACGGGCGCACGCGCTGCTGGACTCCGTCGGCCTGGGGGCCAAGACCCACCGGCTTGGGACTCAGCTGTCGGGGGGAGAGCAGCAACGCGTCGCCATCGCCCGCGCCTTGGCCAATCAGCCCACGATTCTCCTGGCGGATGAGCCGACCGGCAACCTCGACGTCCGTAATTCCAACCTGGTTTTTGATCTCCTGACGCGTTTGGCGAAGGAGAACGGTCAGGCGGTGGTTCTTGTGACCCACAACCCGGAGATCGCGCAGCGCTGCGACGTCACCCGGCCGATGCGCGACGGGCTTTTCGTCTAGCCGGGAAGCGTGAGTCTTGCTCCTCCGAGGCGACCGTAGGCGGATTAGCGGACGCTCTTCCGCCGCGTGTTTTTCCTAATTCCCGCCGCCGACGCTGCCGCCGCGGAAAATAGAGTTTACAAGGGAAATGGCCCTCCCTTCTTTCGAACGCGATTTTCATTTTTCGACCCGTGACGCATCTTTCGCCGCGAAAACAGCTTTGGTCCATCTCCGCCGCCCTCGTGGGGGGCGGGATCCTCGACTGACGGCGATCAATCCGGGAACCCCCTTCAGCCCATGTCGAAGCTGTTTCCGAAGTCAGCCAACCGGCTGCCCCTGCAGATAGTGGTCTATCTGGTGGTGCTCGCTGGCATCGCCACGGCGGGTGTCACCTACTACATGACGCCCAAGTATTCCCGCGTGGGCTATGCGCCGGTGCAGCCGGTACCGTTCAGCCACGCGAAGCATGTGCAGGAGGTCGGGCTCGATTGCCGTTATTGCCACACCAACGTCGAGAAGTCGGGGCATTCCAACGTCCCTTCGTCCCAGACGTGCATGAATTGCCATAGCATCATCAAGGCAGACAGTCCCCTGCTAGCCCCGGTCCGCGAGAGCTATACTAACAACACTCCTGTCCCGTGGGTTTGGATTCATCAGACCCCCGATTACGCCTATTTCAACCACGCGGCCCATGTGAATCGGGGCGTCTCGTGCGTGGAGTGCCATGGCAAGGTCAACGAGATGGACACGGTGACCCACACCAAGCCGCTCAGCATGGCCTTCTGTCTGGAGTGTCATCGCGATCCTGCGTCCCGCATCCGCAACCCCGCTGACGTCTTTAACCTGAACTCGAGCCGTTTGGCCGAGCAGGGCGAGGCAGGCGTCAAAGCCGCCGAGAAATTCAAGCACGACTGGAAACTGATGCCCCCGCAAAGTTGCTCGGGCTGCCATCGATGAAACGCAAATTTGACCATCCGGCCCCGGCCGCGGGCGAAGAATTGTCGGGGCCGCGTTATTGGCGGAGCCTTGATGAGCTCGCCGCTACCCCTGGCTTCCAGGCTCAGCTTGAGCGGGAATTCCCGGAAGGAGCGTCCGACTTGAACGGTGTCGACCGGCGTAACTTCATGAAGCTGATGGCAGCTTCCTTCGCGTTGGGCGGGGTAGGGCTGTCGGGCTGCCGTCGACCGGAAAAGTTCATCCTCCCCTACGGCAAGTCCGTGGAGGGGGTTATTCCCGGTCTACCGTCCTACTACGCCACGTCGATGCCGGTCCGTAAGTCGGCAGTCCCTTTGCTGGCCGAGACGCATCAGGGGAGGCCTACCAAGCTCGAGGGTAATCCTTCCTACGAACCCAACGGCGGTGCAGCTTCACTCACGGCCCAGGCATCTATTCTCGACCTTTACGATCCCGATCGGGCCAAGTCCCACACCAAGGCGGGTGCGGTTCTGAAGGCGGAGGACGTAGCCGCCCTCCTTTCGGCGACCGCCCGGACCTACGCGTCCTCGCAGGGTGCCGGATTGGCTATCCTCGCCGACGAGTCTTCCTCTCCCACGCGTGCGCGTCTGGTTCGTGAGTTGCGGGCCAAGCTGCCGCGTATGCTCTGGGCTGAGTACGAGCCCATTCAGGACGAGCCGCCGCTTGCCGCCGCCCAAGCGGCCTTCGGCGCGGCGGTGAAGCCCGTCTATCACTTCGGCAAGGCCAAGCGGATCCTCTCGATCGATGCCGATTTCCTCCAAGCGGATTCGGGCAGCATCGCAAATATCCGCGGGTTCTCCAAGGGGCGTCGCGTCACCAAGAAGGACGATGCAATGAACCGCCTCTATGTGGCGGAGAGCGCTCTGACGCTCACCGGCAGCATGGCGGATCACCGGCTACGTGTCGCGACGAGCCATATACTCGCGCTGACCGCCAAGCTGGTCGCTACCGCCTACCCGGCTTCCGAGTCGGCAGTAGCACCACTTTCGCAGGGCTTGAAGGTCGACCAGAAATGGGTGGAAGCCTGTGTAGCCGACCTGATGGCCCACCGGGGGGCTGCTCTGGTCGTGGCGGGCGCCCATCTGCCGGCCGAGGTGCACGCCTTGGTCTACGGTCTTAACACGGTTCTTGGCGCAATCGGTGAGACTGTAACGTTCGTCCAAGCGGAGGTTACGCCGGGCTCAGCGACGATTTCCAGTTTGGCGGCTGCCATCAAAGGCGGGTCGGTCAAGACGCTCATCATTCTGGACGGGAATCCGGTCTACAACGCGCCCTCCGATCTCGATTGGGCCGCCCTGCAAAAGTCGATTCCGGAGGTCATTCGTCTGGGCTATCATGTTGACGAAACGTCGGCGTTGAACCCCGCCGCCACGACGCACCTTGCCGCCGCGCATTATCTCGAGTCCTGGGGAGACGCGCGCGCCTATGACGGCACGGTCCTACCGGTGCAGCCGATGATTCAGCCGCTTTTCGGCGGGATCACGCAGATCGAAATCCTGGCCCGCCTAGGGGGCGAGCAAAACGTCGATCCTTACGCTCTGGTCGCCGCGACGGTCACCGCGCTCGCGGGGCCGGGTGCCAATCCGGAAAAAGCGATGGCTCGTTTTCTCCACGACGGTCTTTTGGCCGGCTCGGCCCATCGTCCGGTGGAGGTGCGGTACGACACCGCGGGTATTCAGCGTCTCTTCGGCTCCACCCAGCCTCTTCCCGCGCTCGGGGCCTCCAACCTTGAAGTACGCTTTGTGGCTGATGCCAAGGTCGACGATGGACGCTTCGCGAACAACGGCTGGCTTCAGGAATGCCCCGAGCCGATCACTAAGATATCCTGGGACAACGCGATTCTGGTGAGCCCCAAGCTGGGCAAGGAGCTGGGCATCGATCCCAAGGGATCCCTGTTGCAGGTTGCCCGCAAGGAGACCGCCGAGTTCTACATGGGCAAGGAGAACGCCCGGGTTTTCGAGCTCTCAGTCGGTGGCCGTCGCGTTCGTGGTCCCGTGCACATCCAGCCCGGTCTGGCCGACTACACGGTCGTGGTTCCTCTCGGCTATGGTCGTTCGGTTGCTGGTCGGGTAGGGAAGGGAGCTGGCTTCAGCGCCTACCCACTCCGGACCAGTTCGGCGCCTCACTTTGTTGCTGGCGGCAAGTTGTCCGACACCGGCGCGCGCATGTTCCTCGCGAATACGCAGGAGCATTGGTCGATGGAAGGTCGCGACATTATTCGCGAGGCGAACTTCGAGCCAGCGCTCAAGCCGGATGGTAACAGTTATCAGGAAAACCCCGGCTACGTGAAGAAGGTCGGGATGGAGTCCCACTCTCCTTCGATTCTCGGCGAGTACGGCGAGAAGATGTCTCCGCAGGATCGGGCGACCAAGATTCCGCGCGGCAACTCGCTTTACGATACGCCCAAGTTCGACGGCCACAACCAGTGGGGGATGTCGATCGACCTCAACACCTGCATCGGCTGCAACGCCTGCGTCGTCGCGTGTCAGGCCGAAAATAACATCCCGATCGTCGGCAAGGATCAGGTCCTGCGCGGTCGCGAGATGCACTGGATCCGTCTCGATCGCTACTACTCCAGCGGAACGATCGACGCCGAGGCTTTCGGCGGCCCGGGCAACGTCGAGTTGCCCTCTGATCCCCAAGTTTCCCTGCAGCCGATGACCTGCGTCCACTGTGAACTCGCGCCCTGCGAGACGGTGTGCCCGGTCAACGCCACGGTGCACGACGAGGAAGGCATCAACACGATGGCCTACAACCGGTGCATCGGAACCCGCTATTGCGCGAACAATTGCCCCTACAAGGTGCGGCGCTTTAATTTCTTCGATTGGAATCAGCGTTCGCTGGATAGCCTCTACATGGGGCCTGCTTCGGAGTACGGGATGCCCGAGCTTCTGAAAATGGCCAAGAATCCCGAGGTGTCCGTCCGCATGCGTGGCGTGATGGAGAAATGCACCTACTGCGTGCAGCGGGTTCAAAACGCCAAGATCCAGCACAAGGCAAAGCTCATGCAGCGGCGGCAGGGAGCCGTGGTGTCGCTGGAGGAGATCCGGGTTCCCGACGGTGCCTTCAAAGTCGCCTGTGAGCAGACCTGCCCTGCCGGAGCCATCGTCTTCGGTAACATCCTCGACCCGAAGAGCGCCGTCAGCTTGGCCAAGGCCCGCGAGCAGGACTACGCGGTCCTCGGTTACCTCAACGTCCGCCCGCGGACAACCTACTCGGGCAAGCTGCGCAATCCCAACCCTCGGATGCCTGACTTCCAGCCGCTTCCGTTCAGCCGGGTGGAATATTCGCGTAAAAACGAGCCCGCCTCCCACGGGCACGAGCACGGGGGCCATGATAAGGGCCAAAAGCCCGGAAAGAAGTCCCCGGCCCACGGAGCTGCGTTTGACGCGTCGAAGACGGGAGGATTGAGCTAATGGCACACGCAGAACACTCCCCCGCCGCCAACCCGCTGCTCCAGGAAGTGCGTCCCGCGGAACTTCCGCGCGCCGTTCTCGTGGAGAACAATCGGAGCTTCAATTGGATCACCGAGAAGATCTGCGGGATCATCGAGGGGAAGACCCCCACGTGGTGGTGGATCTGTTTCATTCTCGCCTGCTTCGTCGCCTCTTTCACCGTCGCGGGTATCACCTATCTGGTGGCGACGGGTGTCGGGGTCTGGGGGCATGCCAACCCGGTCAATTGGGCGTGGGACATCGTAAATTTCGTGTTCTGGATCGGCATTGGCCACGCCGGAACTCTGATCTCAGCCATCCTTTGCCTGCTGCGCCAAAAGTGGCGCACCTCGATCAATCGAGCTGCGGAGGCCATGACGATATTCGCGGTGGTCTGCGCCGCGATCTTCCCCGTGTTCCACGTGGGTCGCGTCTGGTTCGCGTGGTACCTCTTCCCGATACCGAATTCGAACGCGATCTGGCAGAACTTCCGTTCCCCGCTTGAGTGGGACGTTTTTGCGGTCTCCACCTACGGCACGGTTTCGGTGTTGTTCTGGTATGTGGGGCTTATCCCCGACCTCGCGGTGCTGCGTGACCGGTTCTTCGCGGCGGGCAATCGCGTCCGGGCTGCACTGTACGGCCTGTTCGCCATGGGTTGGCGCGGATCCAACCGCCACTGGAGCAATTACGAGATGGCGTACCTGATCCTCGCCGGCATCTCGACCCCGCTGGTCCTTTCGGTGCACACGATCGTATCGTTCGACTTTGCGGTGTCACTGCTGCCCGGCTGGCACACCACCATTTTCCCTCCTTACTTCGTCGCCGGCGCCATTTTCTCGGGTTTTGGCATGGTGCTCACCCTGATGCTGCCTTTGCGCGCGGTGTACAAGTTGGAGGATCTGATCACGCAGTACCACATCGACTGCATGTGTAAGATCACTTTGGCGACCGGCACCATCGTGGGCTACGCCTACGGGATGGAGTTCTTCATCGCGTGGTACGGCGCCAACCCCTACGAGGGCTTCGCGTTCGTGAACCGCGCGTTCGGCCACTACGCTTGGGCGTATTGGATAATGATCTCGTGCAACGTGATCACCCCCCAGTTCTTCTGGTTCAAGGCGGTGCGGGAAAACACTACCCTTGTGTGGGTGCTCTCGATTGTCGTCAACGTGGGCATGTGGTTCGAACGCTTCGTCATCATTGTCACCTCGCTCGCTCGCGATTTCCTGCCCTCCAGTTGGGGCTATTATTCCCCGAGCATCGTCGAGATCTTCACGTTCTTTGGAACGTTCGGTGTGTTTTCCGTACTGTTCCTGCTCTTCATCCGTTTCCTTCCCGTCATGCCGATGGCGGAACTCAAGGCCGTGACTCCGCAGGCTGATGTTCACGGCGGCCATGGGCACGAGAAACACTGATCACGTACGCCGATGTCCGCTCAACCCTACGGCTTGATCGCCACCTTTGAAACGACCCCGGCGCTGTACCATGCGGCCGAGGCGGTTCGTGACGCCGGCTACCGCAACTGGGACTGCATCACCCCGTTCCCGGTGCACGGTCTCGACAAGGCCATGGGCCTGCGGAGATCCATCGTGCCGCGAATCTCCCTCGCCGGCGGTATCACCGGCTTCTGCACGGGCATGTCCCTCATCTGGTGGACCGGGGCGGTCGACTACAAGCTGATCGTCGGTGGAAAGCCCTACTTCAGCCCGATGTTCGCGTTCCCGGTGGCTTACGAGCTGACCATCCTCTTCACAGCCTTCGCCACGATCATTGGTATGTTCGTCCTGAATCGTCTTCCTATGCACTATCATCCGGTGCTGAAGTACGACGACATCAAGCGCGGCATGGATGACACGTTCTTCATTGTCATCGAGGCGCGTGACCCCCGGTTCAACTTGGCGAACACCAAGGCGCTCCTCGAGAAAATCGGCGGCAAGGCCGTCAAGGAGCTGGAGGCCTGAGCGATGCGCAACGTCTACCTTGTCACCCTCTTTGTCTGCGTACTCGGGGTTTCCATCCTCGGTTTCCGGGGGACCACCTTCACCGCGCCGCCGATCGATCTTTTTCCCGACTGGGCTTTTCCGGGAATGGAGGTTCAGCCGAAGCACCGCCCTCAGGCCGCCAACGACTTCTTCGCCGACGGCCGCTCCGACCGCACCCCTCCGGCGCGCACCGTCGCCCGGGGGATGCTGCGGGACGACGACCATCTTCACCTGGGCAAGGCCGTGGACGGCTCGTTCGCGGCCAAGCTTCCGGCTTCGCTCAATGTCGATCTTGGGTTCGTCGATCGGGGACGCGATCGCTACCAAATTTTCTGCGCTCCTTGCCACGGATCTTTGGGTGACGGCAACGGCATCACCAAGCGCTACGGGATGGGCGCGACGCCGACTTTCCATGACGGCCGGCTACGTTCCATGCCTGACGGGGAAATCTTCAATACCATCACGAACGGAAAGAACACGATGATGTCCTACGCCGACAAGTTGTCCCCCGAGGACCGTTGGGCGGTGGTGGCCTACGTCCGTGCCCTGCAACGGGCGCAGCAGGGCACCGTGACTGACGTCACCGAAGCAGCCGCGAGGAAATCCCTCGGCCTCCCATGAGTTCCCCAGCCGCTCAAGCTGTACCGGCCCTTCCGGCCGATGCGGTCTCCTCCCATGACCTTGCGAGCAAGGCTTTGAAGATCGGGTTCGCCGGCCTTCTCCTCACCGCCGCCGGGTTGCTCCTCCCCGGTAACGCCCGTGCGGTGGCGATGTCCTATCTCGTGGGTGTAACCTACTGGACCGCGATCGCGATCGGCATGCTGATGCTGGTTTTGATCCACCATATCTTCGATGCCTCGTGGTCGACCGTGATCCGCCGCCAGTTCGAGCACGGTCTCGCCGCTTTCAAATGGCTCGCTCTGCTCTTCCTTCCCTTGGTGCTGGCCTCGTTTCTCTACCAGCGGGACATCGTGTGGCCTTGGCTGAACCTTGAGCACGAAATGCACGGCGGCCACACCGTGGGACATGACCCGCTCTACCTGAAAAAGGCCGCCTTCCTTAATCCCGCCATGTTCGTCGGGATGACAGCGATTTTCTTCGGAATCTGGGTCTGGCTCTCCGCGCGCCTGCGCAAGGCATCGTTCTCGCAGGATGCCGACGGGGATTTGCGTTGGACCCGCATGAATCGCACGACAGCCGCGATGGGTCTCCCGCTAGGGGCGCTCACGCTCACCTTCGCCGCGATCTACTGGGTCAAATCCCTCGAGTATCATTGGTTTTCGACGATGTACGGCGTGTGGTTCTTCGCCAACTGCGTGCGTGGAGCACTCGCCGTCGGGGTCATCATCATGGTGTGGCTCTGGCATAGAGGTGACTACAAGGGCATCCTCAACACGAACCACTTCCACAGCATCGGCATGCTGATGCTGGCCTTCACCGTTTTCTGGGCCTACGTAACGTTCTCCCAGTACTTCCTGATCTGGAACGCCAACGTCCCCGAGGAGACTTTCTGGTATAACCTTCGCGAGGTGAACCACGATGGGACGGATAACCAGTGGAAGTGGATCGGCATCGTCGGGATTCTTTTCGGCCATTTCTTCATCCCGTTTTTCTTCCTCCTTTCCTACCGGTACAAGGTGACGAAGCACATCATTCGCCGCGTGGCGTGGTGGTTCCTCGCGGTCATCCTGCTGGATATGTGCTACAACATCATGCCGGCATTGAAGGACTCCCACGGTGACTCCCTTCCCCTGCTCTCCCTCAATCTGGTTTGGATCCTGACCTCAGTCGCGGGCGTGGGTGGAGTCTGTGTTTGGGCCTACCTGCGCAGTTTCCCGACCACGAAGCTGATCCCCATCCGTGACCCCCGCATCGGCGAGAGCCTCACGCATCATGAGTGAACACACCGAATCCCGGGTCCGCCCCGTGTCGCTTCTGACGATCCTGATTCTGATGGTGGTCTTCGGAGCCTTCTACTTTTTCGCCCGGTCGTATTACCGGCCTGCTTCGGTCTCGGCGGTCAACGCGGCCGCGGAGAATCTGCCGAAGGAATTGGAGTGGCGGGCGACGGCTGAGGCCCGTCGCAAGGCATTGCAGGAGGCTCGTGAAAAGGAGGAGCGGGCTTCCGCTGGCTACGCGTGGATCGACCGAAATGCCGGCTCCGTCCAGCTGCCGATCCGGCGGGCAATGGAGCTAACCGCCGCGGAATACGGCGCCAAAAAGTAACGCCGGGCAGCAATCCACCGACGAACTGATGATCACTTCCACGATCCAGACGCCCCCCTCGGAGGGAGACGCGGTCGACCTTCACGCCAGGGGACCGCTGCTGGCCGCATTCGGCCTTGCGATCGGCTGGCTCGTCGTGAGCGGGGTCCTCTCGCTTGTTGCCGCGATACAGCTTCACTCGCCCGCTTTCCTTGCGGGTTGCGAGTACTTGACGCACGGCAGAGTGCGAGCCCTCGCCGAGACTTCGTTTGTTTACGGATGGGCGGGCGGCGCGGGTATCGCTGCGGTGGTCCTGATTCTTGGTCGATTGGGCGGCAATCCGCTCCGGGCAGCCAACTGGTTTGGCGCTGGGAGCGTTTTTTGGAACCTCGGTATCGCCGCTGGTCTGGTGGGTATCGCCACCGGGGACATGACTTCGTTTTCACTGCTCCAGCTGCCACGCTACGTGCAGCCTCTATTGGTGTTCGCCTCCGCGGCCATGGGAATAGCCGGCTTGCTCGCGTGGTCGGGCCGTCGTCGAGATGGCACCTTTGCCTCCCATTGGTACGGGGTAGCCGGCTTGGTGCTACTCCCTTGGGCTCTCACCGCGGCGCAAATATCGCTCTTCTGGTTCCCGATGCGCGGCATCCTGCAGGCGGTCGGTGCCGCTTGGTACGCGGAGGCGGTGATCTTCCTCTGGCTGGCGCCTCTCGCTCTGGCGTGTGCTTGCTACCTCGCGGCCAAGCTCACAGGACGCGTCCTCCCGAGTTACGAGGCGGCTCCGCTCGCGTTCTGGATGTTGATTGTGGTGGGTACTTGGTCTGCCGGGCGCCATCTCGTGGGTGGTCCGGTGCCCGCTTGGATACCGACGATGGCGGTCTTCAGTTTTTCCATGCTTTTGTACCACTTCGCGGTAGTCGCGCTTAACTTGAGGCCGGTCTTCGGCCTCGGTGGCCCGGTGGGCGGTGCCTTGAAATTCGGAGTGGGAGGCTACCTCCTTTTCGGGGGTATTGCGTTTCTGGCGTGTTTCCGGGGGGTGGCTTTGCGGACGCAGTACACCCATTTCGCCTCGGCCACGGAGCAGCTCTTCCTCTACGGGTCGGTTTCTATGATTCTTTTTTCCGCCATTTATTTCTTGGTGCCGCAAGTCCTGGGCAGGGGCTGGTCGTCTTCCGCCTTGTCCTCGGGACACCTGGCCGGGGCTAGGATCGGCGTGGTGCTTTCGGTGGTGGCATTGGGTTGGGCTGGTATCTCCCAGGGGGCCATGCTGCTCGAGCCAAAGACGGGTTTTGGTGAAATAGCCTCAAGCGTCCGTTCCTACCTTCTGATAAACACCGGAGCGCAGCTTCTTCTCCTCGCCTCCAACCTGCTTTTAGCGATCAATTTTCTGCGTTCGGTCTGCTCCTGCTGTCAGAACTCGAGCGTGTCGACCGCGCTCCCGGAGGGATCCGCATCATGAAAAACGGGCCGCTTTTCTTGCTCGGCCTCTTTGTCTCGGCGGTGATCGCCTGGTCGGCCATCGTGCTGGGGCCTCACGGCCAGCTGGGTGGGCTCACCCCTTGGTTTGACGAGGGTGAGGGTAAGTCCCATCCGGCTCGTCCTACCGGTCTCGCCGCTCGGGGTCAGTTGGTTTACGCGGATTTGGGCTGTGCCTCTTGTCATACCCAGCAGGTGCGGCGTCCTGGATTCGGTTCCGATCAGGAGCGTGGCTGGGGTGACCGGCAGAGTGTCGCCCGTGACTACATCTTCCAGGAGCGCCCTCAGATCGGTTCCTCCCGGATCGGTCCGGATCTCGCCAACTTCGGAAGTCGCAAACCTCAGCCGCCTTCCGCCGAGTCGTTGCTCGCCTTTCTTCATTCGGGTTCTGGTAACCACCCCGCCTTCCCGTTTCTGTTCGAGACGAGGAAGGTCGAGGGCCAGCCCTCCGTGCAAGCGCTCAAACTTTCCGGGAATGCCGCCCCGGCCGCCGGGTTCCAAGTAGTTCCCTCGGAGCGTGCGATGACCTTGGTGGCATACCTACTCAACCTGAACTCCTCTTACGTGTACCCTGAGGCGAAGCCGCTCGTCCGGCCCGTGGCCAAGGAGGAGGCCAAGAAATGAGCTCTAAGATGGATTCGAATCCGAGCCGTGGTGTTTCAGGCGCCAGCGATGACTCGCTTCAGGCGGAGCACGAGAAGCTTTTGGGAAAGCAGCCCGATGAGAAAGGTCACTACAGGCTATTGCCGCTGAACCTGCTCTTCCTGCTGAGCGCGTTCATCATGTTTTCCGGGACCTACTTGGGTCGTTTCTCCGGTTATTTCCATCCGAAGGTCTACAACGAGTACGGATTGCCGCCAAAGCCGGGCGCGGAGACTACCACCGCCGCGGTCGACCCCATCGTTCTGGGGAAGAATGTTTACGCTCAAGTTTGCGCCGCCTGCCATCAGCCTAACGGCGCTGGCCTGCCCCCTGCGTTTCCTCCACTGGCCGGTTCCGAATGGGTTTCGGGTTCCGAGGATCGGTTGATTCGCATTCTGCTCCACGGCCTGCAGGGTCCCATCAAGGTCAACGGCGTCGATTACGTGGGCGTCATGCCGGCGGTCGGACCGGGTTCCGGTTACAATCTCAACCCTGAGAAGGTCGCGGCAGTGCTGACCTATATCCGCAAGGAATGGGCTGGTCTAGACACGCCGGTATCCGTGGCGAAAGTAGTGGAAATCCGTGGTAAGGACGGCACGCGTCAGCCGGTCACAGCGGCGGAGTTGGAGAAACTTCCCTAAGCTCCCAGCAGATCTGATCTTTCCGGGCCGCAGCTCACCCGCTGCGGCCTTTCTTTTTCAGTCGCCCAGTCGTCGGTCCTTCGAAAGGTAACCTCGAACGTAGTCCGCCACTGCCTCGGCGAGGGGCGTGACTTTTTTCGAGTAACCGTTTGCCCGAAGTTTTCCGATATCGGCTTTGGTGAAGTACTGGTACTTTCCTCGCAGCGCCTCCGGCATTTCGATGAAACTGATGTTCGGTTCACGCCCGAGCGCCGCGAAGATGGCCCGGGCTAGGGTGAGCCAAGTGTTCGCCTCGCCGCTGCCCAGGTTGAATAGCCCGCCGGCGCGGCAGCCCGCCCCATCAGACGCAAAATGCAGCGTCATCTCCACCGCGTCCTTCACATAGAGAAAATCGCGCATCTGCTCGCCGTCCCGGAAGTCCGGCCGATGGCTTCGGAAGAGCTGCACTGTTCCGGTCGATTCGATCTGCCGGTAGGCCTTGTTGACCAGCGAGCGCATGTCGCCCTTGTGGTCCTCGTTGGGACCGAAGACGTTGAAGTACTTCACCCCGACGATCCGGCTCAGCCACCCTTCCCGCTGCGCGTGCAGATCGAACAGGTGTTTGGAGTATCCGTACATGTTGAGGGGGCGGAGGCGTTGGAGGTCCTCGTTCCCGTCTTCCATGCCGAGCGCCCCATCACCATAGGTGGCCGCCGAGGATGCGTAAACGAAGCGGGTATCCCGCGCCAGGGCCCACGCGGCCAGCTCCTTGGTCACCGTGTAGTTGTTGTCCGCCAGGTAGCCAGCGTCCCGCTCGGTCGTGGCGGAACACGCCCCCAGATGGAAAACCGCGGAAAACCTGCCGAAGGCGTCCGGGTGGCGCTGCAATTCGCGGCGGAAAACATCCGCCTGGACGTAGTCGGCGAACCGCAACGGTACGAGGTTACGCCATTTTTCGTCAGAGCCTAGGAAGTCAGTGATGACGATTTCGTGGTGGCCGCGCTGGTTCAGCGCCCAGACGAGTGCGCTGCCGATGAAGCCGGCGCCACCCGTCACAAGGATTCGTCCGTCGAGGGGATTCATGGCAGGCGCGTGTTCAGGGCTGGGTACCAGGTTAAGCGCCGCGAGAGAGCTCTTCTGAGCGAGCGGTCGCAGCGAGAACGGTCTCCTTCATGACTCCCCGAAAATCGCGTGCTTTCATCCGCTGCAACCCGGCGAAGGTCGTTCCGTTAGGTGAGGTCACTTGGTCGCGAAGGGTCTCGGGTTCCTGACCGGTACGGGCCAGCAGCCGCGCAGACCCGAGCAAAGTTTCCCTCGCAAGCGTCCACGCGATGTCACGCGGCAGTCCCGCCGCTTCACCCGCGTCGCGCAACGCCGCGGCAAACTCGAAAACATAGGCTGGCCCACTGCCGCTGAGCCCAGTCACGGCATCCAACTGCCTCTCGGGGGCCTCAAGGCTTTGTCCGAGGGCCCCCAGCACGGATTCGATGGTCACACGATCGCCTGAATCCAGGGGGCGCAATGGGCTCCAAACCGTGACTCCCGCCCCGATTTGCCCGGGAGTATTGGGCATGGCGCGCACGATGTTGCGGGCGGAGGGAAACACCTCGGCCAGACGGGTGAGTCTGGTTCCCGCGAGGATGGATAGCACGAGTTTCCCGCGGGCGAGGGCGGTTAGCGACGGGTCTAGCCCCGCGAGTTGCTGCGGCTTGCAGGCCAACACGAGGGTGTCGGCTGGACCCACGAGATCGTGAAGGTTGCTTGCTGCGCGTACGCCGGTCCGTTGGGACAGCCGGGCCGCGGTGCCGTCGCCGCCGTCGTTGCAGGTCAGTTCCGATGGCGAGCAAACGTTCTTTGCCAGGAGGCCCTCCACCATGGCCGAGGCCATGCGGCCCGCGCCGAGAAAGGAAATATGCAGCATGGGAATTCTCCTCCAGGCCTTCAGGCTTTTGCCCGCAGACGGCGGGCCTTGATCGTGTTGCTCATCAGCATCGCGACCGTCATCGGCCCGACTCCGCCGGGCACAGGGGTGATCCGAGAGCAAAGCGGCGCGACGGAGGCGAACGCCACGTCCCCCGTCAGGCGGTAGCCGGTTTTTCGCGTGGCATCCGGGACTCGGTTGATTCCGACGTCGATCACCACGGCGCCGGGTTTGACCATGTCGGCGGTAACGAACTCCGGCCGGCCGATTGCGGCGATCAGGACGTCGGCTAGACGGGTGATGGCTGGAAGATCTCGCGTGGCGGAGTGGCAGACGGTGACAGTTCCGTTCGCTCCCGCCCGTTTCTGGAGAGCGAGCAGCGCGACCGGTTTCCCCACGATCAGCGAACGCCCCAGCACGACGACGTGCTTCCCCTTGAGGTCCACGGCGCTTCTCCGCAGCAATTCCATGATGCCGGCCGGCGTGCAGGCGACGAACCCCGTCGGGTCCTCCTGAGCCACCTTGCCCAGATTCAAAGTATGGAAGCCGTCCACATCCTTTTCCGGCGAGACACGGCGGAAAACGGCCAATTCATCCAGATGCGAGGGCAGGGGCGACTGCACGAGAATGCCGTCGACGGACGGGTCGGCATTCAGCTGATCAATCAGGCCGAGAATCTCCGCTTGAGTTATCGAAATCGGCGGGAGGAAAACCCTTCCTTCGACTCCTATCTCCGCGGCGGTTTGTTCCTTTTTTCGGACGTATGAAACCGAGGCCGGATCATCCCCCACGCGCACCAGGGCAAGGCAGGGTCGACGACCCACCATCGCGGCGACTTCGGTCTTTAATTCCGCGATGATGTCAGCGGCGACCCGGTTACCGTCTATGAGTTCCATGTCGTGATTACTTGAGATTCATGGACTCGATCCGGATCACGATGTCCCGCCCGTCGGCGGTCGCCACGGCAGTGCCGAAGACGACGACGTTCAGATTCAAGTATTTCTCCAGCTGCTCGGGCTGGAGAAGACGCGAGATGTCCACGTACGCGTAGCGGCGTCCGGCCTCGTCGTTGAGGGCGTAGTCGAAGGGCCGCCGCGGAGTGAACGGGCGCCGCGTGGATACGAGACGACCGGAGTACTGACGGGGTAACCCGCTGGCTCCGCCTTCGCCTAGGCTAACCGTAGGAGCCGGTTGGCCGGTGGAGGTAACGCCGTAAATTCCGGGGGTGACAGGCGGTGGCGCAGCAGGGGCTGGCGCGGCGGCCGCGGGGGCCACGGGTGTGGCCCCGGTCCCAATGAAGGCGTAGCCGATGATCTTTCGATCCAAACTGATTTGAGTCCACTTGCCGCGAATCCCCGTGATGGTCGTCCGGTCCGTCTCCTCGGCCAGGGTCAGCACGGCGGCATCAGCCTTAGGGGCCAGGCGGATCGGCGCCCCGGGTTTCACATCGAGACTCTTGGCCAGGTCCTTGTTTTCGACGAAGCCCTCAAAGGGGCCCCGGAGTTCCACGGCGATCCATCCCGACGGCAAAGGCGGGGTCACACCTGCGGCCGGAATAGGTTCCGATCCTGCCTTCAGGTACGAAATGGCCGGCAAGGAAGCGTCCGGTTTCGCATGTACCGCGGTCGTGGACGTAAGCGGGGCGCCTTGGGCGACCGAAAGGGCGACTGAAAGCGGGACCAGGAGGGTGGCTAAGCTAGTCTTCATTGATTTTGCCGACGTGCGACATTTCGCCACCGGAGGGCGCAGCGCTGACCTCGTGACGGGCGCGCGGTGTCCTCGGGTTCAGAAACAACGCCGAAATATCCTTGTTGGTCAGCACCTTGCCCGCCCGCAACGGGATTCCCTTCAGCTGGAGTGCGCCGATCTGGTAGCGCCTCAGCCTTTTGACCTCATGGCCCAACCGCTGGAACAGCAGCCGAATTTCCCGCTTCCGGCCGTGGTGCATGTGGACATCCAGGTCGGTCGATTCGCCCCCGGCATCCGCGTTGATCAACGCCGCCCGCTCCACTTTCAACCGCTCGCCCTCGATCACCACGCCGCGGACCAATTGCCCCAGTCGGCCTGAGGGGAAAGGCGCTTTCAGGACGACGTGATATCGCTTCACGACGACGTTTGAGGGGTGCATGAGGCGATGGGCGAGATCGCCGTCGGTGGTCAGTATCACCAAACCTTCGCTGTCGAGGTCTAGGCGACCCGCGCAGAAAAAACGGAAGCGTGAGAATTCGCGGGGCAGCAGGTCGAACACCGTCGCTGCATGGTGGGGGTCCTCGTTCGAGCAAACCAGTCCTCTCGGCTTGTGGACCGCGACGGTGATTTTCGGCTGGGTCGTGCCGCGCACGGACTTCCCCGAAACCGTTACCTTATCGAGGCCGGAAACTACCTTCTGCCCGGCGACGGCCGGCTTGCCGTTCACCCAGACCTCGCCTTGCGCCACCAGCGCCTCGGCTCCTCGGCGCGAGCAAACGCCCGCGTCAGCGAGAAATTTTTGGATGCGCACGGCTTCGCTCGGGTTCACCACCCCAATGCGCGGCAATTCGCGGACCGCTGCAAGCCTTCCGCTGGATCGGAACGCACCCTTGCCCTCACTGGTCGATCCGCTCTTCTTGGCGGTTTTCCGAACCATGCTCACTTTCAACCATCGCACTGCTCTCGTCACAGGCGCCGGCCGCGGCATCGGCAAAGCTATCGCCGAGGTGCTCGCCCGCCACGGAGTCACCGTCATTTGTGTGTCCAAGTCGGCCGATTCCTGCGGTGCCGTGGCGGCCGCGATCTCGGCGGCCGGCGGCCGGGCGAAAGCCTTGGCCGTGGATGTGGCGGATGGCGCGGCGATTGCCGCCGCGGCCGACTCCCTCCTCAAGGAATTTCCCGCCATCGACATTCTGGTTAACAACGCAGGCATCACGCGCGACGGGCTGCTTTTCCGCATGAGTGACGCCGACTGGAACGACGTCATCAGCACCAATCTGACTAGCTGTTTTCATTGGACCAAACTACTGGCCCGGCCCATGACCCGCGCCCGCTGGGGCCGGATCGTCAACATCGCTTCCGTAAGCGGGGTGATGGGCAACGCTGGGCAGGCCAACTACTCGGCCGCCAAAGCTGGCATGATCGGGCTGACGAAGACCCTCGCGCGGGAGTTCGCCTCGCGCAGTGTGACCGTCAACGCCGTCGCGCCTGGATTCATCAAGACCGACATGACGAACGAGTTCGTGAACAATCCCGAAGCTTCGGCCCGCATCTTGGAGGCCGTGCCGCTCAAGCGTTTCGGCGAGTCGGCGGATGTCGCTAATCTCGCCGCCTACCTTTGCTCCGAGGAGGCCGGCTACATCACCGGACAGGTTTTTAACGTTGACGGTGGAATGGCCATGTGAAGCCTCCGCCTCTGCCGGTTTCGACCTCTATTTTCGCACAATGGCCGATCAAAAAACCATCGAACAGCGGGTGAAGGAAATCATCGTGAATCAGCTCAACGTCAACGAGGAGCAGATCACGCCGACAGCTTCCTTCCTCGATGACCTTGGCGCCGATTCCCTCGACACGGTCGAGTTGATCATGGCCTTTGAGGAGGAGTTCAAAGACGAGATCAAGGGCGAGATTCCAGAGTCCGACGCCGAAAAACTCCAGACCGTCGGTCAAGTGATCGACTACATCAAGGCCAAGGCCGGTCCGGCCTGATCCGGTTGGTTCCCGCAGGCATTCCGCCGTTTTTCCCCAAGGGGAAAGTTCCGGCGGGATGCCTTTTTGTTTAGCCGAGTCAGCTTGATTTCACGGGAATGAATTCGGTCTCCGATGCACGTCGCGTGGTTGTAACCGGCTTGGGCGCGGTGGCCTCGCTCGGGCACAATGTGGGTGATCTTTGGGCCTCATTGATCGCCGGCCGATCCGGCGTCCGACGGGTCTCGCTCTTCGATCCTTCGCCTTACGCGAGCCAGATTGGCGCCGAGGTCACCGACTGGGATGCGGCGGAGCACATGGACCCGAAGGAGGCGCGGCGTAACGATCGGTACACTCACTTCGGTCTCGTCGCGGCAAAGCAGGCTTTTTCCGACGCCGGGCTCCAGATGGACCGGGAGGATCCGGACCGGGTCGGTGTGATGATCGGCTCGGGGATCGGAGGAATGTATACCTACGAGTCGCAGCTGAAGGTCCTGGCGGAGCGAGGTCCGCGGAAGGTATCCCCCTTCACCATCCCGTCGTTGATCGGCAACATCTGCTCCGGGCTCTTTGCCATCGAGATCGGCGCTCGCGGTCCGAATTTCGGAGTGGTCTCTGCCTGCGCGACCGGGACCCACGCGTTGGGAGAGGCCTCCCATGCGATCCGGCGCGGTGATGTTGACGTGATGATCGCGGGCGGGAGCGAAGCGGCGATCACGCCTTTCGCCTATGCCAGCTTCTGTGCAATGAAGGCGATGAGCACGCGCAACGCAGAACCTGAGCGGGCCAGCCGCCCCTTTGACCTGCAGCGCGACGGGTTCATCATGGGGGAGGGCTCGGGCGTCCTCGTACTTGAGTCGCTGGATCACGCGCGGGCGCGCGGGGCGCGCATTTACTGCGAACTGGCGGGTTACGCCGCCACTTGCGATGCCTACCATATCACCCAGCCCGATCCGGAGGGCAAAGGGCTATCGATGGCCATGAAGCGTGCCTTGGCTGCTGCTGGCGTCGTTCCCCAAGAGATCGATTACATCAACGCTCACGGCACCTCGACTCCCTACAACGACAAATTCGAGACCTTGGCCATCAAGCGAGTATTCGGTGATCACGCGCGCCGAGTGGCGATAAGTTCGACGAAATCAATGACTGGTCATCTGCTTGGTGCGGCCGGAGGCCTCGAGTCGGTGATCAGCGTCAAGACGATCCAAACCGGTACCGTCGCGCCGACGATCAACCTCCAGGAATCGGATCCGGATTGTGATCTCGACTATGTCCCTAATCAGGCCCGGTCCCTTAAAGTCCGAACGGTTTTGAGTAACAATCTGGGTTTCGGCGGTCAGAACGCGTCGATCGTCTTTCGTTCAATCTAAGAATCCGCTCGCTTCTTTCGTGGCGAGGAGAGGTAAAAAAAAGCCCGCGGAAAATCCGCGGGCGGTAAATGGTTGGACTGTAGAAAGTTCAGACCTTCTCGACCAAGCCGGCCTTGATGGCTTTGACCGACACCCAGACCCGCTTCGTGCCGCCGTTGGCGGTCTTGATGCGGATGCGCTGCAGGTTGGGACGGAACTTACGCTTGGTGATGCTCGTCACGTGCGTACCGATGCCGCCGCTCTTCTTGGTCTGACCCTTGCGATTGATGATCGAGCCCTTGACGGGGCGGCGACCGGTGACTGCACAGATTCTGGCCATGGTGTTTTCCGATTGGTTAAGGGTCCAACGTAGTGAGCGGCCGCTCCTTGAATCAAGGTGTTTTTTGGAAACCGCCCGCCGCCGGGGTCCACAGGGCATCGTCCTCGGTGGCGAACCGGCGGTCGGGGCCGGCGCTGCGGATTTCCATCTCTTCGCCGCTGATCTGGTGGAAACGGAAGGGTGTTCCCCACCGATCGCAGAGCTCCCCGCTCGCATTGATCGCCGGGTGTTTCGGCGGTATGAGCGCGAAACGGATCCGGTTCTCCCCGGCCAGAGCCCGCGTGATGTCGCGATTTTCCCCTACGGGATTGCCCTCCCGGGGAAAGTTCGAGCGCCACGCTTCAAACACTTGGTTCAGAATATCCAGATCCCGCTGGATGGTCGAGTTGGGCGCGTTGAGCGGGGCGGCGATGGGAAAGTCGGCCGGGTTGTAGGCCGGGCTGGCGGCGAACTGAGCACTTTCGCTGGGGACCGAGCGTTTGTCGGCGGAAGTTCCGCCGCCGACGGGTCGTGAGTCCGCGGTTTTCCCACCTGCCGAACCGGTCTTTCCTGCGGGTTCTGTCGACCTCGGAGTCTGCGGTGGAGTGCCGCGGTTGAGGTAGTAGAGCGCAAACGTTGCCAGGAGGAGCAACGCGGCGAGAGCAGCGCGACGGGTGGTCATCTCCGTCTAAGGGACCTGCTGCCGTGGCAGGGTCAAGGAGGGGCCTTAAGCCTTTCCCCGGCGCGCTATAGGAAGCCCAGATTCGGGCTCGCGAAGCGCCGCAGATTGGGGAACACGACCGGCAAATCGGTCGCGCTCACACCGAACCAGGTGGCGAGTGTGGCTGAATATTCGTCGACGCTGGTGGTCGGGATCCACATTCCTCGGGTGCCGGCATCGTCCGGCCCGCGGATTGTCAGATCCGGCATTTTTCCGTAAATATCTCCTCCGTTCACCGCGCCGCCGACCACGAAGTGGTTCGAACCCCAGCCATGGTCCGAGCCGTCGCCGTTGGTGTTGTAAGTGCGGCCGAAGTCGGAGGCGCTGAAGAGCGTCACCTGGTCGGCGCAGCCGAGCTCAACCGTGGTGCGGTAGAACGCTGCAACGCTGCGGCTGACGTCGGCGAAAAGGTTGGCGTGTGCGCCCAGCTGGGCGTCATGGAGGTCCCAGCCTCCGATGCGCGCGAAGAAGATCTGCCGCTTGAGACCAAGTTGCTTGGACGCGGCGATCAGACGGGCGATCGTGCGGAGCTGTTGTCCGAGCCCGGTTCCCGGAAAGGCGGTGGAGAAGGGCGGGTTACCCGTCAGGATACCCGAGACGAGCGCGCTGTCGTCGATCGCGTTGCGCGTCACTCCGGAGAAGGCGGCCTCGAAGAGGTTGGCGTTGCGAGCGGCGAGGAGATCGTTTTGCGCCAGGGTGCGCACGCCGGCCGGGGTGCTGCTTCCGGCCGAGCTGGAAAGCGCGATGGCGCCTCCGGGGTTGACGGCGAACTGCACGATGCGTTTTCCCACCTGGAACGAATTTTGTCCGTTCAGGCTGATCGACATCGAGATGCTCGTGTTGTCGTTGAAGGCGTGGGTGAGATCGGCGACACGGCCGCCCCAGCCAGTGACGAACGGCTTGTCGGCCACGCTGCTCTGCCACTCGACCTGCTGGTCGTTGTGCGAGTAAAGCTGCAGCGGAAGCGGAACCGAGCGGGCGTTGTACTGCGCCTTGGTGGTGGGGACGACGAGCGTACCCACGTTGCCGATCACGGCCATTTTGCCTTGGTCGAAGAGGGACTTGAGCCCGGTGTTGTTGGTGCCGGCGACGTCGGCGTTCAGACTGGAATGAAGCGACCAGCCGCGGCCGTCCGAGGTCCGGGGCTTGATCTCGAGTAACTGCGTTCGCGGCAGGGCGATCGCGCCGCGGCCGGCCGCCGAGGCGTAGTCGTTATAGCCCGTGGTGTCGAAGGGCACCACCATGTTGTTCGCATCGTTGCCTCCGGACAGGAACAGGCAGACGAGCGCCTTGAAGTCCTGGTTCACCGAACCGGCGCGCGGCGGGGTCTGCGGGCCGTTCGCGGGGCTGGCGACCGCGCCCAGCATGCGGAGCTGCGCGAGCGTGGAGAGCATGCCGGTTGCCGTGACCGCGGCGCAGCACTGGCCAAGGAACTTGCGGCGGATCAGATCGGGGGCGGGATTCTTGGGATTCATGGCGTGCTTATTTCTGGGTGGCGCCGGCGGGGGAGGTGAGGACCAGGTAGATCGCCGAGCGTACCCGCTCGATGTCGGCGGCGGTGGCGGTGCCGTTGCCGGCGGGCAGCGCGTTGATGGCGGCGGTGATGCGATCCAGAGCGACCTTGGGCATGGCGCCGGCGGTGAGGAGCAGGCTCATCCGCTCAGCGAGCTGGGCCGGCGTGCGGGCGAGCGGGTAGAACGGCGTGAGGGTGAGCCCTACCGCCTGCTGGGCCATGTCGGTCGTGGAGCGGGTCGTGTAAATGTAATTGTAGTAGAAGTTCGGCTGGGTGATCGCCGTGGTGTCATTGAGGATCTGGAACTCCGGCGCGTAGAGGCCCGCCTCGGCGACCGCACCCGGCAGCACGAAGTTGGGTTCGTAGAAATTGAAGACCGTGGGTGCCCGCAGCGACGCCTGGCTCAGCGAGCTCTCTGGGTTGGGGATGTTGAGGCGCCCCGAGTTGGAGGTGCCCGCCGCCGCGCGCAGGAGCGCGGTCGTCATGAGCAGGGGCTCCTTCAGCTTCCCGAACGTAGCCGTGGCGGCTACCGCGGGCGAACGCGCCTCGTGATCGAGCAGTATCGCGCGCACCACCGCGGACAGGTCGCCGCGCACCCCTGCGCCGTTATTGGCGAACGCTTGGGAGACGCGGTAGATGTAGCCCGGGCTGGGATTGCTGGTGACGAGCCGCTGAATGAGCTGGCGCGAAATGAACGGTGCAGTGTTCGGATGGGCGACCAGCGCGTCGATGGCGTCCTTCAGGTCCTTCATTCCGCCCTGACCGGCGGGCAGCACCCTGCCGCCGACGATCGTCTTCGCCGTGTCGTCGTGGAAAGCGGGCCAGAGCATCATCGGATCGATGTAGTTGCCCGGCGCCCCGCGGAAGAGGTTCGCGTTGGCGGTGGCGTTCTCGGCCGAGCTCGCGAAGCCCCAGCCGGTGAAAACCTTCGCCAGTTGGACAATCGTATCCTGCGTGTAGGTGGGAATCGGCTGTCCGTTGGGATCAAGTCGTAGCGTGCCGTCGGGGTTGAGCTCGTTCAGCCCGATGGTGAAGAGCTGCATCACCTCGCGCGCGAAATTCTCATCGGGCTGGGAGATCGGGTTGCCGCGGGCGTCGAAGGTAGCCTTCGCGCTCCGAAGGGAGCTGAGATAAATGCCCATCATCGGGCTGAGTGTCACCTGCTCCAGGACGTCCCGGAAGTTGCCGAAGGCGTGATGGACGAAGATGTCGTAGTAGTTAGCGGCTCCCTCCTGCCAGGCGGCGACGGTGCCGTTGGTGTCGGAGATCACGAGGATCTGACTCAGCGCGAACGCGACTCGCTGGCGCAGCTGGTCCGGCCCCTCGACGGCTATCTTCCACCAGGCCGCCTGCCGATGCGGGCCGCCCGGTCGGTCATAGGCGAGCGTGACCGGGTTGCGGTTCCCGGTGCCGCCGTTGGTCTGGTTACGGTTGAAATCATGCATCGTCTCGACCCGATGCGACGAGGGCGGCACGGCAGTGATCTGCTCGGTGATCCAGGCGGAATAGCCCTTGGCGGCCACCTTAGTGATCTCCTCGTCGGTTGCGCCGAAGGTCGCTTGGATGAGGAATCGCGCGGCATCCCGCGGCGCGACCTTCGAGAGATCCAGCGGCGGAGGGGCGGCGGGCGGATTGAAGGCCGCGCTACCCGAACTGCGCACAAAGCTTCCCGCCAACTCGCCGGCGGGATAGGCTGCCGTGTCGATGCTTACCGCGACACGGCCCGCCTTCAACGCGGCCACCAGATCGGCGGAGGTGAACGTGCCGACGGGAGCGAAGGTCCATGCCGCGTTGCTGACCTGGCCCTGCGGCAGGTTGAAGACGTAGTTCCCGTTGATCTCCAGGTGCGCCACGACTTGCGGGGAGCTGAGATTGGAGAAGCTGACGTTCACGAACGCCGTCTTCTCGTCCGGCGCGAGCTGCACCGTGGCCGTGCCGTAGGCGGTGGAATTGGCCGCTCCCGGCAGGGTGCGGAGATTGGAGACGTAGAGGGATCCGGAGTTGGCGAAGATGGTCAGCCCGGCCTGATCGTTTACCCCGACGCCGTAGGACGGCTTGGGGATGACGGTGACGATCGCGGTCCGGTTGTTGGTGTTGGCCGGATTGGTGCGAGGGGTGAGGGTGACGGTCGCGGAAGTCGCCCCGGCGGGAATGGTGACGCGGCCCGGCAGGGGATCGAAATCAATCCCCGACTCCGCCGAGCCCGCGATCGTGTACTCCACGGTTATGGACTCCTTCACGACCCCGACCCGTGAAAAGGTCAGCACCGCCGGCGAGCGTCCGACGGTATCCGTGGTGGCCACGCTAGCGCGCACGCTGACCGTGGAGAGCGTTTCGGGGGAGAGATCATAAACCTCGACCAGCGCGGCGCCGCTGGCTCCGCCTACGCCACCGGCTTGGATCGTGTAGTTCCCGGGCGGGAGGTCGATGACCAGCGCGGCGTCACGGCTGCCCGCGGCGAAGGGGAAAGCCCCCGCCTGCGCAAAGGCGGTGTTGAGGGCCGCGGCCCCGCCGCTCTCCCAGGTGACGTTGGCGCCGTTGGCGATCTGGCGGCCGGCGGTGTCGAGGATCGCGATCGCGGGATCCGCGATGGCGCCGCCCACGCCGAGTGCGCCAAGGGCCGGGCCGGCAGCGCGCACCAGCACGCGCCGGGCTCCGCCGCCCGCGGCGACGGAAAGCCAGGAGAAAAAGGTCGTGGTACCGCTGCCCACGAGCGCGCGCGTGGACAGGTTCATGAGCCTCGCCGAGCCGGTGACGTCGTAGACCTCCAGGATGGCCACGCCGGACGTGTTGCCCACGCCGCTGACTTGGGCGGTGTAGGCTCCG
>CAXRGI010000123.1:0-19593 GCA_964229935.1 Opitutales bacterium
AACGAGACTCGAGGCGGGATTGTACTTCCCGTCCTTGAAGCCGCCATGGTGTTGGAGGGCGAGGGCGCCCTTTTCCGGAACGCCCGGCAGCTGCGCGTTGTCGATCACGGTCTTTCCGTTGAGCACGACGGTGAGACGGTCGCCCTTCATCGTGATCTCAAAGCTGTTCCATTCCCCCACGGGTTTGTCGGCCCGCACCTTCGGGGTTACTCCCGCGCGCACCGCCGCCGGCATCTTTTGGTCCATGCGGTAGCCGTAGACCTCGCCGGAGCCGATCGGCCAGCACCAGATATTGATCTGGGCTTTGCTGGTGCCGCGCACGTAAACGCCGGAGTCGGCGTTGGGCGTGGGGGTGATGATGTCCTTGCCGTCGGGTCCCTTCTTGTGGCTGCCGTCGGGTAGGACGGTGGGAACCGGGTAGAGCCCGGTCGTTTCCTTGATGCGCCAGTCCATGCGCAGCACGAAGTCCTTGTACTCCTTCGCGCTCCACAGGTTCTTGTCGCCCGGGGCCTCGCTGCGGGCGTCGTAGTCGATGACCCCGTTAATGACCTTCCAGTGACCGTTGTCGCCGGCGGGCACCTTCCAGCCGGAAAGGTCGCGGCCGTTGACGAGCGATGCGAAACCGGTTTCGGCGGCGGTGGCCGGGGAGGCGAGGGCGATGAGCGCGAACGAGGCGGGGATTAACAGGTTTTTCATGGGGTGGAGAGCGGAAGCTTGGTGGCGGAAGGCATTCGCGCAAGGCAATGGTCGAGTGCAGCGCTTCAGGGTTCCTGCCCGCCGCCCGCCTTGCGCTTGCCGGTCTTGCCCGGGCGCTTCGCGCCGCCGCGTCCGGCGGCTTCCGCCTCCTGTTCGCGCATGAATGCCTCCCGCGCGGCGGGGTCGGTGCGGGCGCGGAAAACTGGCAGCATCGGATCCTTGGTGCGCACCATCCACTCCTCGAGTCTCGCGGTCAGTTCGTCCCGTTTTGCGCGGTGAACCGGATCATCGATCAGGTTGCGGAGCGCGTCGGGATCTCTCGCGTAGTCGTAGAGTTCCTCGGGTACCCGGTGCTCGAAGAGGCGTAGGCGGGCGTTGAGCGCCGGGTCGTCCGCGGCGAGCGCGACCATGCGGCGGTAGGTTGCGGTGCCCTTGGTTGCCGTGGCCATCGCGCGGGTGCCGTTCGACCACGGGTTGAATAGATAGCCGTGGTCGCGGGTGATGATGGCGCGCATCGGATGGCGGTGGCCGCCTGAGTTCTCGTTGTACTCCGCCACGATGTGGTCGCGTCCGTCCTGGTTCCCGCCGCGGAGGATCGGCGCGAAGGAACGGCCGTCCATGCCGGGAGGATGCGGCAGTCCCACGATGTCCAGCAGCGTGGGTAGCAGGTCGACGGCCGAGATCAGGTGCCGGTCGTCCACGGCTCCGGCGCGGGTCACGCCGGGCCAGCGCACCATCCACGGGGTACGCGTGCTGTGGAAATAGAGCTGGGTCTTTGCGAACGGCAGCGGCATCCCGTGGTCGGACAAAAAGATGATCGCGGTGCGCTCCTCCTCGCCGGACTCACGCAGGGCGCGGAGAATCTCGCCGAGGCTGTCGTCGGCGCGCCGGACGGAGGAGTAATACAGCGCGAGCTCCCGGCGCACGGCGGGATCGTCGAAAAGGAACCCGGGCACCGGCACCTCCTCGGGGGAAAAGACTCGGCTGGGTCGATTTTCGTCCATCCGGCCGTTCTCGCCGTAGAACGGCTTGTGGGGATCGGAGATGTTGAGGTTGAGGCAGAACGGCTTTCCGGCCTTCTTCGCCTCGGCGATGCCGCGCTGGGTGGAGATGTGGTACGAGGCGGGCTTCTTCTGATCGAGCTGTGCGCCGTCGGGCTGCGTGTCGAGCACGACGTCCCAGGCCGGATACGGCGACCAGGGTGTCGAATGTGTGACCTTATGGCGGATGCCCGTATAGTAACCGGCCGCCTTCATGAGGTCGGCCATGACCGGGTAGGTGTTGCGAACCTGGTAGAACCCCTCGACGCCGTTGTTGTGGGGATAGCGGCCGGAAAACATCACATTGCGCGAGGGCATGCAGTTCCCCACCTGCACGAAGGCGTGGTTGAAGCGGAGGCTGGTGGCGGCGAGCCGGTCCATGTTCGGCGTCGTGTCCTTGAGCCGGGAGCCGTACACGCCGACGGAGTCGCAGCTCATGTCATCCGTCGTGATGATCAGAACGTTCAGGCGTTCCGCGGCGCGGATGTCCGCAAGCGGGGCTGTCGCCAAGACAAGTAAGGCCGCGGCGAGCTGCGGCAACAGGGAGGGGGTATTCATGGGCGCACGGATAAGACGTCGGAAACGTGACGAGGCGACAGCGACCGGGCGTGGACGTCAAACGCGGGGCGGAAGAAACGCCTTGTGGGACCGCGCGGATCACAACCACGCTCTCCGCGCGTCCGAACCGGACGCCTCCCCGTCCATCATGGTCCCCCGTTTCCTTCTGTCCCCTGACGGTCCCGAGGTATCCTCCCTCGCTTTCGGACTCTGGCGTCTCGCCGCCGATCCCGAGGGCACTTCGCCCGCGCGCGTCCGGAGCAAGATCGACGCCTGTCTCGCCGCCGGCATCACCACGTTCGATCACGCCGACATCTACGGCCTCTACACGTGCGAGGGTCTCTTCGGCCGCGCGCTGGCCGAGGAGCCCGGGCTGCGCGACCGCATGGAGATCATCACAAAATGCGGTATCAACGCCGTCTGTGACAACCGCCCCGGTGTGCGCATCGCGCACTACGACGCGACCGCCGCCGCCATCGAGCGGTGCGTGGAGCGTTCCCTCCGCGAGCTCCGCACCGACCGGATCGACGTCCTTCTCATCCATCGTCCCGACTGGCTGACCAGCGCGGAGGAAACCGCGCGTGGCCTGCAGCGGGTGATTGCCTCGGGCAAGGTGCGTCACGTCGGCGTGTCCAATTACAACGTACACCAATACTCGTTGCTGGGCCGGTTTCTGGGTCGGGCCCCCGTTACGAACCAGATCGAGATCAGCCTGCTGCACATGGATGCGATCTGGGACGGAACGCTCGACCAGTGCCAGGCGGCGGGCGTGCATCCGATGGCCTGGTCGCCATTGGGCGGTGGGCGGCTCGCGACGGGGGATCAGCCCGAGGCGGTGCGGACGCGGGAGGCCCTGCGGCGGATCGGCGCCGAGTACGGGGTGACCGCCGAACAGCTGGCGCACGCGTGGGTCGCCGCGCTGCCGTGCCGCCCCCAGATCGTGATCGGCACCAACAAGCCGGAGCGCATCACGGAGGCCGCGGCGAGCGCCGCCATCCGGTTGGAACGCCAGCATTGGTACGAGCTGTGGAGCGCGGCGCAGGGACGGCGCGTGCCGTGAGGTGTTCGGCGTCGTGAACTCATCCGCGCCGACGCCCCCGGCGATCCGCACGCCCGGCCGGCGCGCGGAGGTGGCTTGGTTCGCGGCGCTTTGCGCCGACGACTACGAGTTTCTCGGGGTGCCCGACGGAGCGCTTCGCAGCAGCTTCGAGCACTGCGGGTCGATTGTCCGGCGGGCGGATGAGCTCGGCTATCAGAACATCCTTTTGCCCTCGGGTTGGGTCGCTGGTCAGGACGCGCTCGCGTTTGCCTCGGCGATGGCGGGGCGTAACCGCCAGATCAATCAGCTGGTCGCCCTCCGCATGGGCGAGGTCTGGCCGCCGATGCTGGCTCGCGCGATCGCCACCGTGGACCACATCGCCAAGGGGCGGCTGACGTTGAACATCATCTCTTCCGATCTTCCGGGCCTCAAGGAGTCGAACGAGGATCGCTACGAGCGGAGCAGCGAGATCATCCGCATCCTGCAGGCGCTCTGGTCGACGGAGGGGCCCCTCGAATGGCGCGGACGGTTCTACCAGTTCAACCTGCCCAACTGCGAGCCGGCCAAGACCTACCAGCAGAACGGAGGGCCGCTGCTCTACTTCGGCGGCATCTCGCCGGCCGCGCAGGAACTCTGCGCGCGTCATTGCGACGTCTTTCTCATGTGGCCCGAGACCGAGGCCAGCCTGTCGGCGACCATGCACCATGTCGCCGGTCTGGCGGCCCGCCACGGCCGGACCATCGACTTCGGCCTACGCATCCACGTGATCGTGCGAGAGACCGAGACCGCCGCGCGGGCGGCGGCCGAGCGGCTCATCTCGCGGCTCGACCGCGAGAAGGGAGCCGCCATCCGGGCCCGCTCGATGGACGCGCGGAGCGCCGGGGTTCTCCGTCAGGACGCGCTTCGGGAGAAGGCCGGGCCTGATTTGTACATCGAGCCGCACATCTGGTCGGGAATCGGTTTGGCGCGAAGCGGCTGCGGCAGCGCGATCGTGGGCGACCCCGACCAGGTTGTGGCCAAGCTCAACCGTTACCTCGACATGGGTTTCCGCTCCTTTGTGCTCAGCGGTTATCCCCACGCCGAGGAGTGCGAGCTTTTCGCCCGTCACGTTCTGCCGCGTCTGCCCACATGCCGGTTGAATGAGCTGCAGGGCCGGCTGGTCGCGGATCCAGTCACCCCGCTTACGTCCGCGCCTCGCCGCTGAGCCTATCCCATGAGCAAGTCACCCGTCAGATTCGGCCTCGTCGGCTTCGGCGCCTGGGGCCGGTTCCATGCGCAGTCGATCGCCGGTAATCCCGCTGCCCGCCTCGCCGCGATCACGGTCCCGTCCGAGGCCTCCCGCTCCGAGGCGGCGCGTCTCCATCCGGGCACGGCGATATTCACCGACCACCGTGCGATGCTGGCGGGCGGCGGAGTGGACATCGTCGACGTGGTCACGCCGAGCCACACGCACCTTGCGGTGGCGACCGACGCGCTGGCGGCCGGCTGCGATGTGCTGCTGGAGAAGCCGATGGCGCTCACCATCGCGGATTGCCAGGCGATCGTGCGGGCGGCCCGTCGGCACGGGCGACGGCTGGCGGTCGGCCACGAGCTCCGGCTTTCCTCCCAGTGGGGGGAAATCCGCCGCATCATCGACCGCGGGGTGATCGGGGAACCGCAATACGTGTTGGTCGAACTTTCCCGTAAGCCCTACCGGCAGGGTGCCGCCGGCTGGCGCTATGATCCGGCGCGGGTTGGCAGCTGGGTTTTGGAGGAGCCCATACACTTCTTCGATCTCGCGCGCTGGTATCTTGAGCGCGCGGGGCGGCCGGTGGAGCTGCATGCCTTCGGGAATTCGCGCGACGCGTCTCGGCCGGGGCTCTACGACAACTTCAGCGCGGTCTTCCGCTACGCGAACGGATCCTACGCGGTCGTTTCCCAGACGCTCGCCGCGTTCGAGCATCATCAGACGGTGAAGGTTTCCGGCACGCGAGGCGCGCTCTGGGCGGGCTGGAGCGGCGCGCTCGACCGCACGCTGGAACCGACCTTTTTTCTGAAGGTGTTCGACGGGCAGACGCTGGAAAACGTCGCGCTCACCCGTCACAGCGGTGAGGTCTTCGAGCTGCGCGAACAGATTGATCGCTGCGTGCGCATGGTGCGGGGCGAGGCCCCACCGGCGGCTACCGGCGAGGACGGCGTATGGTCCGCGGGTCTTTGCCTGCTGGCGGAGGAATCCATCCGGCAGGGACGGCCCTTGCCGGTGCCGGATCTTGCGGAGGACCTTGGATGAACGCTCCGGCGCAAGGTCCCGCGCGCTGGCACGAGGGAGTCACGCGTTACCAGTGGCTGGTGCTCTTCATCGCCTGCCTCGGCTGGATCTTCGACGCGTTCGAGGGCCAGTTGTACAACATCACCCGCGGGGAGATGCTGCCGGACCTCCTGCGGGCGAACGACCCCGCGATCACGCCGGCTGAGCTGGCCGCGGCCACCGCCTCCTGGGGCGAGCGGTTCCTCGGGATTTTCCTGATTGGCGGCACCTTGGGCGGCTGGATCTTCAGCAGCCTCGCCGACCGCTGGGGAAGGGTCCCCGTGATGTCTATCACGATCCTCTTCTACAGTATTTTCTCGGGCCTGACCGCTTTCGCGACCGAGCTCTGGCATGTCGGCGCGCTGCGCTTCCTGGTGGCGATGGGGGTCGGAGGGGAGTGGGCGGTCGGCGCGGCGCTGGTCGCCGAGGTCTTTCCTGCCCACGCCAGGGAGCGGGCCGGGGTGATTTTCCACGCTTCGAGCGTCGCCGGTCTCTGGCTCGCGGCTGGCACCGGCCTCTGGGTCGGTGCGGAATGGCGTCTGGCCTATCTGGTCGGAGTCATTCCCGCGCTGTTGGTCTTGTGGGTTCGGATGAGCGTGAAGGAGCCGGAGTCGTGGAAGCGGGCGAAGGAAACGCGTGCGGACCAACTGGGGAGTTTTCGCGAGCTGTTGGGCGACGCGCGCTGGCGGGGACGGGCCCTAGGGGGCGCCCTGCTGGCGATGGTGGGCCTGGCGACCTTCTGGGGCGTGGTGGTCGCCGGGCAAAATATCGCCGACGATCTCCTTCGGCGGCTAGGGGTGCCGGCTGGCGAGGCGGCGGCCCGCGCCAAGATTGCCTTCGGTTTTGTCCAGACGGCCGGCGCGGGGCTGGGGATGCTGATGTTCGGGCCGCTCAGCGTGCGGTGGGGTCGACGTCGGACCTTTGCGGTGATGCACGTCGCGGCCTGCGTGATGACCTTGGTGGTCTGCTGGGTGCCGGGATATTTCGGCAGCTACGCGCTGCTGCTGGTGCTGCTGCCGGTCTTCGGGTTTTTCGCGCAGGGTATCCACGCAGGCTACGCGGTGTATTTCCCGGAGCTATTTCCAACCCATCTGCGCGCCACCGGTGCCGGTTTCTGCTTCAACACTGGCCGGGTGCTCGCCGCGCCGGTGCTGATCTGGCTTTCGGCGTGGATGAAGTCGACGTTCGCGCTGCCGGTGGCGGTTTCGGCGCTCGGTTTGTTCTTCCTGCTCGGGCTGGTGGTGCTCCGCTTCCTGCCCGAGACCAAGGACCAGCGGCTGCCGGAGGATTAGGCTGCCGCGGGATTCGCAGTTGACGGTGGGGTCGGGATTCCATTCGGTCTCTGGTTCAGCGTTTAACCATCATCCCGCCCGGCCATGCGCGACGAGTACATCAAGGAAGCCCAGAAACAAATCCAGGACCCCAATGTCCTGATCAACGTGGTCTCCCGCCGCGTGAAGCAGCTCAAGCGGGGCAACCGCCCGCTCGTCGAGTCGCTCGAGAAGCTCGCCCCCGAGGATGTCGCGCTGCGCGAGGTCATCGAGGGCAAGATCAGCCACGAACTGGCTTCCTGATCAGCCCGGATTCGGTTTCTCCGAGGCGGCGCGGCGATTGCCGGCGCCGCCTTTTTGATTCCTGCTAATCGAGGTCTCGCCATGTCCGCCGCCCGTCCCGATGCCAGGCGCTTCACGGAGATCCGCAACGCCAAGGCGCTGCGGGATTACTCCGTTGACGAGCGCTTTGAAGCGGGCGTCCAGCTGCGGGGGACCGAGGTCAAGGCGATCCGAGCCGGCAAGGCCCAGATCAGCGACGCCTTCGCGCGCGTGGAGAAGGGCGAGCTCTGGCTGCATAACGCCCACATCGAGCAGTACGCCTTCGGTAACATCCACAACCACGACGCGAAGCGGATCCGCAAGCTCCTGCTCCACCGCCGGCAGATCGAGAAGATCCGCGTGGCGCTTGAAACCGGCGGGGGGCGCGCGGTCGTGCCGCTCCGCATGTATTTCAAGGAGGCGCTGGTGAAGGTCGAGGTCGCTCTCTGCACGGGCAAGAAGAGCTTCGACCGGCGCGAGGACTTGAAGAAACGCGTGCAGCTGCGCGAGGTAGATCAGGCGATGAAACGGCGCCGGGGTTGAGTCGGGACCATGCTGCATATCGTCCTGTTCCAGCCGGAGATCGCGCCCAACACGGGTAACATCGGCCGGATGTGCGCCATCACGCGCTCCCGGCTCCACCTCATCCATCCGCTCGGCTACGTCATCAACGATCGCAACCTGCGCCGGGCCGGAATGGACTACTGGAAGTCACTCGACGTCCACGAGCACGCCGATTGGCCCGCGTTCCGGGCCAGCCCCGCGGCTCCCTCGCGTCTCTGGTTGCTCACCACCCGGGCGGAGCGCGATATCTGGGATGTACAGTTCGCCGACGGTGACGGTCTGGTCTTCGGAAACGAGAGCTCCGGAGCCCCCGGCTGGTTGCACGACGAGCTCGCCGCCCATCGTGTCCGTATTCCCCAGGTCGACCCCGCGCTCCGCTCACTCAACCTGAGCACCGCCGCGGGTATCGCTTGCTACGAGGCGCTCCGGCAGATCACAAGTCGCACGGGCTGACGGCCGCGTCCCGGCCTTCGCGCGGGATCGCCATCTCGAAGGCCGGCAGCTTCACGTGGACCTTGCGTCCGGCCTCGTCGATTCCGTGGAAACTACCGTGGACGGTGGCATCGACCCCGGTGACGTGGAAACTGTTGTAGGAGAACTCCTCGCCCGGCGTCAGCCGCGGGGTTTCGCCGACGATCTTGTCGCCCTCGATGACCAAGCGCTCGCCGTCGACCTGTTCCACCACCCATTTCCGCCCGAGCAGGGTGACCGTGCTCGCGGAGGCGTTGCGGATGGTGATGTAATAAACGAACGCGTGGGGCCGGTCCGCCGGAAGGCTCGCGCCACCATGATGGTAGCACAAACGGTCGAGGCGGGCGGTCAGGCCGGGAATCTCGCAGGACTGGGACACGTGCGGAAGAGAGCGAGGTTGTCGTTTTCGGCAAGTGCCGCGGTTCGCCGCTTGCGCCGGGCGGGGCGACGCGCTGGATAAGGTCCGCCCGCATGATCTCGATCAGCATCCGGCAGCTCACGAAGCGCTTCGGTTCCGTCACCGCGTTGCAGCGTCTCGATCTCACGATCGGCGCCGGCGAGCTTTTCTTCCTGCTGGGGCCGAGTGGTTGCGGGAAGACCACGCTGCTGCGGAGCCTTGCCGGTTTCTATATTCCCGAGGAGGGCACGGTGCTGTTTGGCGAGGAGGACGTGACCCGACTGGAACCGCACCGTCGCAATACCGGCATGATGTTCCAGAGCTACGCGCTTTGGCCCCACATGACTGTGGCGGAGAACGTCGCGTTCGGCCTGGAGGAACGCAAGGTGCCCGCCCCCGAGCTGAAGCGGCGGGTCACGGAGGCTCTCGAATCCGTCCGCATGGGCGCTTTCGGCGAGCGCAAGCCGAACCAACTTTCGGGCGGACAGCAGCAGCGGGTCGCCCTGGCGCGCGCGCTGGTGATACGGCCGCGCTGCCTTCTGCTGGACGAACCGCTTTCCAATCTCGATGCGAAGCTCCGGCTCGAGATGCGCGCGGAGATCCGGAGGGTCTGCAAGGAGTTCAAGCTCACCACGGTCTACGTTACGCATGACCAGAAGGAGGCGCTGTCGGTCGCCGACCGCATGGCCATCCTTGACGGTGGACGCATCCTGCAGGTCGGCTCGCCGCGGGAGGTCTACCGCCGGCCCGTGGGCCGCGTCGTCGCGGACTTCATCGGCGAGACCGATTTCATTCCCGGCACGGTGGTCGGAGGGCAGGGAGGCCGCTGGACGGTCGATACACCACTGGGTCGGATGGATGGAGTCCCCGGCGACCCGTCGGCGCGCCTTGTCGCCGGGGCAAAGGTCACGCTGTGTGTCCGTCCCGAGTGTTGGTCCCTGAGCGACCGGCAACCGGAGGGCAACTGGGTCCGAGGCCGGATCGGCGAAGCGGTTTACCTCGGGGAACTGGCGCAGTACGCGCTCCAGGCGGGCGACCGCACGCTCAAGGTGATCGAGCTCAATCCGCGGTTCCTGGAGAAATCCGGGCAGGGCGAGGTCTACGCGCGGGCGGAGCCGGAGGATGTTGTCATCCTTGCCGATTGATCGGGAGCGGGCGCCCCGACCGGAATGAAACGCGCGTTGATCATCTTCACGCTGGTGGCGCTGGTGGCGCTGCCGTTCGCGTTGCGTCCGAAGGCAGATGCCGCGCGACGCACCGACGATACCGTTGTGGTCATCACGCCCCACAACGAGGCGATCCGGCACGAGTACGCCCTCGGGTTCGCTGAATGGTACCAGCGTCGCACGGGCCGGACCGTCTCGATCGATTGGCGAATCGTGGGCGGAACGAGCGAGATCGCGCGTTTCCTCGAGGGAGAGTTCTCGGCCGCCTTCGAGCTGGAATGGGTCAAGCGCAGGGGCCGGTCGTGGAGCGCGGAGATCGCCTCCGGGTTCCAGAACGGACGACTGCGGCCCGATGCGCCGGCGGGCGCCCGCGAGGCGCGCGCCGCTTTCCTGGCCTCGGAGGTCGGCTGCGGGATTGATGTGTTTTTCGGGGGTGGAACGTACGACTTCGAACGTGCCGCGCAGGCGGGGTGGCTCGTCGAAACGTCACTGACGCGATCCCGCCCCGAATGGTTCACACCGGCGGTGATGCCGGAACGCTACGCGGGCGAGACCTATCGCGACGCCGGCGGCCGCTGGGTGGGCGCCGTGTTGAGCTCGTACGGCATCATCTTCAACCGGGACTCGCTCCGCCGGCTCGGCGTCTCGCGCGAGCCGGCGCAATGGGCGGATCTCGCGGACCCGCGTCTGGTCGGGGAGGTGGCGCTGGCTGACCCCACGAAAAGCGGTTCGGTGGCAAAGGCGTTCGAGAACATCATCCAGCAGCAGATGCAACTTCGCTTGGAGGAGCTCGCGCGAACCGATCCGCGCGAAGCGCCGGCGGCGCGCGAGCAGCGCGCCGTGCGGGAGGGCTGGCTGGCCGGAATGAGGCTCCTGCAGCGGATCGGTGCCAACTCGCGGTATTTCACGGATTCATCGCAGAAGCCCCCGATCGACGTCGCGGCGGGCAATTGCGCGGCCGGTCTTTGCATCGATTTCTACGGGCGACAGCAGCAGGAGGCGGTTCGCCGCCGCGACCGCACCGAGCGAGTCGGTTACGTTTCTCCGGCGGGAGGCTCGGTGGCTTCGGTGGATCCCATCGCGTTGCTTCGCGGAACGCGGAACCGGGCCGCGGCGGAGGCGTTCCTTGAGTACGTGCTATCGCCCGAGGGGCAGTTGCTGTGGAATCTCCGTCCCGGCACGCCCGGCGGGCCGGAGCGGTTTGCGCTCCGACGTCTGCCGGTGCGAAGGGATTTCTACCGCGATGATTCACGACGGGCACTGCGTTCAGATCCGGACGACGCTCCCTACGACCAAGAGACGCCGCTCGTGTATCGCCAGGAGTGGACCGGGAGGATTTTCCGCGAGATGGCGCTGATCATCCGGGTGATGTGCCAGGATACGCACGCCGAACTGCGGTCGGCATGGACTGCCATCCAAGCCGCTGACGAGGGCAGAAAAGCGCGGGCGCTCGAGGCGTTGCAGGACCTTTCTGTGGTTTCCTACGAGCGTACCACGGGCGTGATCCGGGATCGGATGAATGCTCGCAACCGTGTCGACGAGGCCAAGCTGGCCCGTGAACTCGGTGACGCATTCCGCGGGAACTACCGTCGCGCCGAGGCGATCGCGCGGGGCGACGGTTCCTGACCGGCGACGCCCTCCTTTAAATTCCGGCGAATTCCGCCGCGAAGGTCCGCGGGTCGTCGGCCTTGTAGAACGAAGTACCGGCGACGAACGTGTCGGCGCCAGCCGCCCGGCATTCCCGGCCTGTCGAGAGATCGATGCCGCCGTCGACTTCCAGACGGAACGAAAGGCCGCGTTCGCGACGCCAGCCGTCGATGGTTCGCAGCTTGGGCAGCATGTCCCGACGAAAGGGCTGGCCGCCGAAGCCGGGCTGAACCGTCATGACGAGCACGAGATCCACCCGATCAAGGACGGGGAGAATCGCTTCCGCGGGGGTGCCGGGATTGAGGACGATCCCGTTCTTGCATCCCAGTTGGCGGATGCGGGCGAGGGCGGTCCCGTGGTCGTAGTCGGGCTCGATGTGCACGCTGATCAGGTCGGCGCCGGCTTTGGCGAAGGCCTCGATGTACCGGTGCGGCTCGGCGAGCATCAGGTGGGTGTCGAAGAACAGCCGGCAACCGGCGCGCCGCAGCGCCGCCAGCGTCTCGGGTCCGAACGTCAGGTTCGGCACGAAGTGTCCGTCCATCAGATCGAGGTGAAGCCAGTCGAGTCCGGCCTCGGCGACGCGCGCCGCGCTGGCCGCGAGATTCGCGTGGTCTCCGGCGAGCAACGAAGGGGCGAGGATCGGCGGAAGGGAGTTCATCGGGGGATCCTTTACCACGAGTCGAGCGCCGCGAGCGCGACGCGCTGCGCCAGCGCCTCAGCGAGCAGCGGCAGGGTCTGGTACTCGGACTGCAGTTGACCACCGTCCGTGAACGCCTCGCGCGTCACCGTGAAGGTGCGGCGATCCCAGAGCAGCCGTCCGGATTCCGTCTCGCGCAATGTGGCGCTGGCGGAGAGCGTGAGGTTGAACTTGCGGGCGAGTCCGGTGTCGCCTTCGCGCACCGCCGCCACTTCGCGGCGGAAATCCGATAGCGTGACGGAAAGCACCGCGGCGGCGCCGGAAGCCACGGTCGGAACGCGTCCATCGCGGATGAAGGCTTCCCGCAAGCGCGCGGAAACGAGGGCCTCGGCCTGCGGCAGGGCGGTACGGTTGACCACGGGCTCGACGCCGAGAGAGGCGAAGGTCGGGCGGGAACCGGTGCCCAGCTGATAGCGGGAGCAACCAGCGGCGGTGAGCGCGAGGGCGAGCAGGAGGCCGGTCGCGGGCTTCAGCCGGGGCATGGCGGGCGGCGGCCGCGCCGCTCAGAAGAAGAAAAAGCGCTTCTTCTTCGCGGGCTCCGCGGAGGGCGCGGTGGCGGGGGCGGGTTGGCCGGAAGCTTTGGCTTCGACCTCGGCGAGTCGCGCCTTGGCCTTGGTCGCCACGGCGGACTCCGGATAGGCGGTGATGGCCTCGTTGTAGAAGACGCGGGCCGCCCGGTAATTGGAGCGTTTGTAGAAGTAGAAATCGGCCATGCGGATCTTGCTTTCCGCGAGCATGGTTTTCATCCCGTCGAGACCCTTCTCCGCGACGCCCACATTGCCGTCACCGGGGAAAAGCAGCATGAAGTCGGTGAAGTAGGTGATGGACTCCTTGGTGGCGCCCTGGTCGTAGTGCGGGCCGTCAACCAGGGAGGCGTGGGTCTGGGCCAGCTTCAGGTAGGCGTCGGGCGCAAGCAGGCTCTGTCCGTAGCTGTTGATCATGCGGTCCAACGCGTCGATCGCGTTCTCGGTGTTTCCGAGCTTCTGGTGGCCGCGCGCAATGTTCATCAGCGAGAGCGGAGCGTAATCGCTGTAGGGGGCGTTGCCCAGGATCGTCTCGAAGAACTCGAGGGCCTTGTCGCGTTGGGTGAACCCCGGCAGGGTGCCCCACAGCATCCGGCCGCGCGCCCCGTCGAGCATCGCGCTGGCGATGCGGTACTGCTCGCCGACGATCTCATTGAACCGACGGGTGTTGGGATAGCGGCCGAGGACCGATTGGAAATCCTCGAAGGCCTTGGCGTAGTCCTGGCCTTTGAGCCGCAGGCGCGCCGAGCGGTAGAGCGCCTCGGGCGCATAGATTGAATTGGGATATTTCTTCGCGACGGCCTGGTAGGTGCGGATGGCGCTGCGGTTGCTACCGTCGTCCTCGGCCAACCGGGCCTTGTTCATCTGGTCGAGAGCGTTCCTGCCCTCGGCTCCGGCGAGCCCGCTGAGGGCGCCTCCCTCAACCGTCCAACCCGTGGCGCGGGTCCAGACCAGATCCGCCCGCAGGGCGCTGGACAGAGGACCGGCCAGGAAAGGGAGTAGACTGGCAACGAGGACGAGCCGGTTCAGCGGGAGACGCATCGAGAAATTTTTACCAGCGAAGCAGCGCACTTCCGTAGGTCAAGCCCGCCCCAAACGCGACCAGAAGAACAAGGTCGCCGCGCTTGATCCGGCCGGCGCGGCGCGCCTCGTCGAGCGCGATCGGGATCGAGGCCGCCGAGGTGTTGCCGAAGCGGTCCACGTTCACGAAGAAGCGGTCGGCCGGCAGCTCGAGGTACTCGGCGATGGCGTCGATGATGCGCTGGTTGGCCTGATGGGGGATCACAAGGGCGATTTGATCCGCGCGGATGTGCTGTTGTTCCAGAATGTCGCGCGCTGACTCATCCATGCAGCGCACGGCCAGCTTGAAGACTTCCCGGCCCTTCATCTGAAGGCGGTCGCTGCGTGCGCCCGGAGGTGATGCGGGGTCGCGGGGTCCGCCGGGAATGCAGAGGAGGTCGGCGCCCGAGCCGTCGCAGCCGAGCAGACAGCCCAGCAGGCCGCGCCCAGCCTCCTCCGAGGCTCCGATCACCGCGGCGCCGGCGCCGTCGCCGAAGAGGACGCAGGTGGTGCGATCCTCCCAGTCTACGACCTCGGACAGTTTCTCGGTGCCCACGACGAGTGCGCGCCGGTAGCGACCCGACGCGATCATGGCGCTTGCGGCGTCCAGCGCGTAGATGAAACCCGTGCAGGCGGCGTTGATATCGAAACACGCGGCCCGGGTGGGGATGCCGAGCTTCGTCTGCAGCAGGCTGGCGCAGGAGGGGAGCGGCTGGTCGGGGGTGAAGGTGGCGACGACGAGCAGGTCGATGTCGGCCGGGGTGAGGCCTGCGTCGGCCAAGGCCCGCCGCGAAGCCTCGGCGCCAAGATCGGAGGCTTTCTCCGCGGGGCCGGCAATGCGGCGCTCACGGATCCCGGTGCGGGATCGGATCCATTCGTCGGAGGTGTCGACCACCCGCGCGAGATCGTCGTTGGTCATGATCCGGGACGGCGCGAAAGAGCCGGTGCCGAGGATCACCGTGGAAGGGGCGGGCATCAGTTCTGGCGTTCAGTTCGCCCCGGCCGGGGTGCCGGGCTCGGCGAGCAGGGAGTTGGCGCGGGCCACGTCGGCCTCGATGCGAAGATTCATATCGGCGCGGACCATCTCGTGCGCGGCGACGATCGCGCTGCGGATCGCGCGCCGGTTGGAGGAACCGTGGGCCTTGAAGATGTTGCCGTTGAGACCGAGGAGCGGGGCTCCGCCGTAGCGCTCCGGGTTGATGCGCTCCTTGAGCGCATCGAAGGCGCCCTTGGAAAGCAGCGCTCCGGTCGCCCGCAGGGGGTTGGCCTTCAGTTCCTCCTTCATCATGCTGGAGAAGAAGCGCACCAGCGATTCCCAGCTCTTGATCATGATGTTTCCGACAAAACCGTCGCACACGACGACGTCGACGTGCTCCGCGAAGACGTGGAAGCCCTCGATGGGGCCGGCGTAATTGATGACGTCCGAGAGGCGCCGCAGGAGATCGTTCGTCTCCGTGATCAACGGGGTGCCCTTGCCCTCCTCGGTGCCGATCGTCATCAGGCCGACGCGCGGCCGCTCCAGGCCGAGCATCACGCGGCAATATTGGCTCCCAAGGATCGCGTTGTGTACGAGATGCTCGGCGGTGGCGTCGGGATTGGCGCCGGCGTCGATGAGGACGAAATGCCCGCCTTGGCGCGGAACGACGGCCGCGAGTGCGGGACGCGCGATGCCGCCCATCGTGCGAAGACGCAGGGTGCCCCCGGCCATCAAGGCGCCCGTGTTCCCGCAACTCACCACGACTCCGGCTTGCCGGTCGCGCACGAGCTCGATGGCGCGCACCATGGAGGAGTCCTTCTTCCGCTTCAGGGCGGCGAGGGGCTTGTCCTCCATGGTAATCACCTCGCTCGCATGATGAATCTCCAGCCGCGGACCGGCGCTCAGCCCGTTCTCGGCGAGAAGGGGCTCGAGCACGGCGCGGTCCCCCACGAGCGTGATCGGGCTCAGTTCGGGGTGCTGGCCCATGGCCAGCTTGGCGCCAGCGACGACCTCGGCGGGGCCGAGGTCCCCGCCCATGGCGTCCACGGCGATCCGGCGCGTCGCGGCGGATGACTCAGCCATCGCCGGTGCGGAAAGGGTGGAGAAAGAGGCTGAGCCGGAGCTCAGACCTCGACGTTCAGGATCTGACGGCCGCGGTACATCCCGTTCTTCGGGTTCACGCGGTGGGGGCGGAAAGCGCTGCCATCGGTCGGATCCTTGGCGAATTCCGGGGCGCGGAAGGCGTTGGCGGCGCGACGGTTGGCGCTGCGGCGTTTGGACTGTTTGCGTTTCGGATTAGCCATGGGAGGAAGCGTTTCGCGGTGTTGGCGGCGCCGCGAAAACGGAGCCGGCCGGGTGATATAAAGGGTCGAGGAAAGGTGCGGCCCTTTCGGGCGTCAAGCGCTTCGTTGGGCCGTTCGGGGAGATTGCCTTTGCACGCTTCCCGCTCCCCGGTCGGAGGCGGCCCGCCCTTAAGACGACCTTACTGATGAATCGATCCGGGCAAGCGGGGCGTGGCGCGATCAACATGCCCGTGGGCCCCGGGCTGTTGTCGCCTGTGAAGATCTCCAATGTGTTCCGCCTGCGCGCGAGGCGCTTTACCGCTTTCCGCGCCGCCTCGGCCCGCTTACCCTCCGCGCCAATACCCCGGATGATGCGAATCCTCACTAACTCCCTGCTGTTTTTCGTTGCCGCGTTGACCGGCGCGAAGGCGGTCGGCGCGGAACGCGCGCCCAACTTCATTGTCATCCTGGCCGACGATCTCGGTTGCGGGGACATCAGCCTCTACGACGGCTGGGTGCGGACGCCGCGGATCGACCGCATGGCGCGGCAGGGGATGATGTTCACGGATTTCCACTCCAACTCCTCGGTCTGCAGCCCGACGCGCGCGGCCTTCCATACCGGGCGCTACCAACAAAGGGCCGGCATCGTGGATGTGATCGTCGGCCGCGACGCTTCGGAGAAAGGCCTGCCTCCCGAGACGCCGACCCTTGCGAAGGTGCTGCGAAAGGCCGGCTACGCGACGGCATTGTTTGGCAAGTGGCATTGCGGGCATCTCGATGAATCGAATCCGACGCGGCTCGGGTTCGACGAATTCGTCGGCTTTCTGAACGGCGGCGCGGATTACCACCGCCACCAGGCATGGCGCAACGGGCTCAAGGTGGAGAACGTCGAGGGCTACTCGACTGACATCATCACCGAACGCAGCGTGGATTTCATCAAACGGAACCGCGACCGGCCGTTCTTCCTGCACATCGGCCACCAGGCGGTGCACAACCCCTACCAGACGCGCGCCGACACACCGGAGACACGCGCGAAGGACTGGAAGCAAAACAGCGTCGGCGACGTCAACCGCGCGCGCTACCGGACGCTCATCGAGGACCTGGATCAAAGCGTGGGCCGGTTGCTCGACACCCTCGGAGAGCTCGGTCTGGCGGAGAACACCCTGGTTTTCTTCTGGTCGGACAACGGCGACGTCGGGATGACTCCGCAGCCGCGGCCTTACCGCGGCACCAAGTTCAGTCATTACGAAGGAGGTCATCGCGTGCCTGCGGTCGCGTGGTGGCCCGGCCGGATCAAGGCAGGAACGCGATCGGACGCGCTGATCGCCGGATTCGACCTATTCCCGACCCTCGTTGAAATCGCGGGTTCCGTCGCGAAAGCGCCGCCTAACCTGGACGGTATCAGCGTCCGGGGGCATTGGCTGGCCGGGGAGCCGTTGCCGGCGCGGGACCTGTTTTTCGGCTATGAGCCCAAGCTCGGCACCGCGCTGCGGCGCGGAGACTGGAAGATGATCCTGAAAAACGGCGAGGCGCAGCTCTATTACCTGAAGGACGATCCGAAGGAGACCCGGGACCTCGCGTTGGAAAAACCGGAGATCACCGCCGCCATGCGGAGCGCGATCGAAGAGTTCAAACGCACGGTGACGCCGGGTAGCTGAGCGGGGCCGCGGGCCGGCCGCCCCGGCCTCCCTGTCAAGGGCGTGACGGAAGACCAAGCAGCCGCTTCATGGCTTCGCCCATCGCCTCGCCGATGAGGGTGTAGGTCTCGGCGTTGGAGTTCCAGTGGTAGCCGTGGTTGTTCGGCGAGTCCTCGACGGTACGCCAAAACGCCTTGGTGCCGACGAACGCGACGTTGCCCGTGAATTCCGGCTGGGCCGCCACTGCCGCCTGCGCCCGCATGAGGGCAAGCGCGCGCGGGTGCTTCTCGGTCGGACCGGTCATGCCGGTTTCTCCAATTACGAACGGCAGCGCCGGCACCCCTAACTCGCGCCGCACATCCCTGATGAAGTGGGCCAGGTTCGCCTCGTATTCCGCCGTGAACTTGTCGTTGACGCGGTCGTTCCATCCCTGGTGCCACGCGAAGCCGGCGAGCACAAACAGGCCATCGCTGCCGGGCACGATCTCCGGGAGCCGGGCGAGCGCGGCCCGCGTGAGGGCGATCATCTCGCGATAATACCGGCCGACGATCGCCGGGTCCTGCGCGACGGCGGCGTCCTGCTTCGTGCCGAGGGAGTAGGGCGGACGGCCCGCGCTCGGCGGACGGAAGTCGACCCCGAGGCTTTTGCCGCCCCAAGCGCATTTGATGAGCAGCACCGGCTCCTCGAGCGCATCACCCACCACCCAGCCGAAACCGAGCTCGGGTCCGATCTTTGCGGGGCGGGTGGGTTCCGGCAGCGCGCCATAGCCGACGGTGAGTGGGCCGTGGCGTTGAAGGTAGGAAATCCACACGTCGTCGCGCTTGCGCCATTGGCCGTCGGCCGCCGCGTATTTCGCGAAGCGGGCAGCGGTCGCGGGATTTTTCAGGACAAACTCGAGCGAGCCGCGACCACCGTTGCGCTGCGGATCGGCGGCGACGAAGCCGTGGCCCTCCATGTTCGACTGACCGGCGAGGATGAATACACGCAGGGGCTTTTTCTCCGTCGCGGAAGCCGGGATTAACCCGAGCACGGAAAACGCCAGGACGGGGAGCAGAACTTTGAACACTGGTTTCATGAATGATGGGGGTGCAGTAGTGTGATCAGGCCGCGGCAGTGAGCGCGGGGAACCGGGCCCGGTCGGTTTTTATCGGAAGGCCGAGGGCGGCTGCGGCTTAACCCCCAGCTTGGGGTAGTTGAATCCGCTGGCACGCGGCTGGTAGTCGCCGACGATGTCCACGCTGCGATCGGCGGTGATGGCGGATTCCATCTCAAGACACCAGTAGGCGGCGTTGATGATGAGCCGGCGCAGTCCGGCGCTTTGGAGGTCAGTGCCGCTGCCCATCGTGGAGTGAAACACGCGGGCTGGCTTGCCGCTGCTCGTCTGCCAGGTCTTGACCCAAGCGACGGGCAGCGGCTCCAAGTTGGGATTTGGTGCGTCGTCGTGCTTGCGGCCCATCAGCGGCTGTCCCCAAACGAGCGCCGTGCAGTCGGCCGGCAGGGCGGTACCCTGCTTGTAGGTTCGATAAACGTCGGAGTCTCCCCAGATGTCGCTGACGCCGCGGAGAACGGGATGCTGCCGTTGTTCGGCCACGAGGATACCGCGCGTGGAGTCGGCCTGCCACCGGCCGTGATGCCCCAGGAAGCTGCCGCCCAACACATCCTCGCCCCAGCGCACCTGCTTGCCGTTGAGTTGGTAGGGTAGCGGTCTCCGGAAGCCGTGGTTCGCGGTGCGCAGCGCGATGAACGGGCGTCCGGAATCCACATACCTCACGATCTGCTGCTGTTCCGCCAGCGGGAGCGTGAGCAACCGGGTGAAGAACACGACCAGGTCCGCCGAGGCGAGATGCTCCAGGCCGGGGATGTGGTGGGGCTTGAAATCGGCTTCCTTACCCTTCTCGGGATAAACCGGAAGGGTGGGGTCGACCTCGCCCTTCGCGTTCACGCCGAAGAGCACGGTGCA
>CAXRGI010000124.1:0-2071 GCA_964229935.1 Opitutales bacterium
GTGTGCAACCTCGGCCAGATCGCGATGGTGCTCGGCCGGCCCCTCAAGTGGGACCCGGTGAAGGAGGAGTTCGTCGGCGACGACATGGCGAACCGCCTGCGCGGCCGCGCGATGCGCTCGCCTTGGTCGCTCGCCTGATCGCGCCCCACCTCTCCCACCGCCGATCAAGGGGCCAGGGCGTTTAACGCCCAAGCCCTCTCCTCAAACACGCAACGCCCTGACCCCCTTCCGATGGGGTCAGGGCGTTGGATGTTTTAGGCAGACCGGAGTGGGGTAGAAAGCACGGGTTCGTGCATCCACGAAACCTTGATTCGGTGGCATTTATAAAACTCGGGGGCGAGGTTTAGCCTTGAGAGTCGAATCTTGGGAGCCAGGGCTCTGAGCCGTTGGGAAACGGCTCTACGAAACAACCAACGCCCTGACCCCATACGGTCCAAAACGTTCAACGCCCTGACCCCTTGGGGGGTGGGGTCACTCGATCCGTCCTTCGTCGAAGTCCATCAGGTCGGGGACGCTCTTGATGTCCTCAACCCGGTCGGCGCAGCCCATCGCGGTGAGCGCCTCGCGGAGGAAGTCGCGGCCCGCAACCGTCATGCCCATCTGCACGTAGCGCCGGTTCCACTGCGGTGCGCGCGGATCAGCCGGCAGCAGGGCGAGAAGCCCTGCCTCGAGCGAGGCTTCGTCAGGAGCGTCGAAGACGACCCGCTCGACGGCGTTGGGTTCGATCCCGAGATGTTGGCAGAGGAATCGATCACAGCCGCGTTTGTAGTTCTTGGCGTAGCTCGCCGGAAGCGCGCCATGCGCCTTCACAAGGCGGCACTTCGCGAGGAAACGCGGCAGGTGCAGGAGGCCAGTGGCGGGATGCGGCAGGTAAGGCGACGGCAACGATGTGAGGATCTCACCGCTGGATCCGGGAATGGGCCGGGAGGGCATGGCGGAAAAGGCATACCCACCGCGCCGGATCGCCAGCCGGAAACGCGGATGAGGTGGGCGGAGATTTTTGCCCACGGAACACCCGGAACTACACGGAAAGGTAAATGAGCCGAAGGCGGACGAAGACGCGTCACCACGAGACACGCGAACGTCAGGAAAATATGAAAGTCTGATTCTCCAAGGTTTGAACAGTAAGGTCTGGAAGATCGTGAAGGGCCGGAAAACATCCGCGCTTCCCTCTGTATCCGCGTTATCTGCGCCTTCTGCAGTGGAAACTCCGGTGCTGACGGAACCGCTCGACTGAATGAGTCACTGCCATATCCGCGGCAAACGGCCGCGGCTACACCGCACGCGTCTCCGTGCGAACGACCTCACGCATATTCTTGAAGAACCACGTCCAATGTAGGCGAGGGCGCTCCCCTCGGATTTTAGAATTTCCCCACACCTGACTTCTACAGACTGATCCGCTTTTACGTGTCGGCGGCGGTAGAAACTTCGGTGCCGTCGGAACCGCCTCCCACCGCGGACGCGGCGCTATTGTCCGCCCGCGCGGATTTTTTCCAGCAGGGCCTTCATCTCGGCGAACTTTGCGGGCTCCTTACCTGACAGGTCCTGGGTCTCTCCGAGGTCGCGCGCGAGATTAACCAGCATCGGCGGGCCGCCCGCCTTGCCCTTGGCCTTCGCCTTGGCGCCCGCCTCACCGCGGGTGTCGGCCGCGCGGATCGGCTGCGAGACCTGCAGGTATTTCCAATCGCCGGCGATCAAAGCGAAAGGTCCGTCGGTGCCGCCGTTGTGCGCCACGAAATGCGGCCGCACCGGCACGGTGGGTTTCCCGCCGAGCATGACCGGCAGGATATTGAAGCTGTCGCGGCACTCGCCGGCCGGCACGGAAACGCCGGTGATCGCGGCGAAAGTCGCCGCCATGTCCAGGTGAGCGATCAGGGCGTCCGACGTCGCACCGCGCGGAACCCGCGCCGGCCAGCGCGCAAGGAAGGGGACGCGGTGGCCGCCTTCCCAGATGGATCCCTTGTAACCGCGCAGCGGATGATTCGGGTGGTAGTCGAAACGGCCGACGTCCTCGTAGCCGTCGTCCATCACGCCACCATTGTCGCTGGTGAAGATGACCAAGGTGTTTTCC
>CAXRGI010000125.1:0-7844 GCA_964229935.1 Opitutales bacterium
GGTGAAGCGGCTTGCCAAGCGCGCGGACGCGCGGGCAGCGTGCGGTCATGGACAAGCTCGAGGAAATCTTCCGCATGCAGGACGCGTTGAACCAGCGGATCGGCGTGCATCTGCCGCCGCCGACCGATGAGGAAAAGGCCAAGTGGATCCTCAACTACACGCGCGCGATGCAGCAGGAGACGGCCGAGCTCATCGACAGCGTGCCGTGGAAGTGGTGGGCCAAGTACCAGAAGTTCGACGAGCAGAACGCCCGCGTCGAGGTGGTCGACCTGTTCCACTTTCTCGTCTCGCTCGCCCAGACGCTGGGCATGACTGCGGACGACGTCTACCAGGCTTACCTGAAGAAGAACGCGGTGAACTTCCAGCGGCAGGACAGCGGCTACGTCCGCAAGGACGAGACCGACTCGAAGCACATCTGACCCGGCGCGGCTCCGCGGTGACGAAAGCTCCTTCCTGGTTGCACCGCGCCGGGAGGGAGGCGGGACCCTGCTTTACCTAGGCTTCCCTGAAGGAAGGCATCCCGTGTAGCCGCGGCTGCCAGCCGCGGACCATGCGGGACGGATGACGGCCAAAGACTTTTCCGACGGTAGCGAAATTGAACCGTGGATTTTGCTGATGCCTTGGATGAAAGCCACGCTGGCGTGACCGGGTGGACTCGGGCCGAAAAACCAGTTTCAGGTAGAGCAGCGCAGAAATTCCCGGATCTCCGAAGGAGGGCTGCCTCGGATACCTCCGCGGGCTCCAAGGCCGACCCGGGCTCTGAATCGCCACGAGCTCGCTACGCCCTCCCGGGTCCCGTCGCCTGAAAATGCCTGCGGCGAAACCGTTTGTTTCCAGACCGCAGCGCAAGCGGCGCGCGGTCCGCCTCAGCGCGTGACGACGAACGCGGCGGTGACGTCGACGGCGGTCACGCCGTTCTCGACGATCGAGGCCTTGAGCTTGAGCTTGGCCTTGCCGTAGCGGGCGAGGGCTTCCTTGAACTCCGCAATGGCCGCATGCGCGGGCCGTTCGCAGATCGCTCGGAGATCGCCGATGACGGGGCGCCGGTAGGCGGCGCGACTTTCCTTCACGACGATGCTCCAGGCCGGCTTTTCGGCGCCGCGCTCGTTGCGCATCAGTTCCCACACCACGCCGTAGCCGGCGAGAGTGGCGAGGGAGACGAGGCTCCCGCCGAAGGCGGTGTTGAGCGAGTTGCGGTTCTGCTCCTTGGGGGCGGTCAGCACCAACACACGGTGATCGCTCACCTCCACGCCGACGCCCATCGCCTTGGCGAGGGGTATCATCTCGTGGAGGAAGAGCTCCAGCGCGGGGACCTTGACCGACTTCATTCGGTACGACCTTGGGAACAATCACGTCGCGCGTCAAAGCCGCATTCCGCCCAGCTATGGCACAGGATTTGACCCGTGGAACACGCGGGGCTCTCTTCCACCATGATCAAAACGGGAACCAAACCCGACTTTTCGTTCAGCATCCACGCGTGGAGCGAGGCCGGCGGTTCGCGGGAAACTTCATTTTCCGCGCTGCTGGAAGGGCGCACGGTGGTTTCTGTCTACATGAAGGGAGGCACTCCGGGGTGCGACCGCCAGATCGAGAGCCTGCGGGAATGCGCGGACGAGCTCGAGCGGGCGGATTTCGCCATCATCGCGGTGAGTCGCGACGGCGCCGCGGCCCAGGCGCGCCAGGGCGAGAAGAAGAAACTTCCCTTCACTTTGGTTAGCGACCCCGGGGATCTCTTTGCTCGGGCCACCGAATCATTGGGGGAAAAATCGATGTACGGCCGTAAGTTCACCGGCCCCGCCCGGGCCGCCTATGTCCTCGAAGCTGACGGACGGGTGCTGGCGGTGGTTCCTAAGGTGGACACAGCGGACCACGCCGCGCAATTGCGCGAGGTCATCGCGGGCCTGCCGGCCCGCAAGGGCAAGGCGGGCGCTTGAAAGCCGGCCGAGGAGCGATCCGGATCACCGTCGCGCTGGGGGTGGGCGCGGTGGTGCTGGCGTTCATGTACCGCGGCCCGCTGGAAGTGAGCCGCGGGGCCGCTCCCGTTCCCGTCGCCGCCGCTCCCGCCGCCAATCCAACCCTTCCGCCGAGCGCCGGGTCCGCGGACGACCCGGCTCCCGGTTCCTCCGGCAACGCGCGCCCGATTTTCCGTTTGGTGAACCCTCCGAACGCCGCGTGGATCGACGCGGCGCTGCCCGCGCCGTCGCGGGAAGTGCGGCACGTCGCGATCGATCGCGCGTGGCTCGGGGGCAAGCAGTCGCCGTTCTGGCGCGAGGGAGCTCGCGTCGATGTTCCCCTGCCGCGAGGCGGGAGCGTCACGGTGGCCCTCGGAGCGAGCGAGATGCTCGGGGCGGACCGTTGGACGAACGCCGGCCGGATCGAGGGCCGCGCGGGCAGCCGCGCCCTGTTCGCCTGGAACGAAGGGCATTTGCACGCGGTGATCGAGGATCCGGTGCTGGGCAGCTTCGTGCTCAGGTCCGCGGCCGATGGCGTCGCGCAATTCTTCCGGGTGGAGCCGGAGTTGGTTCTCGCCTGCGGCGGCGAGCGCCAGCCGCCCCGCGCCGCGGGGGTGTCCGGTTCGACCGTCGCGCCGCCAGCCGGAAGCGCCGCCGCGCCGGTAAATCCCCAGCGGCCTGAGATCCACCTTTTGATCGCCTACACCGAGGCGGTGCTGCCGACGCTGGCCGGGGCGGCCCGCACCGCGGCACTCCAGAGCGCGTTTGACCTCGCGGTGGCCCGGATCAACAGCGCTTTTGACGCGAGCCTCATCACTGCGCGGGTGAAGCTCGTGCGCATCCATGAGACGCGTTACGATGAAGACTTGAGTCTTGTGACCAAGGTGCAGGACGACGCGCTCACGGCCTTGTACAAGCCGGCCGACGGCAAGATGGACGACGTGCACGCGGCGCGCGACGCGGCGGGGGCGGATGTCGTGTGCCTCGTGCTGCAGCGCAACGACGCGGTCAGCAGCGGACTTAGTTTCCTGCTGGACGATCCGACCGACATTACGAACCCGCTCTACGCCTTCTCGGTCGTGCAGTACGGCTCGGCCACCTCGGGCAACGTGATCGCCCACGAACTCGGCCATGTGCTCGGCTGCGCCCACGATCGCGGCAACGCGCTGAGCGGGGAGGGGGCTTTCTCCTACAGTTACGGTTACCGCTTCACCGGTACCGACGGCCGGCAGTACCGCGACATCATGGCCTACCCGCCCGGTACCGAGCTCGCGTATTTTTCCAACCCGGAGGTTGTCGTACCGGCGCCCGTCAACGCCCCCATCGGCGTGGCGGTGGGCAGACCCGGCGAGTCCAACAACGCCCTCACCATCGAGCAGACTTCCTTCGTCACGGCGAGCTACCGTCTGCAGGCCCAGGGTCCGGCGAACGCCGGCACGCTCATCAATGTGGCGACGCGCGCGTGGGTGGGTCGAGACGACCAAGTGCTGATCGGAGGGTTCGTGGTTCAGGGTCCGCTGCCCAAGACCGTGCTGGTGCGCGCGGCTGGCCCGGCGCTGGCGGGCTTCGGCGTGACGGACGCCTTGGCGGATCCGCGTTTGTCGATTTTCAGGGCCGGAGCTTTGGTTGGCGAAAATGACCAGTGGTGGTCGCAGTCGCGAGAGGGCGGGGCGGCGGAAATCGCGACCACGGCGGCGCGGCTGGGCGCGTTTCCGTTCGCAAGCGGAAGTCTGGACTCGGCGGCGCTCCTCACCCTGCCGGCGGGCGCCTATACCGCGGTGATCGAGGGGGCCGGCGGCGGCACCGGCGCGGCGTTGGCGGAGGCCTACGAGGTCAACCGCGACTCGGCCAAGATCATCAACCTTGCCACGCGCGGCTACGCCGACCGCAGCGGGCGCGAGATGCACGGCGGGTTCTACGTGCAGGGTGCCGCCGGATCGACGAAACGGATTCTCATCCGGGTCCGCGGTCCGTCGCTCGCGCGCGCTCCCTTCAGTCTCTCCGGCGTGCTCGACGATCCCGAGCTTGAGCTGCGCAACGCCGCCGGGCTCGTGCTAGTGCGCAACGACGACTGGAGCACCGGGGCGGAGGGCGGTGCCAGCCCCGAGAACGATTTCAAGCCGTTCGTGGTGACGCATGGCGAAAAGGCCATCTTCGCCACCGGCCATGCGCCCGCGAACCGACGCGAACCGTGCGTCCTGCTGGATGTGCCTCCCGGCGCCTATACCGTGATCGTCCGACCTTTTGAGTTGCGGGATCCCAATCCCGACCGGGACCAGCCCGCTGCTCCTGGGGTGGGCATCGTCGAGGTCTACGAGATCAACCCGTAGCTTCTCCGGGCGAAGGCACGCCAACTTGGCGCGCGGCATTGCGCCGTCGTGGCCCAGCATGTCGCTCCACCGGGGAGCCGGCTGGTTTTCACCTAGGAAAAACCCCGTTACGGGCTGGCCCGTTCCCTGCGAGGGCGGGGGCATCATGGACTTTGCCAAACTCACCCAGATGTCGCGCTCGGCCGTCACCGAGGCGCAGGCCATCGCCCGCCGCAAATCGCACGCGGAGGTCGACTCCTGGCACCTGCTTTCCGCCTTGCTGGCGCAGGAGAGCGGCATCGTGCCCGGCCTGCTGGAGAAACTGAGCCTTTCCGCGGCTGCCGCGCAGCTCGCGGTGGAGCGGGAGCTCGACCGCCTGCCGAAGGTCAGCGGGGCCGTCGACGCTTCCAAGGTTTACGTCACGCAGGCCGTCAACGAGGCGCTCACTCGCGCCGAGGCGGAGGCCGCCAAGCTCAAGGACGAGTTCGTCTCGGTCGAGCACCTGCTGCTCGGCCTGATCGACGTGGCCAAGCCCGACGCCTTCCAGCGGTTCCTGCGCAGCTTCGACCTCGACCGCGCGAAGGTGCTCGGCGCGCTCAAGGAGATGCGCGGCGCGCAGCGCGTCACGACCGACAACCCGGAGGCTACTTACCAGGCCCTCGAGAAGTACGGGATCGACCTCGTGGCGCAGGCGCGGAAGGGAAAACTCGACCCCGTCATCGGGCGCGACGACGAGATCCGGCGCACGATCCGCATCCTTTCGCGCAAGACGAAGAACAACCCGGTGCTCATCGGCGAGCCGGGCGTCGGCAAGACCGCGATCGTCGAGGGCCTCGCGCAGCGCATCCTGCGCGGCGACGTACCCGAGGGACTGAAGGATCGTACGATCTTCTCCCTGGACATGGGCGCGCTGGTGGCGGGCGCGAAATACCGCGGTGAGTTCGAGGAGCGCCTGAAGGCCGTGCTGGCGGAGGTGCGGCGCGCTGAGGGTCGCAGCCTCCTGGTCATCGACGAACTCCACCTCATCGTGGGTGCCGGTAAGACCGACGGCGCGATGGATGCCGGCAACCTGCTCAAGCCGATGCTCGCGCGCGGCGAGCTGCACTGCATCGGCGCCACGACCATCGACGAATACCGGAAGCACGTGGAGAAGGACGCCGCCCTCGAACGGCGCTTCCAGCCCGTGCCCGTCGATCCGCCGTCGGTCGAGGACGCGATCTCGATCCTGCGCGGACTCCGCGAGCGCTTCGAGCTCCACCACGGGGTGCGCATCCAAGACAACGCGCTGGTGAGCGCCGTCACGCTCTCGCACCGCTACATCAGCGACCGCTTTTTGCCCGACAAGGCCATCGATCTGGTCGACGAGGCGTGCGCGATGATCCGCACCGAAATGGACTCGATGCCGCAGGAGCTCGACGAGCTCACTCGCCGTGTCTTGCGGCTGGAGATCGAGGAGACGGCTTTGGCGAAGGAAAAGGACGAGGCCAGCGCGCGCCGGCTGGAGACGCTGCGGCGCGAGCTGGCCGAGGCGCGGGAGCGTGCCAAGGGCATCCGGCTCGCCTGGGAGGGCGAGAAGGCCGCCGTCGGCCGCACGCGGAAGCTGCGCGAGGACATCGAGGCCGCACGGCTCGAGATGGAGAAGGCGGAGCGAGCCTACGACCTGAACCGTGTGGCGGAGCTCCGTCACGGCCGGCTGCCGCAGCTTGAAACGGAGTTGAAGCGGTTGGAGCGCGAGGGGCGCGAGGCCGCGCGGTTGGTGAAGGAGGAGGTTTCCGAGGAGGAGATCGCCGAGGTCGTTTCGAAGTGGAGCGGCGTTCCCGTCACGCGTCTCGTCGAGGGCGAGAAAGAGAAACTTCTGCGGCTCGAGCAGGTGTTGCACCGCCGCGTGGTGGGGCAGGACGAGGCAGTCAACATGGTCACCGAGGCGATCCTCCGGGCCCGCAGCGGCATCAAGGATCCGCGCCGGCCGGTCGGGAGTTTCCTTTTCCTTGGGCCCACCGGGGTCGGGAAGACGGAGCTCGCGAAGACCTTGGCCGAGACGCTCTTCGACGCGGAAGCAGCGATGGTGCGCATCGACATGTCAGAATACATGGAGAAGCACAGCGTTGCGCGGCTGATCGGCGCCCCGCCGGGTTATGTCGGCTACGACGAGGGCGGGCAGCTTACGGAGGCGGTGCGGCGCAAGCCCTACGCCGTCGTGCTGTTCGACGAGGTCGAGAAGGCGCACCCGGACGTCTTCAACGTGCTTCTGCAGGTGCTCGACGACGGCCGCATCACCGACGCGCAGGGGCGTACCGTCGACTTCAAGAACACCGTCATCATCCTCACGTCGAACCTCGGTTCGCGCCACCTCCTCGAGGGCGTGACGGGCGACACCATTCCCGAGAACGTACGCGAGGGCTTGATGACCGAGGTGCGCCGGGCGTTCCGTCCGGAGTTTCTCAACCGCATCGACGAGACGATTCTCTTCAAGCCGCTCACGCTGGAGGAAATCGGATCCATCGTGGACCTCCTGCTCGCGGATCTGAACCGCCGGCTCGCCGACCGTCGCGTCTCGGTCGTGCTCGACGCCAAGGCCAAGGCCTGGGCGGCGGAGCGCGGTTACGACCCCGTCTTCGGCGCGCGTCCGCTGAAGCGCTTTCTGCAGCGGCGGATCGAGACGCAGCTCGCGCGGGCGCTGATCAGCGGTGACGTGGCGGAGGGCACCGAGGTGCGTTTCTCCGTGAAGGGAGAGGAGCTGGTGATGAAGACGGTGGCTGCCGCCCCCGGCTCCGAATCCGGACGGACCGCGGGGAAAACCTGATTTCATCGTGATCCGGCGGCGAGGGGTTGAGCGCGTTCAGTTGCGCGCTCATGGTTTTCCCATGAAGCCTAACCTACGCTTCCTCTCCGGCTGGCTTGGGATGTCCGTCGCCTTCGCCTTCCCGCTCGCCGCCGGCGCGGCCACGAGTCGCTCTGTGATCGGCACCGAGCTCATCGACGGGGTGCCGTGTTCAGGAAAAATCGAGTTCCACGAAGGCGGACGCCTGAAGCGTGCCACGCTTTCCCGCGACCACGAGATAGCGGGTAACCTTTTGCCGGCTGGCACGCGGGTTTCGTTCCTTGAGGATGGTCGCTTGCGGGAGTGCCACCTCGATGCCGCGGGCGCTGTGCTCTCGGGGCGTCCGCTGCCCAAGGGCACGGAAGTTGTTTTCGATGGGAATGGCCGCATGCGAAACTGTCTCCTGCCCGAGGACACGCTGATCGAGGGGCATCTTTGCCGCGGAAAGGGGACCCATTGGTCGACGGGATTTCATCCCAACGGCCGCCTGCGCGTCGCGTGGCTGGCGCGCGATGAGGAGATCCAAGGCGTGCCGTGCCTGTCGACGGGGGGTGTGCTGCGCACGATCGGCAAGGCGCTGGTCCGTCGGAACCAGGGCGGGGTGTTTTTCCACGAAAACGGTAACCTATCGAGCGCGCTCGTAGCGCGCGACTGCGTCGTGCAGGGCCGCGCGTTCAAGCGCGGCGAGCTGATCCAGCTCGACCGCGACGGCAACGTGCAGCCCTGAGGCGCGCAGCCGGGTTCTTCCCGCAGGGAGGGGAA
>CAXRGI010000126.1:0-7413 GCA_964229935.1 Opitutales bacterium
ACTCTGGATCTCGCCGTAACTCTGCGGGTAGCGCAGTTCCTGAGCGACGGTGATGTTGGCCGGGGTGCCGGAGAGCACGGTGAGCTTCGGGGAGCTCAGCAACTCGGTACCCTGTTTCTGCGAAAGGGCGCGGACGGCGGCGCTGACGTCGAACTCGCCGACGAAGCCGAGGATGGAGCCCAGTGCGTTGGCGGTGGCGGCGAGTTGCACGCTGCCGGGGATGTTGGTCGGGGAGACCGGCACGCGGAGCTGGCCAGTGGTCTGGTTGGGATCGGTCTCGGAGAACGCGATACTGGGATCCTTGATCACCAGTGCGTTGGCGTTGGAGGTCGCGGGGAAGGCGCCCACGAGCGGGCGGGTGACTCCTCCGCTGGTGTAGATCTCCTGCGCGTCGAAAATCTGCCGGCCATTGGCGTCGAGGACGGGCGCACCGGTCGTCGGGTTCACCCGCGGAATGCCGCGCCGGTTCATGTTCCAAGTGACTCCAAGCTCCTCGAGCGCGCCCTCCTGCACCTCCATGAACTTGGCCTCGATCTCGACCTGCCGCACGTCGTTGTAACGGGCGAGGATGTTGCGGATCTTCTCGTTGTTGCGGGCGGTCTGGGTGACGATGATCGCGGATCCGTCGTAAGCGAGCGAGCTGCCTTCGACGGTGAAGCTTACGCCGGCCTGCTGGAGAAACGCCTTCATCGCGGCGGCCTCCCCGCCCAGCACGGCTGCCTCCGGCGACGCGGGCTCCCCCGAGGAAGCTCCGTCGCGGACCGGCGTGGCGGACATGCCGGTCATCCGAAGCACCGTGGCGCGAGTGATCGGGAAAAACTGGGTCTCGAGCGTGGAAGTCTCGCCGCCCGGCCGCACCACGACCGCGTCGGCCTGCACCTCGTACTGGTAGCCCACGCCCTCGGTGACGAAGTCGAGCACGCGCTTCAGCGTGGTGTTGCGCAGGGTGAGGCTGACCAACGGGTTTTTGCCACTGGGATCAATCAGGACGATGTTCACTCCCTTGCTACCCTCCCCCGTGCGGTCGTACTCCTCGGAGATGGCGCTGAGCGCGGCGACCACGTCGCCGATCGGAGCGCGCGTCCAGCTCACCGCGGGCAAAACGATCTCGCCGAGCTTGCGGGCGAGCGGCGCGACGGTGGCGGCCGGATCGGCCTCGCGGGCCCTCTCCTGATAGATGCCGGGCCGCTGCCAGCTCTTCGCGACCTCCTCGAGCATCTGGGCTCGGGTCTTCTGCCGATTAAGCGCACCGGTCTCGGTTTTTTCCTCGGCGATGCGGAGCAGGAAGCCCTTGGCCACGGTATTATCCGGCTCCTGCGCCTCGATGGACCGGAAGGTTTCCTGGGCGCCATCAACGTCGCCGGCCACGTACTGGGCGCGGCCTTTGGCGATCAGTTGCGCGGTCGCGGCGCGATCGGCCGCGAAGGTGACATCGGAGCCCGCGCGAGCGATCTGGCGCTCCAGGGCGCTGGAACGCGAACTGGCGGGCACCAATTGGTCGTGCGCGGCGAGCGCGGCCCGCGCGCCCGCCAAATCGTTGGCCTTGATCGCGGCTTGGGCGCGATCCAGCAAAGCGGCGGCCTTCTCCTTCCGGAGATCAGCGATCAAAACTTGGGTGGAAGCGTTCGCCGGAAGACCGGCCAAGGCCCCGTCGATAGCCGCGATCGCCTCATCGTAACGGCCGGAGCGCACCTGCTCCCGGGCGTCGGCAAGCTGTTGGCGGCCGGCGGAGATCACCTCGGTCTGACGGGCGGCTTCAGCGCGGGCGATGGCCTCGGCCTCCTGCTCGGGGCCGGGACCCGCCGGAGCGGGCGTGGCGGCGGCGGGGGCGGTCTCGGGGATCCGAACGTCAACCATCGCCTGGGCGCCGCGGGCGGCGGCGGCCTTTTCCGCGGCGACGCGTCGGGAGTTGTCGGACTGCTGCGCGACGGCCTGGGTCTCGACCTCGGAGCGCAGACGCTGAACCGCCCGGTCCTCCGGCGCGAGGGCCGCCAATTGCGCGAGGGCCCGCTGGGCGCCGGCGAGATCGCCAGCGTCACGGGCGCGCAGCGCCTCCGCCATCAGGCGGATCTTCGTGTCCGTCGCGTTCTGCGCGCGGGCGTCGCGCACGGGCAGAGCCGCCAGCAGCAGGGCGGCCGCGAGCGCGGCGGGGAGGGCGGCGGTGAGGTGACGAGTTTTCATTGCGGAAAAGCGGATGGGAAAAGGCGGGGTTGGGGAAAGGCTCAGGAACCGGGACCAGGGGGATTCTCGTCGATGGCATCGGGCTCGCGAGGTGTCAGGACACGGCGATCCGGCTGGGTGAGATTGGGCGACTCCTTGGTAATCTCGACGCCGGCCGGATTCGTTTCGATGCGGCCGACCCGGTAGGTGGCGTCGCCGAGACGGAAGGTATCGCCAGTGCGCACCTCACGCGCGGCGCTCTGGCCGGGCTGGGCGACGAAGGCGAAAACGGTGCCGGTGAAAACCCGCTCGCGATGGGTGAGGGTCACGTCGCGACCGGTCTTCTCGTCACGCACGACCGCGGAGGCGACGCGCTGGCGGGTGGTCATGCTCTCCGCGATCGCCACCGGTTGGGGACGGACGTCGAGGCTGCGGATCGTGAGCGCGAGATTAGGCACACGGCGACCGGCGCCGGCGAGAAAGACCTCGCCGGAAAGCACGTTCTGGAACACCCCCCGCCACTCCCCCTCCCCGCCCACATAACCTGTGAGTTGCAGGCGGAAGGGCTCCGGGCGCACGGCGACGAGCTCGATGCCGAAGGCCTCCGTGGCGTCCTCGTCGACGAGGCTGGAGGGCGGACGCACGGTGAACTGCCGGGTGCGCGTGTTGTAGAATATCTCGGGAGGAGTGAACGTGTCGTAGATCCACTCACGGGCGCGCGACTGGGGGGCGGGCGCGGCCCAGGTTTCGGTTTTGACCTTGGGCGCGTCGGGAGCCTGCGCCTGGTGGGCGGCACCGGAAAGTTGCGCCTGGCGCATCTCCTCCCTCGGATCCGTCTGGTGGCGGACGGCGAGATAGCCGAACCCGGCGGCGGAGGACAGGAGGAGCAGCAACGCGGCCCCGAGCTGGAGTTTCTCGCGAGGAATCGCGGCCATGGTCAGGAGCGGCGCGCGGCGGCGCGGGCTGGGGCGTTCCGGAGGCTCATGAATTGGGCGCCGGGGCGGGGTTCTCCCCGCCGGGAGCGGCGGGCGGTACAAGCTCGACCAGCTCGACGGTGACGGTGAAGCGCGACAGAGAGCGCGTCACGATCGGGACCGCCGCCGGGGCGCGGGGGGCGGCGGCCTTGGGAGCAGCCTTGGTGGCCGGAGGAGCCTTGGCATCGGCCGCGGGCTCCCCCGCGGGTTTGGCGCCTTCCGCGAGGAAAGCAGCCGCCTCCTCGCCGCCGACCGGCTCCACCTCAACCTCCCGCACCAGGACGGGGAGCTCGAACTCCGCAAGACGCACGAGGAAGTTGCGCAGGGCGGCGGTCTGGCCGGTGAAGACAAAACGGAAGGGAGCGGTCTCGATATGCCCCTTCACGCGGGCGGTGACACGGGGATCGACGGCGAAAAAGTCCGGGGAATCACCGGCGCCGGGCGCGGGGTCCTCGACGGGAGTGCCGGCCGCCTCGGCGGCGGCGCGAGCTTCGCGCTCCGCCTTGGTGAGGGGGCGTTCGCGTTTGACGGCAACCAGGGTTCGCGGCTTGGCCGCGAGCAGGGCCTCAAGGAGAAACTCCGCCAGTTGCCGCTGGCGAAACACGGGCTCGATCCGGTCGGTCTCGGGCCCCTCGTTGGCGTACTGGACGAAACCGAAGCGCGAAGCCTCCGGGCGAACCTCGACGCCGTTCTTCTCGGCGAGTTCGCGCATCCGCTCCATATAAGTGGCGAGGTCGAAGAACGAGTCAGTGCGTGCCGCCGGCACCTTCGCCGAACGGAGACGCTCGACGGCCGGTCCCCTGCCCTTCAGCTCCGCCTGCAGCGCAGCGAGCGTCGCCTGCGCCTTTGCCAAATCAGCCTCGATCGCCGCCGCCACCGGACGAGTCGGCGGAGGCGTCAGCTGCTCCATCGCCGCGAGCTCGTCCTTGCGCTGGCGCAGGCGAACGGAGGCCTCGCGCGACGCGGCGTAGCGTTCGTAGAGAAAGGCTAGCTCACCGAGAGCCACGAGCGCGCACACCGCGAGGCCGGTCGCGAAGAGAGGGTATTTACGGAACCAGGTCATGGCGACGGGCGGCGGCTCAGAGGCCCCGCTCGGGGTTGATGACGAGCGTGAAATCAAAATACAGCAGCCCGTTCTGGTTGGTGTCGAAGCGCTCGTTCTCGACGGCCTTGATGAAACCTGAGCCGGTGAAGCCCGCGAGGAGCTCCTTGACCCGCTGCAGCGACTCGGGGCTCACCTTCGATTGCGGGTTGCGCACGTCGAGCAGGCGTCCGCTGAGCGTCAGGCGGACCGGAGGCCCCTTCGGCACGGCAGGAACCGCGGCGGCGGCCTGGCCGTCGGGCGGCGGCTCCAACGGCGCGGCGTCGGGGCTGCCGGGCTCCGGCAGCGGCGGCCGAGTGACCTGAAGCCGGTCCAGCCACACATCCTCGATGCGCGCGAGGCGCCCCTGGAGGTCCGCGAGGAAATTGACCCAGTTGGCCTTGGTTTCCACCGCACCGCGCAGGGCCGCGATCTGGCGAGTCGCCTCCGCGATCTGCTGCAGGTTCTGCTCGTTGCGGTTCTGAACCGAGCGCAAAGGCATCAACTGACCCTCGTGCCGCGAGACCATCTCCTGGGTCGTCGCGGCGATCGTGTGCACGGAGTACACGGGCGGCGCGAGGGAGAGCACAGCGAGCGCCGCCGCCGAAAGCAGCACGGGCTGCCGCTTCCGGAAAGCGATCGCCTCGGTGAGGGCGGGAGGCAACAGGCTCGCCTCCGACTCCTGCGGCACCACAAGCCGCGTGGCCATGCCGACCAGATCGGCTAGAACATGGGCGGAGGACTCGGCGCCCGCCGCGCGGGCATCCGCCGCGACATCGACGGCCTTGAATGTCTCGTAGCGTTCGACCGGAAGGCGTAGTTTCTCGGCCAGCAGGCCGGGCAGCTCCTCGATGAGCGAGCCACCCCCGGTGAGGTAGAGCATGACGGCGGCGCCGCTGCCCGTTTGCCGCCGGTGGTTCACCGCGGAACGTGTAATCTCTACCTGCAAGCGGGTGCAGAAGGCGGCCGCGGCCTTATGCACCGCGGCCCGCGAGAGCGAACCCGCCGGAAGATCGCTCTGGCCGGAGAGCACCTGGACCTTGAGCGCCTCGGCGGAGGCGAAGTCGATGCGGAGCTCGTCGGCGACGGCCTGCGTCACCGCGTTGCCCGCGAGCGCGAGCGTGCGGATGTAAAAGCGCTCGCCCTCGATGAACAGCAGGTTGGTGGAACGCGCGCCCACATTGGCGACGATCACCGGCTCGATCACCTTCGGGTAATTGTAGCGGAACGCGTGGAGCAGCGCGAGGCCGGAGGGCGTCGCGCGCTCCGGCGGGAAGCCCGCGGCGTCGGCCGCGGTGCAGAGCGCCTGCATGGCGTCGAACTTCACCGCGGTGAGCATCACCTCCAGATCGAAGCCGTCGTCGGCCACGACGTGATGATCCCAGACGACCTCCTCCAGCGGATAGGGGATGTTCTCCGCCGCCTCGAAGGAGATGATCTTCATCCGCTTCTCCTTCGCGAGCGAAGGCGTCTTGATGAACTTGGTCAGCGCCAGGTGACCCGGCACCGAGATCGCGGCGCTACCGGACAAACGACGGCGGGCCACGATCGCGCCCAGCGACTGGGCGATCTCGGTCGACCACCGCGCCTCGAGCGCGGGATCCGAGGTATGCGGTTCGAGCGCGAACTGCTGCAACACCAGACGCCCGGAAGCCCCCACCCCGAAGACACCGCAGGCCACGTGGCCGGCACCGATGTCGACTGCTAGAACGCGGGGGGTTCGCATGGGTGGATCAAAGGAAAAAGCGACGGCGAAAGGGCGAGACGCGGCAAGTGTAATATGGTTACGCGGAAGCGATTGCGCTGCGCGGAAATACCAGCTCCGGCCTGGCCCTCAACGTCCTCCTCGTCGCACGAACGCAGGAGTCGCACGGGGATACTCGGCCGCGAAGGGCGTGAGAAACTGCGGAAGCAGGATGCCGTCATTCGCGGCGGAGTTCGCGGCCCCCTTGCGCTGGAAAGCTTGCCGCACCTCGGCGCTCGCGAGGTTGCCGGAGTACGCGGCGCGACCAGCGGGAATGGGCTTCCCTTCGACGGCGATCTCCACCCCCCACTGCCGCGGGTCGCCATGGAGCTGGTCGCGCTTCACGATCTCCGCCGGAAGATAGAAGCGGACATCCGCCCGCCCCGGCTCCAACGCCACGCACTCCGCCTCGGCGCGATGGAACTCGGTGCGCCGACCCGCGCCCGCGACTCCCGGCAGATCGAACGCGAGCAGCAGGCTCACCCGCACGCGCGACACCATCTGGGCGGGAGCGCCGTGCGCGGGTCGTACCTGAAGCGCGACCGCCGCCTCGTACCAATTTCCCGGCGCGCCGCCGGGGGTACGGACGTTGGAGAACTTCACCGCCGAAACCTCTACCGGCACGCCGATGGGGGCCGCCCGGAGCGGGACAGCCGACACGAAGGAGAGCAATCCGGTGATCGCGATCAGCCGAAGGGGAACAAGGGCGCTCATGGTCGGGGCAGAGTGAAGGACGCCCCGCCTCAGATGATGTCAAACGCACAGCCACGCGAAACGCGGACTTGCCGTGCGGGCCGCCGCCCGCCGGTCTCGGGGCTTCGATGGAAAAGATTCCCTACAAGCTCGCCGTGCTCGTGTTCGTCGAGAACGCGGCGGGCGAACATCTCCTGCTGCTGCGCGCCAAGCCGCCGAACCTCGGGGTCTGGAGTCCGATCGGCGGCAAGCTGGAAACCGCAACCGGCGAGTCGCCCTTCGAGTGCGCCGCGCGGGAGACCTTCGAGGAGACCGGGCTGCGCGTCGGGGCGCCCGACCTGCACCTCTTCGCGATGATCGCGGAGAAGGCTTACGAAGGTCAGGCGCACTGGCTCATGTTCCTCTTCCGCTGCAAGGTGCACCTCGCCGCGCTCCCTCCCGCCATCAGCGAGGGGCAGTTCGCATTCTTCTCGCGCGCCGCGATCGACGCCCTGCCCATCCCCGAGACCGACCGCAACGCGCTGTGGCCCATCTACGACCGCTACCGCGAAGGGTTCGTCGCCCTCAAAGCCGACTGCGCCCCGGGCAAGCCCATCATTGTTGAGGTTGAGCAGGCACTCCCCGGAGGCTCGTCCTGATGCTCCACGTCCGCGCGGGCGACCATGCGCTCCGCGCGGACCACCGCCTCTCGGGCCGACAAGGCATGACGACCCGCCCGTGCCTCCGGGGGCGGCGAGGCGCGAGCCGCGCTCCAGTCGCGG
>CAXRGI010000127.1:0-11964 GCA_964229935.1 Opitutales bacterium
AACCGCTTCTCCCACGCCGGGTCTTCGGCCGGTGCGACTCGCTCCGGCGGACCGAAAATCCCGCGCCCTCGAGCGATCCCGCTATAGGCCGCGTCGGTCCAGCTTCGCGGCAGGATCCGCAGCCACGATAGCACCCGGCAGATCCCTCCCGGTTCGTCGGCCGCCGCAAAGGCGCCCTCCGACCGAAGACGCGGAGGCAGACTTTCCGGACGCTCCCAGTCGGGCACGAACACGAGGCTGTCGAACTCCGAGGTCGGCAGGTCCCGGGCCCGCAGGTATGCTTGGGCGGCCGGACCCTGCAGCGGAGAAAAACGCAGCCGGCCCGCGGCATCCTCCCGTAACAGCAGCCGCACGACCGCGGCGCACAGCCCGCATTCGCCATCGTAGAGCAGCACCGGTCGGCGAACGTCATCCCGCGCCGGCAACCAGCGGGAATCAAAGGTGAGGATTTGAAGCAGCAGGAGTCCGAACGCCACCGGCCATGCTCCCGCGAGAATCAAAGCCTCGCCGAGCGTCATGACGCCAAGCACGAGCCAGGCCGGCACCCGCGCCGGCGGCACCGCGAGCAACCCCAGCAGGACCAGATGCGCGGCCGCCAGAGGAGCCGGCAAGGCGGGGGTTAGCATGCCCGGCGGCAGCCACCCCGAAGCCACCCAAAGGAGATGTGCCCCGACCAACATCACCCACGCGGCGATCCGCCATCCACAATGCATCAACGCACTGCCATGGTCTCCTCCCTCCCCGCGCCAACGGAAGGCCTCTTTTTCCGGCAACACGACGAGGAGGAATAGCAACCCGAGGAGCGGCGGGGCGGACGTCAACGGCGCGGCGGTCAAACCCGCGACCAGCAATCCCGCCGCCGCGTACCTGCGATGGATTCCGAGCAGCAGAGCCGCGGCCAGGATCGAGCCCGCACCCGACCAAGCTTCTCCGAGCCGGCTGAGCGCAAGCAGGCCCAGCCCGACGCGGACCGCCGCAAGCTGCAGCGGCGAGAAGGCGGAGCCGGCGGCGAAGTTCATCCTCGACGGGGCTCGGCGTCGCGTGACCGGCCCTCGCCGCCCGTGCTCAGTTTTCCCGCGCGAACGCGGTGTTGGAGCGGACGAGGTCCAGTTCCTTGATCCAGATGTTGCGGTAGCGCACGTCGTGGCCCTCGCACTGCAGCTTCAGGCCACCCGGAGTGTCGGTGATGCCTTTGCCGCCATCGTTGCCGCCGTCGATCCCGGAGTTGGCGCCGCCCCAGACCTGCTGGATCTCCTGATGCGCGTGGATCTTCACGCCATTGAAGAACATCGTGACCCGCGCCTTCTCGACCAGCTTGCCGTCCTTGAAACGCGCGGCGCGGAAGACGATGTCGTACGCGTTCCACTGCCGCAGGCCTTTGTAGAGGTAGTAAGGCGAGGGGGTCTCATTGATCACGGCGCCCATGCCGTGCTTGGTGCCGTCGCCGTCCTGGATTTGGATCTCGTAGCGGTTCTGCAGGTAGACACCGCTGTTGCCGCCCTCGTTCATCACGCAGAACTCCACGTGCAGGCGGAAATCGCGGTACGCTTTCTTTGTGACGATGTCGGCGGCACCATAGCGTCCTTTCGGGGCCGCGGGATCAAACGTCATCAACGCCGTGCCCTTGTCGACGGGGTCCTCGACGATCCGCCACTTGATGGGCAGCGAGGAGGCGAAGCGCGGTCCCTCCCAGTAGGTCCACTTGGCGTCGAGCATCTCGCGCGTGCCGTCGAAAAGCATCTCGGCCCCCGGGATGGGCGGGGCGCCGACGCCGACTCCCGCGCGGGCGGGCAAGGCGGTCGCAAGCAGGCCGGCGGCAAGGAGGAGAACAGGGAGTCGGATCATGGGGTGAGGAGGAATGGCGGAAATCAGTCCTTGCCGAAACTGAGCAGCTCGATCTCGAAAACGAGCGTGGCGTTGCGCCCGATCCGCGGCGGTTGGCCGCGTGTACCGTAGGCCATCTCGGGCGGGATGATCGCGAGCCGGCGCTCCCCGCGCTTCATCAGCTGGAGCACCTGCTCCCAACCCTCGATCACCATCTCGCGACGAACGCGGAAAGTGAAAGGCTTATCGGGCTCGGTCGCCTGGTCGAAGACCGTCCCGTCGAGCAGCTTGCCGACGTACAGCACGTTGACCTTGTCGCCGGGTTTCGGGGAATCACCCTGGCCTTCCTTGAGGATCACGTACCGGATGCCGGTGGTGGTCTTTTTCGCCGCCGGCCAGGTCTTCTCGACAAACTCGAGGTCGGCCGGGGGCAATTTTTCGCGCTGGGCCCGGAGACCGGGCGCGGCGGCTAGCATGAGGCACAATGAGGCGAGAAACAGGCGGGCGGAGGACGTCACGGTTGGCGCGGAAGAAGCTTCCGCATCGGTGCCATCCGTGCAATCGGTGGTCAAAGATTTTATGCCCCGCCCGACCGTCGCGATCGTTTGCCCCCGCGAGTTCAAGTTCACCGACCACGAGGCTTCGGTGGAACGACCGGTGCTCGGCGACATCGCCGACCTCACCACGGTGTGGCTCGACTTCAACGCGCCGTTCCCGGCCGGGGTGCTCGGGGCCGACGCGATCATCCTCTGGCACGGACCGCGGGTGACAGCCGAGGTGGTGGCGGGGATGACACGCTGCCGGGCGATCGTGCGCAACGGCGTGGGCTTCGACAGCGTGGACCTCGCGGCCGCAGCGCGCGCCGGGATCGCGGTGTGCAACGTTCCCGACTACGGCACGGAGGAGGTGGCCGACCATGCCCTCGCGCTGACCCTAGCGCTCTACCGGCAACTTTTCCCGCTCGACGCCGAGGCGAAGCGCCTCGGCTGGCGGATTTCCGTGCAGCACCGCATGCGCCGGCTCAGCACGCAGACCTTCGGCATCGTCGGCCTCGGCCGGATCGGCACCGCGGCGGCGTTGCGCGCGAAGGCGTTCGGCTTACGCGTGGTCTTTTTCGACCCCTACGCTCCGGCCGGTGCGCACAAGGCGCTCGGCATCGGGCGGGTCGGGTCCCTCGGGGAACTGCTAGCGACTTCGGACACCGTCTCGATCCATTGTCCGCTCACCGCCGAGACGCGCGGGATGTTCGGCGAGGCCGAGATCGCGGCGATGCGGCCGGGGGCCTTCCTCGTCAACACGGCGCGCGGCGACATCGTGCGGAAGGCGCCGCTCTTCGCGGCGCTGCGCGCGGGACATCTCGGCGGGGCGAGTCTCGACGTCGTCGAGGACGAGCCCCTGCGCACGGCCGAGGAGGCGGCGACGCCGAATCTCATCGTGACCTGCCACGCCGCTTTTTGCAGCCCGGAGGGCATGGTCGAGATGCGCACGACTTCCGCGCGGATCGCGCGCGCAGCCGTTCTCGGGGAACCGGTCTGGAACCGCGTGAATTGACCGACGGGGCCCGTGGGGGCTTCGCGGTTAACACACTCAGCGCGACGGTCCGGACGCAATCGCGCCCCATAGCCGAGCTGTCTTCCAGGTCATGGGTTTCACCGGACACCGTCGGCTGTGTGATCCGGACGAACTTCGCCCCGGCCGCCTGGCGGGGAGGTGGAGGCGCTGCTCGCGGAGGCGAAAGACGCGCGGGGAGTGCGCGAGACGGCGCGTAAGGAAGCCCGTTTCGCCCAGACCTGGGGCGCGCTGGAGCGGGTGGTCGCCCGGGTCGAGACCGCCCTGCTGCAGGAAGTGTTCGAGTGGCACTCGCTGACCAGCTTCAGCGAGGCGCACTAAGCTGGAATGGGGACCGGGCCGGCTCAGCCCTTCAGGCGCCGCAGCGCGGTGGTGATCCGCGCCGGATCGCAGGCCGCGGGATCATAGTCCGGGCCCAGCCACTCCCGCCATTCGCGCCCGAGCGCCGAGGCGGGATCGCCCAGACAAGCGAGCATATCGTGGTACGCCTCCAGCCCGCCGCAATCCTCGGGAGGCCCGGCCCGTTCGCCCGCCAAGCAGACGGGAAGCCGCACCCCTTTGCCCGCGGGCCCGGCGGACTCCACCAGGATGTCCACCTCCCAACCCTCCCCGAAATGATACCGGTACACCAACCGCTGCCCGGGTTCGAGACCGAGGTCGCTGACCATGACGTCGCGGTCGTCCTCGACTCCTCCCTCCTCGCCCCGCACCGGGTTGCCGAAGCGCCGGCTCTCCAGGGTGAAGGTATGCGTCTGGTAATCGTACCAATCGAACACGAGCTGGATCGCGTCGTGGAGCTGCGAGAGCCAAGTCTTCTCCCGCACTACCAGCCGCCGCCAAACACCCGGCTCGCAGCCGTTGACCCGCAGCAACAGCGTCAACGCCCGCCCGGCGGGTCGTTTTCGCCGCGCGCCGCGGCCCTCGTGCAGGGAAATCATGCCTGATGAAACGGACCGGCGGGCGGGCGCGCAAGCGCCGCGCCCGCGGCTTCAGAAACGGCGAGCGAGCGTGACACCCGCCTGCCGCGGATCCGCGCGGCTCTCGTAACGGGTCTCCGCGTAGTCCGGCTCCGCGTTGCCGAAGAAAAACACGCGTTTCTCGTGCCGGGCGTCGAGGAGGTTGCGCGCCCACACCGTCACGCTCCAGCCCCCGCGGGCCCAGCCGGCGGCGGCGTTCACCACGGCGAAGGCCCGGCGCGCTTCGTCGTGGTTGTTGGAGTCGAATTGCGCGGCGCGGGCCGTCCGCTCGATCCGCGCGAAGAACCCGCCGCGCGTCTCGTGGCGCACCCCGATGGTGTGACCGTACCCGGGCGTGTTCGCCAGCGCGCGGCCGCCCCCCGTATTCCCGTTGGTGAGCGTGAAGCGCTCGAGTTCTGAATCCATCAGCGCAGCCGAGGCGTGCAGTGAAAGCTCGCGGGTGACCGCAAGGGCGCCCGCCGCCTCGAGCCCCGCCACCCGCGCGCCACGGCCGTTGGCGGTGAAGAAGCGGTAATTGCCGCCGAAGCCGGCGGAATCCCGCACCTGCGTCCGGCTCCGCTGCAGAAGAAAAGCCGTCAAACCACCCGTCAGCCGGCGCTCCAGCGCCTGGCCGCGCACGCCGGCCTCCCAGTTCCACAGCGTCTCGGTGCGGTAGGTGAGCGGGTCCGCCGGGGGGTTGATGCGCGCGTCCACGTTCACGCCACCCGCCTTGTGGCCGCGCGTCACCGAGGCGAACAGGAGTCCCCCCGCCGGTAGATCACGCTCCCACGTCAGTTTCCCACCCGGCAGCGTGTCGGAAAATCGCGGACGAAACGTCACCACCGGATCAAAGGTCCCGCGTGACTTGCGGAAGCGGGTGCGCGTGCCCGCGCCGTCCTGCGCGACCCGCTCCAGCCGCAGCGCCGCGACCAGTCGGCCGGCCGTGCCCAAGGACCGGGCCGTCTGGGCGAACAGCGAGAGCTGGCGCGCGGCGTAGTCCGTGGTGAGGCCGCGCAGGTTGCCGGGATCCTCGTTGGTGTAGCGGCTTTCCTCCTCAAGCCGCGCCCCGTGCAGACCGAGCGTCCAGCGCGCGCCGCCGCCGGCACCCCCGCCGCCATCGAGCCGGGCCTCAGCGCTCCAGCCGCGGCGCACGCGGGAGAGGTCGCTGAAGCCGGCGTAAGAGGCAGCCGTCCAGTCGTCGTCGTAACTGTAGCGGGTATCGGCGCGGGTCGCCGTCGCCACCGCCGTGAGACGAACGTCCCGGGCGACGGGCCCCGCGAGCCGCCAGCTGCCGGCAAGCGCCCGCTGGTCGTCACGGCCGGGACGGTCGCTGAACGTGTACCGGCCGTTATTATCGAGGGCGAACTCGTCGAAGCCGTTGCGCAGGTCGGAGCGCAGCAGGGCCGTCTCCCAACGCCAGCCGCCGATCCCCTCTCCCGCCAGCCGCAGCCGCGCGGTGCGTTCATCGCGCGCGTTGGTGTCGCGGCCCAGCGTGAGGTTGCGCCGGAAACCCTCGCTGACATGGCGGTGCACCGCGATCCGGCCCAGCAGGGTGGGCCGTCCGCCGCCGAGCAGCGGGCCGCCCGCGGCGAAACCCGTCTCCCGCAGCCCGTCCCCTCCCGCGGTCGCCTCGAGCAGCCCGGCCCAGACGGGCGTGGGCGCCGCGGTCACGACGCGCACCAAACCGCCCGCCGCATTCGGCCCGAAGGCCCCGGCCTGCGGACCGCGCAGCACCTCGATCTGCTCCACATCGAAGGTCGAGGCCGCGCCGCCGAGGCCGGTGAAGTCGAGGTCGTCGACGAGGACACGCACCGCCGAATCGGGCGTTTCGCCCTCGTATTGGGAATTCTCGCCGACGCCGCGGATCTGGAGATGGCGCGGCCGCGACGTGCCACCCGTCCAGGTGAGGTTCGGGATCTGGTCGACGAGATCGCCGAAGTGGCGGATTCCGCCGCGCAACGCGCCCGCCTCGTACAAACTCACGCTCGCCGGCACACGCTCGGGCGGCGATTCCCAGAGGTCGGCCGTCACGCGCAGGGGCGCGAGTTGGATCGCCGGGCCGGACGGCACGGACTGGGAAAGGAGCAGGGCCGGCGACAGGAAAGCGGCGGCCGCGAATGCGTGGCGGAGACGGAGTGAAGCGGTGGTCATGGCGGATCGCCTGACCCGCACGGATCGCCGCCGAAGGGACGCCGGGCACAGGCCCGAAGGCGCGTGGTCCGGCGCCTGCTGTTTCCTCCGACGGCATGACCCGCACAGGTTCAAAGGGTCGAGCAGCCGATCGCGCCGCAATCTCAGCCTTCCGCGGAAGACACCCCTACAGGCGGCGCAAGGGAAACGGGCGCCCGGCGCGCCGCGCAAGCGGAAAGCCGCGGCGCGCGACGGGATGTACCGCCGCGCGCCGCGGATGGATCAGCGGGCGTAGGCCGCCAGCACCCCGCGAACGTAGCCGACCGACTCGGCGAGGCCGGTGATGGGATTGCCCGCCACCTTCTCGTACTCGAAGGACACGACGCCGTCGTACTTGATGTCGAGCAGCGCGCGGAGCATCCCCCGGATGTCGAGCCGTCCGGCGCCGACCTCGATCGGGATGTCGCGCATCGCGCCCGGGACGGCGACGCTGTCCTTCAGGTGCACGTCGTGCACGCGCGACGCGTACTTGCGGATGGCGGTGATCGCATCCTCGCCGCCGCGCACGGTGTGGCCCACGTCGATGCAGAGGCCCACGCGGGGGTCGAGGGACTTGATGGCTTCGAACGCGACCGCGGGCGTCGGGTACACCTTGTCCTCGGGACCGTGGTTGTGGATCGCGAGCCGCTGGTCGTATTCCTTGGCGAGACGGGAGACGAGCGGGAGGGCGGCGAGGTCGGGCTTGCAGACCATGGTGGCCATGCCGGCGGCCTTCACGTTCTCAAAGGCCTGGCGGCATTTGGCCTCGTCGTTGGGCAGATTGACGACGCCGGAACCGGTGAGGCGCAACCCGGCGGCCTTGAGTTTCTCGCCGACCGCGCGGCACTCCGCCACCGGAGCCGACTCCCAGTTGCAGTGCAGCCGGAAAAGCGCGACGTTGGAGATCCGCAGCACCTTCACGACGGAGATGAACTCGTCGAGAGGCAGGTTGCGGAGCGAGTAGGAAGCGACGCCGAGCCGGAGGCCGTTCTCGCGGCCGTCGGGGAACGAGGCGTAGGTCGGCAGGGCGGCCTCAGGCGCCTTTTTCTTCTCGGCGGCGAAAGCGGAGCCGATGACGGGGACGACGAGCGCGCCAAGGGCGGCGGTGCGGAGCGCCTCGCGGCGGGTAACGGAGGGAGCGGGGGTTTTCATGGAGGAAAAAGGATCAGGCGACGGCGCGGGCGCGGGACAACGGGGAGGAGGCGAAACGGCGCAGGTACTTCAGGGCGACCTCAAACTCGTGCGGTACGGGCGCGGTCAGGGTGACGCGCTCGCGGGAGGCCGGATGCGTGAAGGTGAGCGCCGTGGCGTGAAGCGCCAGACGTCCGATGAAGGGCTTCTCATCGTCGCGTCCCTTGTAGCCTCGCTTCAGGTCGGAGAGCCGTAGCGCGACGCGGGGATCACCGTAGAACGGATCGTAAAGGATCGGCGCGCCCGCGGCGGCGAGGTGCACGCGCAGCTGGTGGGTGCGCCCGGTCAGCGGCTCGCACTCCACCCAGGCGTAGCCGGCCGGCGCGGCCTCCCGGTCACGCGGCGCACCCGCGCCGAAGCGCTCAAGCGTGCGGAAACGCGTCACGGAGGCTTTACCGCCGCGCCCTTTGAAGACCCGCATGCGGCCCGGCTGGCGTTCATCCTCACCCAGCGCCAGCTCCACGGTGAATTCGTCGGGCAGGCCGCCCTGCGCGTCGCGCACCGGTGCCACGACCTTCATCTCGCGGCCCGCGGGCAACACCGCCACCAGGGCATGGTAGGTTTTTCCCACGGTCTTCGACTGGAACTGGCCCGAAAGAAAATCGAGCGCGGGCTTCGTTTTCGCGCACAAGAGCACTCCGCTGGTGTCGGCGTCGAGCCGGTGGACGTTGGCCACCCCGCGGCCGAGGCGTGCATCAGCGTGCACCAGCCCCATGAGATTCACTCGGGTCTTGTCCCAGCGGTCAGGCGCAACGAGCAGGCCGCTCGGCTTGTCGAAGGCGAGCACCTCCGCGTCCTCATGGATGATCGGGGGCAACGGCATTGCCCGGACGCTTGGGGCCGCGCGTGGCGCGCGCAAACCCGGAGCGCGCCTCCGCGGGGGTAATTCGCTTGCGACTCTTCGTCGCCGGCCCTGCCCTAGCCTCGCCCCGCGCCGCCATGCCCGTCCGGCCCAAATTCTTCCACGTCCTCGGTCTCAGCTTACGCACGGCCGGGGTGGAATGGCGCCTGCGAAGCCGGGGTGGCGGAACGGCGGAGCAAGCCGCCGCGCTTTCCGCTCTGCTACCCCGGCTCGCCGCGGCCGCGCATTGGCGCTCCGCCGGCGTCGAGCCCCGGCTGGCCTACCCCGCGTTCCAGGCGCGCGTGCCGGTACAGACGCACGCCTCAATCGCCCCCGCGGTCGCCCGGATGGTCGCCGGGGAGGCCGGCGTGCTGTGGCCAGGAACCTGCCGGTTGTTCGCCCGCACGGCCGGTGTCGCCGAGGGCGCCCGCCGGCTGGTGCCCGTGACCGAGGAACTGCTGGCGCACTTCCAGCGGGCGGGCCTGCGCGCCGTGCTGCACCATGCGGTCGCGGCGCGGCACGCGGGGGTTTTTCGCGGCCGTCACCTGCTGCTGGGTGGCGCCGCGGCGGTCGAGCCAGTCGACACTACCCGGCCCGACGGTGCTGCGGCCGGGGACATGAGCGGCATCGCCACGCTTAGCCTGCCGCCTTGGGCCGAAAAACACCTCCATGAGCCCGGACTCGCCGCCGCCGCCCTCACCGACGCCGATCAGCGACAGGCCGCCGCCCTCGCCCGCGGGAAGAGCGCCGACCTCACGCTGATCGCGGGCCTTCCCGGTGGAATAGCGACCTTCGCGCGCGCGGCGCTCGGCGCGGATGCCACCACGCTGCAGGCCCGCTGGCCCAACCTCGAATGTGTGATCCACGGGGGTGACGCGCTGGGTTTCCACGCCGATACCCTGCGCGAACTGGCCGGACCGGGCGTGCGGCTTCACGAGGTGTACGCCGCGAGCGAGGCATTCATCGCCGCGCAGGACGGCGAGGCCTCCCAAGGCCTGCGGCTGCTCACGGACCAGGGGGTGTTTTTTGAGTTTCTCCCTCTCGAGGAGCTGGAGAACGGCCCGCTGGAGACCGCCGGCCGGAGGGCCGTGCCGCTCGCGGGCGCGAAGGTCGGCGTCGACTACGCCCTGCTGGTCACGACACCCGGAGGACTGGTGCGCCATCTCCTGGAGGACGTCGTGCGTCTCACCTCCCTCGCGCCGGCAAGGCTCCTCGTCGTCGGCCGCACGGGGCGGCGTCTGGACGTTTTCCGGGAAAACCTGCACGAGCGCGACCTCACCGGTGCGCTTACCGCGGTGTGTCGCCGGCAAGGCTGGCGGATCGTGGATTTCCACGTGGCCCCGCAGGTCACGGTGGAGACGCTCGTCGGCGAGCGCCGCGGCCGCCACGAGTGGTGGATCGAACTGAACCCGGGCACGGCGGCGACACCGACCGGTCCGCAGTTGGCCGCGGAGCTGGACGCCAAGCTCTCCGTGACGCATCAGGCCTACGCCGACCGTCGCACCCGCGGGGTCCTCGAGGCCCCGGTGGTACGTCTCGTCATGCCCGGGGTGTTCGAGCATTGGCGGCGCTTTCACGGCCGCTGGGGTGGACAGCACAAGATGACCCGCTGCGCCCGCGACCGCGCCATCGCCGACGAGTTCGACGCCATGACGAAATTCGCTCCGCACTAGCGGCGCGAGGTGCGTAGCCATGGTTGTCCGGCGTCTTCAGGTGTGCTCCCACGCGGCCCGCTCACCCGCAGGCTTCCTCATGCCGGTCCGGGCAGGATGAAGCCCGGCTGATGAACCATGGCCTGGCCGCGGTACCTCCGAAGCTGGCACGGGCGATGCTCTTCCCACCTCGCGACCCATGCAGGGTTTGGGTCGCAACCGGCCGCGAGGCCGGAAAATCAGAAAAAACTGGGGCCGGCGTTAAGGGGTTATCGCCGGCCCCTTCTGTTTTCCCGAAGTCGGGGATCGAGGGGCTGGATGAAACCAGGCCGCGGGCCGGAAACGGCGTGTCGGAGGAGGCCAGCAGCGGAAGAATAGTCGGTGGCAATTTCCGCGGCTTACCTCCTTCGCCAAGCCTGGGGCGGGCTCACTCGGATCAACGGCGTAACCTTGCGCCGGCCCCTGACCGCGTCACTTCAGCGGCGGCACATCGAGCCAGCGGCGCTCGGCCCACGACTTGAGGCCCAGCTCCGCCAACTGCACGCCCTTCGCGCCCTCGAGGAGGGTCCACGGGAAAGGCGAGCCGGTGACTACGTGCTTCAGGAAGAGCTCCCATTCGACCTTGAAGGCATTGTCGTAAACGCCTTGGTCCGGCACGCGCGTCCAGCCGTCCATGTACTTGATCGGGCTGTCGATGTCGGGGTTCCAGACGCAGCGGGGCGTGGCGGCGAGCGATTGCGCGGTGCAGTCGCGCAGGCCGGCGACGGCCGAACCGTGCGTACCGTCGACCTGCAGCGTGAGCAGGTCGTCGCGCCGCACGCGCACGTCCCAGGACGAGTTGAATTGGCAGATCACGCCGTTCACCAACTCGAACGTCGCGTAGGCGGAATCGTCGGCGGTGCAGGCGTAGGGCTTGCCGCTCTCGTCCCAGCGCCGCGGGATGTGCGTCGCGCCAAGGCAGGTGAGGCTCTTGATCTCGCCGAACAGGTTCTGGATCACGTACTGCCAGTGACAGAGCATGTCCACGATGATGCCGCCGTCATCCTCCTTGCGGTAATTCCACGAGGGACGCTGGAGCTTCTCGTATTCGCCGGTAAAGACCCAGTAGCCGAACTCGCCGCGGACGGAGAGAATCCGGCCGAAGAAACCGGTATCGATGAGGTACTTCAGCTTCACGAGGCCGGGCAGCCAGAGCTTGTCCTGCACCACGCCGTTCTTGAGCCCGGCGGCGGTGACCTCCTTGGCCAGCGCGAGCGCCTCGGCGGCCGTGGTCGCGGTGGGCTTCTCGCAGTAGATGTGTTTGCGCGCCGCGATCGCCTTGCGCACGCCGACCGGCCGCTGGCCCGTGAGCGTCGCGTCGAAATAGATCTGGTTGGCGGGGTTCGCCAGCTCGGCGTCGAGGTTGGTCGAGACGCGCGAGACGCCCGTGCGGGCGGCCAGCGCCCGGAGTTTCTCCTCGCTGCGGCCGACCAGCACCGGGTCGGGCATGATCACCTCGGAGTCTGAGAGCTTCACGCCGCCCTGATCGATGATCGCCTTGATCGAGCGGATCAGGTGCTGGTTGGTGCCCATGCGTCCCGTGACGCCGTTCATGATGATGCCGAGCCGGTGGATTTTCATGATGAGAGAAAAGAGGTGAAAGGAATCGGGACGTTAAACGAAACCGTCAAAATGGCATTCGGACCAGGACCGGTGACAATCACGGATGGATGCGGATAGACCCGGATTCGGAGGGACCCCACAGCCAATCCGGCAATGACCA
>CAXRGI010000128.1:0-5592 GCA_964229935.1 Opitutales bacterium
GCGATCCGGGCCCGCGAAATCCATCTCCACCTCCGCGACCCCGAAGGTCTGCTGCTGGCAGGCAGTCTCGTGGAGGCGCGCATCGCGGTGGCGCTCGACGCCGATCTGCGCGCGGCGGATCCCTCCCGGACCGAGCCCGCGCGTTTCACCCTCGTGCCGAAGGCGGCCGTACTCTCGACGGGCGTACGGCACGTGGCCTGGAAGGTAGCGGGGCGACGCCCAGACGGCAGCCTGACCTTCGCCCTCGCGCCGCTCGCCCTGGGGCCGCGTCTCGAGGATGAGGCCGGCAACGACGTCTTCATCGTGCGCGCCGGACTGCAGCCGGGCGACGAAGTCGCGGCGCAGGGAGCCTTTCTCATCGACAGCCAGGCCCAGCTGGCCGGCACGCCCAGCCTCCTTTTCCCGCGCGGCGCCGCCGCGCCGCTCCACCGCCACTAGGCTACGAACGGCGGACTCTTCGCGGATGCATCCCACCGCCGGAAAACGAATCCCTTCCTTCCTGTGATCGCCGCCGCCATCCGCAATCCACTGCTGACGCTCGCCGCCACACTCGGGCTGGCGATCGCGGGGCTGTGGGCGTGGCGGCATGTGCCGGTCGACGCGATCCCGGACCTGAGCGACAACCAGGTCATCGTCTGGGCCGAGTGGCCGGGCCAGAGCCCGCAGGACATGGACCTGCAGGTGACTTCGCGACTGACCCGCGAGCTCCAGGGGCTGTCCGGTGTGCGGACGGTGCGCGGGATGTCGCTCTACGGCGCGAGCTACCTGTACGTGATCTTCGAGGAGCGGCGAGACCTCTACGAGTGCCGCACGCGCGTGCTCGAACGGCTCGCGCAATTGCAGGGCCTGTTGCCGCCGGGTGTGACGCCGCGGCTGGGACCGGACGCCACGGCGATGGGGCAGGTGTTCGCCTTCACGCTGCAGGGGCCTCGCGACACGGAAACGCGACGCCGCGTGCTCGATCAGCTGGTGACCCCGGCGCTGCGCGCCGTTCCCGGCGTCGCGGAAGTCGCACCCGCCGGCGGCGTGGTGCGCGAGTATCAGATCGACGTCGATCCGGTGCGGATCGAGGAGCAGGGCCTGACGCTGGACATGCTCATGATGGCGGTGCAACGGGCGGGGCGCGACACGGGCGCGATGAGCGTCGAGCGCGCGGGGGTTGAGACCATGATCCGCGCCACGGGTTTCACCCGCTCGGTGGCCGACGTGGAGAACATCGTGATCCGCGGGGACCGGACAAAGGGCGCGGGCGTGCGGCTGGGCGAGATCGCGCGCGTGGGCGTGGGAGGCCAGTTCCGGCAGGGCCTGCTGGCCGACGCCTCGCAGGAGCAGGTCGGAGCGATCATCGGCCTGCGGGTCCACGAGGACCCGCGGACGGTGATCAACGCGGTGAAGCGCCGCCTCTTGGAACTCGCACCCGCCCTGAAGGCGGAGCAATTGACGGTGATACCGTTCTACGACCGGTCGCGGCTCATCCTGGAGACGACGGAGACCCTTTCCTCCACCCTGAGGGAGGCGGTGGTGACGACGGTGATCGTGGTGGTCGCGTTTCTCCTCCACTTCCGCGCGAGCCTGGCGGTGGCCGTGAGCCTGCCGCTTGGCATGCTGTTCACGTTCCTCGCGATGTGGGCGTGCGGCGTGAGCGCCAACATCATGAGCCTCGCGGGCATCGCGATCGCGGTCGGCGTGATGGTCGATTTCGGGATCATCATGACCGAGAACATCACCCAGCACCTCGTCGACCTGCGCGAGAAGTGCCGGCGGGAAGGACGGGCGGCGCCAGCCTCTCCGTTCGACCCGGAAGTGACGGATACGGTGATCCTCGCGGCGCGGGAGGTCGCGCGGCCGCTGTTCACCTCGGCCGCGACGACCGTGATCGGCTTTCTCCCCGTCTTCGCCCTGCAGGATCAGGCGGGGCGCTTGTTCGCGCCGCTGGCTTTGACCAAGACGCTGGCGATCAGCGGCGCGGTGGTGAGCGGCGTGTTCGTCGTGCCGGTGCTGTGCCGTCTCCTGCTGCCGCCGTGGCAGCTGAGGCGCACCCTCCTGTTGGCGGCGGCGGGCCTCGCAGGCGGGGTCGCGTTCGGATGGTTCATCCGGGACGGCTGGTCGCTGCCGCTCAACTACGGTCGCGAAGTGCTGACCCTGCCCGGGTGGTTGTTCGCCCCTCTCTTCGCCGCGCTGGTTTCCTCGACGGTGTGGCGTCTCGGCCGCGAGAACGTCGCGAACTACGAGGAGAATCCGGCCAGCCGCGCGATCCACTTCGCCTACGAGTGGGCGTACGTGCGCATCCTGCGCCACCGCGTGCTGTTCACCGTCGCGATCGTGACGCTCGCGGCCGGCGGCTACCTGCTGGGCCTTGGTTGGCCGGTGCTGCGCGAGCCGTTGCGCGCGGCCTTCGCCGCCGCCGGCGCCGATCTGGCGCAAACCCGCCTCGATCACACGATGACCCGGGCCTTCCCGGGCGTCGGTTCCAGTTTCCTGCCGCCGCTCGACGAAGGCGCGCTGCTCTTCATGCCCTCGCTGCCGGCCGGAGCCGGACTCGCGGAAACCCAACGCGTGATGACGACGCAGAATCGCCTGATCGAGTCGGTACCCGAGGTGGCGTCGGTCCTCGGCAAGATGGGCCGCGCCGAGACAGCGCTCGATCCGGCACCGATCGGGATGATCGAGACGGTCGTGCAATTGAAACCGTACGCGGATTGGCCGGTGCACGACTTCCCGCGGGATGACGGCAGCGTGGAACGCCGTCCGCGCACGCTGGCCGAGGTGCGGGCGGCGCTGGCGGCGGTGTCGGACATTCCCGGCGTGGCGCCCAGCTGGCTGCAGCCGATCGAGACCCGCGTGGTGATGCTCTCGACGGGCATCCGCAGCCTGATCGCGTTGCAGGTGCTCGGCGACGATAACGACGCGCTGGAACGCTTCGCGGAGGCCGCGGAACGGGTGATCGTAGGCACGCCCGGGGCGATCGACGTGCAGATGCAGCGCGAGGGCGGAAAGCCCTACGCGGAGATCCGCCTCGACCCGGCGCGCCTCGCGCGCTTCGGGCTATCCAAGGAACAGGTGATGACGGCCGTGGAAACGTCACTCGGCGGCATGGCCGTGGCCTATTCGGTGGAAGGCGCGCTGCGTTACCCGATACGGATCCGTTACGCCCGCGAGCGGCGCGACGACGACGATGAGCTCTCCCAGGTGCAGGTGCCCGCGGCGGAAGGTCACGGCGCGATCCCGCTCTCCAGCCTCCTGGCGGCCCCGGTGGTGCACGAGATCGAGACACCGGACACCACGGCGCTGCTGGCCGCGCTGCCGCTCGCCGCGCAACGCAACCTCACGATCCTTTCCTCCGGCCGTGCGGAACTGACGCTGCCTGCGGGAGAAAACCCGCCGGCCTCGCCCGTCGGCGGGGTCGCGTACACCGTCACGGGGCGTCGGCCGAGCGAGGCCGGCTTCACGCACACCATCGGCCCGATGGCCATCCGCTCGGAAGGCGGTAAGCGCACGCAGTACGTGCTGCTCAACGCCCGCGGTCGCGGTGAGGTCGAGGTGGTGCGCGACGCCGACGCGAAACTGCGCGACGCCTTGGCGGACGGCCGGCTCACGCTGCCCTCGGGGGCTACCTACCGCTGGGTGGGGCGCTACGAGCAGAAGATCCGCGCCGACGAGACCATGCGCTGGATCGTGGCCGTATCGATGACGGTGATGATCGGGCTGATTTACGCCGGTACGCGCTCCTGGCTGATCACCGCGATCATCGTGCTCTGCAACGCCACCGTGACCACGGCCGGCGGGTTTTTCCTCGTGTGGTGGTGGGGCGCCGAGATGACCACGGCCGTGGCGGTCGGCTTCATTGTCCTCCTCGGAGTGATGTTCAACGACGGCATCCTACTCGGCACCTACATCCAGGAAAAATTCCGCACTCCTCCCCGCGACGCCGCGGAGGTGAATCAGCGCGTCTTCGAGGCCGGCCTGCGCCGCCGGCGGCCGGCGATCATGACGAACGCCACCACCCTGCTGTCGCTGATACCGGTCCTTTGGTCCACCGGCCGGGGATCCGAACTGATGCAGCCCATGGTGCTGCCCGTGGTCGGAGGCATGCTGTTCGACCTCGTTTCGCTGTTTTCCGTCCCGGTCTTCTACACGTGGTACTGGGAGCGCAAACTCGCGCGGAAAACCGCAGTCGTGGTATCACCCGCCCCGAACTCCGCCCCGGCCAACGCCCCATGAAGACCCTCCTACCAGCCCTGTTGCTTTGCGTGGCGACCGCCGTCCGAGCGGCGACCGAACTCGCCTCCGGTGCGCAGCCGCAACTTGCGGTCAACGCCAAGGGCACAGTCTGGGTCGCCTACGGGCGGGGACCGGAAATCCACGTCGCGCGATCCGACGACGGCGGCGCAACGTTCGCGACGCCGGTGCGCGTGGCCAGCCTGCCGTCCCTCATGCTGGGCCGCCGGCGCGGCCCGCGGATCGTTGCGCACGGGGAAAACCTCACGATCACGGCAATGGCCGGCGACTTGCACGCGTTCCGGTCCGCCGACGGCGGCCGCACGTGGAAGGGCCCCTTCCGCGTCAACGATACCGCCCGGAGTGCGCGCGAAGGATTGAATGGCCTCGCCGCGGCGCCCGACGGCCGCGTGTTCGCCACCTGGCTCGACCTGCGGGGCGAACGCACGCAGCTCTTCGGCGCGGAATCGGCTGACGGGGGGCAGACGTGGTCCGCGAACCGCCTCATCTACCGCGCCCCGGCGGGCCAGACGATCTGCGAGTGCTGCCACCCGAGTGTCGCCTTCAACGCACGCGGGGATCTCCACGTCATGTGGCGCAACGCCGTCGACGGCGCCCGCGACATGTGGAGCGCGGAGCGTTCCATCGGCGCGGAGGAGTTCGGTCCGGCGCGAAAACTGGGCGAGGGCACCTGGATGCTGAAGGCGTGCCCGATGGACGGAGGTGTGCTGTTCCCCGCGGCGGACGGCTTCGGCACCCTCTGGCAGCGAGCGGGGCGGGTATTTTACGCACGACCCGGCGGCGGCGAACGCGACCTCGGACCCGGCACGCAACCCGTCGCGACGACCGCCGGCGGCCGCACGATCGCAGTCTGGCAAAACGGGAAAGGACTATGGACCACGATCCCCGAGACCGAGGGCCCGGGCACTCTGCTGGCCGCGGAGGGTCGTTTCCCAAGCCTGGTGAGCCGGCAGGATTCCTCCGGTGCTCTGGTGGCGTACGAGCGCGGCGATGGGATCGTGATCGAAAGCGTCGGGGTCCGCTGAGCGGCGCACCGTTGATCCTTGGTGTGCCTTCGTGGTGGCACACCCATCGGTCAATCGCGGAATTCCCGGCTCGGCCCCGTAGAAACCAAACCGTCATGCGGCCTGGGCGCTTCGGGTGTTCCATGAATCTGTCCGCATTGAGGTGTTTCAGGAATGGCGTTCGCGACCTTTGAACAGAGAAGGGAGGAAGATCGTGAAGCGACGGGTGCGGACCGCCACGTCGGCTTCATCCGGGTGGTCTGCGGTGCCGATCCCTCGGAATCGGGTTCCCTCGCAACTCTTCCGCCCGGTCGCGCCCTCTCCGTATTTATCTGCGTGGTCTGCGACA
>CAXRGI010000129.1:0-2180 GCA_964229935.1 Opitutales bacterium
GTCGACGCCAACGACGTGATCCACTGGGGCGGGATCCAACCCTCACCGCGCTCCTGACCGCCCGGGGATGTCCTCCGCGACCATCCACCGTTTCATGCTCGTTGTCCCCGGCGCGGCGGAGGCGCCTCTCCCGCTTACCGAACACCATGCCGCGCCCGCCCGGGCGGAGACCGCGCTCCACTGAAATTTACCTGATGAAACTCTACGCCCTCTTCTCGGGATTCGTCGCCTTGGTCGCCGCTGGCTGCTCACGCCCCGAAGCACCTCTCGCCGCAACCGCGCTGCCCGCGGCCAAGGTCCGCTTGACCACGGTGCAGGCGGCCGAACTCCCGCAACTCTCGGAGATCTCTGGAACGGTGCGCCCCGTGCAGCGCGCCACGATCGCCGCCAAGACGATGGGCGCGATCGTCGAGCTACCCGTCGCGCTGGGCCAACGCGTGCGCGCCGGGGAAACGCTCGCGCGGATCGCCGCAAAGGACATTGCCGCGCGCGTCGAGCATGCCAAAGCCGAGCGTGGCCTCGTCATCCGCGACCTCAGGCGGGAGCGTGACCTTGTCGCCAAGGGCGCCAGCACGGCGGAAACGGTCCGCACCCTGGAAGACCGCCTCGCCGGTCTGGAGGCCGCGGTGCGCGAGACCGAGGCCCTGTTGGACCATGCGGAAATCCGCGCCCCCTTCGATGGCGTGATCGCGCGTCGCCCCGCCAACCCGGGCGACATCGCTTTCCCCGGACAAACCCTGCTGGAAATCGAGGGTGTCAGTGGCTTTGAGATCGAGGTCGGCATCCCCGAAACCCTCGCATCCGCGCTGCGCATCGGGTCCACACTAGGATGCCGTGTCGACGCGCTGCGCTTCAACGGCGTGATCCGCGAGTTATCGTCCGCCGCCGATCCCGCCACGCGCTCGGTGAGCGCGAAGATCGCGGTGCCGGCGGGCGCCGCGGTCCGTTCCGGACAATTTGCGCGCTTGGAGATTCCGGGCTCCAGGGAGCGGACCCTCTTGGTTTCAACGGAGGCTGTTTCGGTACTCGGCCAGATGGAACGCGTTTTTATCGCGAGCGAGGGCAACCGCGCGATCCTGCGGCTGGTGCGCACCGGGGCACGGCGCGGTGACACGATCGAAGTGCTCGCCGGCCTCGATGCCGGTGACCGGGTTATCCTCTCACCCACCGCAACGTTGCGCGAGGGCCAGCCGCTCGAGGTGCAGCCGTGTGCGGGGATTCTTCCGCCCGGGCGAAGGCTGGGATCTCCGGTCGCGTCGCCGGCGCCTTCGTGCAGTCGAAGCTCACCCCGATCGCGATCATCGCCTCGGTACTGCTGGGGCTTTTTGCCGTCTGGATGCTCCCGCGCGAGGAGGAGCCGCAGATCAAGGTCCCCATCGTCGATGTGTTCGTGGGCATGCCGGGCGCCGAACCGGCGGAGGTGGAGAACCGAATCACACGACCGTTGGAAAAACTACTGTGGGAGATTCCCGACGTGGAGTACCTCTACTCCACCTCCAGCCCGGGCTCCGCGCTGGTGATCGTCCGCTTCAAGGTCGGCACCGACGTCGAGGCCGCGCTCGTCCGCCTGAACCAGAAACTGCAGGGCAACGCCGACCGCATACCGGCCGGTGTCAGTCCGCCACTCGCCAAGGCCCGCGCGATCGACGACGTTCCCATCCTTGCGCTCACGCTGCATAGTGCGCGGCTGGACCATCTCGCCCTGCGCCGTCTCGCCGCGCAAATGGACGACACGATCAAGTCGGTGCCGCAGGTGGCCGAGACGACGGTGATCGGCGGCACGCGGCGCGCCGTCCGCGTGCAACTCGACCCGGCAGCCCTCGGCTCACGCCAGCTCGACCCCGTCCAACTCATCGCCGCCCTGCGGGGCGCCAACCGAAAGCTGCAGGCGGGATCCCGCCCGTTCGCCAACACCGAGGTCCTGCTCGAGACCGGCGCCTTCCTCCGCGACAGCGCCGACGTCGGCAACGTGGTGGTCGGCGTCCATGACAGCCGTCCCGTGCTCTTGCGCGACGTCGCGACGATCAACGACACGGCCGAGGAACCGTCCACCTACGTGCTGCACGGCGCGGGGGCGGGCGGCGCCACACCCGGCTCGACCACCTTCGAGCAAGCCGCGGTGACGGTGAGCGTCGCGAAGCGCCCCGGCGCCAACGCGATCGACGTGGTCAACGCGGTCC
>CAXRGI010000130.1:0-4091 GCA_964229935.1 Opitutales bacterium
AAGGACGGGCTTCATCAGGCGCGACACCAGCTGGACCTTGCTCGCCGGCACATCGGAGGACTCGAAGATGTTGTCGGACCCGCGGATCGCGATGTAGGCGTCCATGCGTTGCATGCGCGCGAGCTCCACATCGGCGTGCACTGAGAATTGCGCCTCCTCGGCGCCAGCGGACAATTCGCGGGTGACCCGGGCCCGGTGGATTTGGACGTAAGGATGCGCCCCGCGCGCCCGCACGGCCCGGATCAGCGCGATGACCATGGCATCGGGAATGTCGAACGCGTCGATGAGCACACGCTCGCCCTTCGCGAGCGAGGTCGAGAAGCCGGTCAGCCCGGACGCCAGCTGCGTGTAGCGGGGATCGATGATCATGAGCGCAGACTAACGGCGCGCGCCGAATCGTCCGCAAGGGGAAATCCCTCGCGGGAAAATCAGGAGGCCGTCCTGACCGTGCGCGCGGCGGGAAAACAAATCCGTCCCACCGCCTCCTCGAAATCGCCGGCGCCGCGCAGGATCTCGATCTCGAGCCGCAGGTAATAGATCGGCAGCGGGCAGGACACGCGCTCGCTGATGCGCACCGCGTCCTTCTCGGTGGTGACGAGGCACTCCGCGCCCTCCCGGTGCGCCAGCGAAAAAAGCTCCGTGAAGTCGTCGTCCACGAAACGGTAGTGATCCAGATACCGCTCCCTGGCCACGAGCGTGGCCCCGAGGTCGCGCAGGAATTTCTCGAAGCTCTCGGGAGTCGCGATCCCGCTGAAAGCGAGCACCCTGCGGCCCCGCAGGTAATCCAGCGGGAGCCGGCCCTCGGCGTCGTCCGCGGAAGCGCCGAGGCGGCGCAGGTACTGCGGCCGGTGCGCGCACTCGATGACGTCGGCGACGGGGTTATGCTCCGTGATCAGACGCTCAAGCTCCGGATCACGACGGCCATCCGACTTGGTGAGGAAAATATAATTAGCGCGACGCAGGTGCTTGATGGGCTCGCGCAGGATGCCGCGGGGCAGCAGGTGGCCGTTGCCGAAGGGGTTGGTCTTGTCGACCAACAGGAGATTCAGACTGCCCTTCAGGGGCAGATACTGGAAGCCGTCGTCGAGCAGCAGCGTGTCGCATCCGAAGCGGCGGATGGCGTGTTCGCCCGCCTTCACACGATTCTTGTCCACCAGCACGACGACGCCCGGGAGGTTACGCGCGAGCATGTAGGGCTCGTCGCCGGCCTGCTCGCTGTCGAGAAGCACGTGCTCGCCGTCGCTGACGACGCGCGGCGGCGGCGGCTCCGCATGCGTGAGCGCCCACCACGCGCGGCGCCAGAGCGACGGGGACTTGCTCTTGTAGCCGCGGCTGAGAATCGCGACCTTGCGACCCCGGTCCCGGAGAGCCCGCGCGAACTTCTCCACCACGGGGGTCTTGCCGGTGCCGCCCACAGTGAGATTGCCCACCACCACCACGAGGCAGCCGAGCGGCTGGTCGTGGAGTATGCGGCGCTGGTAGAGCCAGAGCCGCGCCTGCGTGATCCCGCTGAAAAGCCACGAGAGCGCCTGCAGGAATGCGCCGTAGACGGCAGTGCCCGCGCCTGCGCGGCGGCCGTAGATCACGTCCACCGTGAAGAGCTCAAGCTCGTTCAGCCGCCGTCGAAGCCAGTTTTTCGCCATGAAGTTCCCGCGCGGAAAACCTAAGGTTGACGCCGCCGCCGGCGTAAACTGTTTTCCGCCGCCCGGCCCTGCGCCGGGTTCCATTTCAACACCAACTGCGCGGTCGGGGGAACGACCCGCGTGCCGCGCCTGCGGGACGCGACGGATCCCGGGCCGCCGACGCCCTTCATGAGCTACAAACTGTTCATCCCTGGTCCCATCGCCGTCTCCGAAAAGACGCTCCGCGCCATGGCGCGCCCGATGATCGGGCACCGCAGCACCGATTTCGTCGCGCTGTACCAGTCGATCCAGCCCGACCTGCAGTCGCTGATGGGCACCAAGGACCCCGTCTACCTCTCCACCAGCAGCGCCTGGGGCGTGATGGAAGGCGCACTCCGCAACGTCGTCCGCAAGAAGGTGCTCAATTGCATGAACGGCGCCTTTTCCGACAAGTGGTACGATGTCGCGCTCCGCGACGGCAAGCAGGCGACCGCGCTCCGCTTCGACTGGGGCAAGCCCGTCGACCCCGAGGCCGTCCGTCGCGAACTCGCCACCGGCGGTTACGACGCCCTAACGCTTATCCACAACGAGACCTCCTGCGGCTGCATGAGCGACCTCACGGCGATCATGAAGGTCGTGCGGGAGTTCCCCGAGGTCATCTCCATCGTGGACACCGTCAGCTCATTCAGCGCAATGCCGCTGGAGAAGGACGCCCTTGGCATCGACGTGCTCGTCACGGGTTCGCAGAAGGCGCTCGCGCTGCCCCCGGGCCTGTCGCTCGTCTCCGTCTCGGCCCGCGCCCTCGAGCGCGCCGCCGGCACCGAGGGCCGTGGCTACTACTTCGACTTCGTCGAGTTTCAGAAGAACCACGAGCAGGGCATGACGCCCAGCACGCCGGCGATCTCCCTGATCTACGCGTTGCAGTCGAAGCTCGAGGACATCCGCGCCGAGGGCGTCGCCAACCGCCACGCCCGCCACGCGCGGCTCAACCGCACCGTGCGCGAGCACGTCCTCGCGAAGGGCTTCACGATGTTCCCGCCCGCCGGTTACGGCTCGGTCACTCTGAACTGCTTCGCCAACAACCTCGGTTACGATCTCGCGGCGCTGAACAAGACGCTGAAGTCGAAGCACCGCCTCGTGATCGACGGCGGCTACGGCAAGCTCAAGGGGAAGACCTTCCGCATCTCGAACATGGGTGACGAGACGGACGAGACGATCGCCGCCCTCCTCACCGCGTTCGATTCCGCGCTCGCCGAGACGCCGCGCCTGCCCGCCGCCTGAGGGCCGCGGCCGGCGTCCGCGAACGCGTCGAACCTCGCGCGCACGAAACAAGTTCTTGCACTTCACGCGGGCGGCACTAACGCCTCGCCGCCGCATGAAGACCCTCGTCATCGCCGAGAAACCGTCCGTCGCGGCGGATCTCGCGCGCGCCCTCGGCAAGATCCCGAAGAAGGGCGACCACTATGAAAACGACGGGTACGTCATCAGCTACGCCCTCGGGCATCTGGTGGAACTGGAGATGCCGGAGGACATCGACCGGAAAAAGTACGGCTTCTGGCGTCTCGAGACACTGCCGATACTGCCCGAGAAGTTCGGGCTGAAGCCGATCGAGGACAGCAAGGAGCGCTTCACCGCCGTCAAGAAGCTGCTTTCGCGGAAGGAAGTCGGGGCGGTCATCAACGCCTGCTCCGCCGGGCGCGAAGGTGAGCTGATCTTCGCCTATCTTTACCAACTCACGAAGTGCCGCCTGCCGGTGAAGCGCGCCTGGATGCAGACGATGACCACCGAGGGCATCCGCGCCGCCTTCAAGGATCTCCGTGACGGCGAGCGGATGCGGGGCCTCGAGGACGCCGCGCGCTGCCGCAGCGAGAGCGACTGGCTGATCGGTATCAACGGCACGCGCGCGCTCACCAAGCGCATGTTCGGCTCGCGCGCCGGAAACGTGGCCTCGGTGGGCCGCGTGCAGACCCCCACCCTCGCGATCGTCTATGCGCGGGAGCTGGAGATCCGGAACTTCCGTCCGCGCGACTACTGGCGCATCACCGCGACCTTCGAGGTCGCGCAGGGCCGCTACGAGGCGACCTACCAGCGGCCGAACTTCCGTCGCGCCGAGGGCGATGAACACGATCGTGCCGATCGCGTCTGGGATCGCGCCGCGGCCGAGGCCGTCCTCTCCGCCTGCCAGGGCCAGCCGCCCGCGACCGTCACCGAGGAACGCAAGGCCAGCACGCAGGCCTCCCCGCGCCTCTACGACCTGACCACCCTGCAGCGGGAGGCCAACTCGCGTTTCGGACTCCCGGCCCGCCGCACCTTGCAGATCGCGCAGGCGCTCTACGAGCGGCACAAGATGATCACCTATCCCCGCACCGACTCGCGCGCGCTGCCGGAGGATTACATCCCGACCTGCCGCGAGACACTGCGCAGCCTCGGCGGCACGCTCGCGACCCACGCGCAAAAGGTGCTCGATGA
>CAXRGI010000131.1:0-7865 GCA_964229935.1 Opitutales bacterium
GGCGCCCAGGTTGAATGGCTGAATCCGCCGCAACCAGCGTGGCGCGCACCTGCGTCTGCGCCGGGGCGGGAACAGCCCACGCGCGCGCGGCGAACCGAATGGCGACAAGGGCCGGGACCCGGAGGGTCAGGGGGGGAATTCAGCAGGTGAAGCGGTCCGGTGCAAATCCGGGCGCGCCCTCCTCCAGCGCGGCTCTGCCGCAACCGAAGCATTGTTCCCGCCACGCCGCGCTGGGAGGGATGAGGGACCCTGCTTCGCCGAGACTTCCTCTTTCGCAAGGCTTCGGAGGACAAGTCTCAGGGCAAAGAGAGAGAGGGCGTGAGGGAGAATTGGCGGAAGGAATTTTCGACGATCCCAGGGTGGCACCCTCGGCTACATGGCACGTGCTTCGTGACGAAAGTCGGTCCGGTCTTTCGGGACGAAAGACGTCCCGTGCAGCCGCGGCCGCCCGCCGCGACCCGGACCGAGACCTGCAGGGGCAGTCTCAGGCGAAGGCCGCCCGCATCTCGTCAAGGTGGCGCGGCACGGCGGTGGCGGGGTCCTCCTTGCCCTCATACTCGAGGGCTACCCATCCCTGGTAACCGCCTTCGCGCAGGAGCCGGGCAAGACGCTTGAAGTCGGCCGCCTGCCGCGCCCCGCCGGCCGGCTGAAGCTCCGTCTTGAACTGCACGTTGACCGAGTAGGGCACGCACTCCGCGAAGTCGCGGTAGGGATCCGCCGTCCGGAAATTACCCGAGTCGAGATTGATCCCGATCCACGGGCTCTTCACCGCCTTCACCATCGGCACCAACGTGGCCGCGCTGCCGATCGAGTCGTGGTTCTCCAGTCCGAGGAAGATGCCCTTCCTTCCGGCGTAATCGCAGCACTCCTCCAGCGCGCTGATGACGAGCTTGTCGGCCGCGTCGCGCGCGATCTCCTTTGTCACCCCCGCGAACACGCGGATGTGCGGCGCGCCGAGCACAGCGGCGCGGTCGATCCACTGCTTGGTCAGCGCGATCTCGGCGTCGCGCTTCGGGCCCTTCGGGTGGGAGAAATTGTTGCCGATCGCCGTGCCGCTGATCGCCACGCCGCGCAGGAACGCATGCCGCCGCAGCTTGATCAGGTAGGCGTCGGACTCCTCGGCGAGGAAGTATGTCGTCGGCTCCGCGTCGCACCCGTGGGCCGCGCAGTAATCGATGAAACGGAACATGTCGGTCGCCTTGGCCGCCGGCACCTTGGGGTTCGGTTTGCCGCGCATGATCGGGAACGTGTCGCGGAAGGAGTACGCGGCGAGACTCAGCCGGAGCACGGGTTTGCCCGTGCGACCGAGAGGGTTGGGCGCAGCGGCGCGGAGGGAAGCGGGCGCGGCGATGGCGGCGAGACAGGCGGCGGCGCCCGCCTTCAGGAATTCACGACGGGGGAACGAGGTCAGGGGGTTCATACGAAACCGGTGAATGAACCAGCCCCATGCGCACCGGCAACGGATTTCCCGGTGCGACAGCTACTCGGCAGCCTCGCCTCGTTCACTCCTGCTTCGGACGCTTGCCCTTCTTGCCCCCGGGGCCACCCGGCGGCGGACCGCGTCGGATGAAACTCGGGTCGGGCGTGCCGCTCCAGAAGCGCGGGATGAAGGGAAACGCGTCGGTAAGGATGTAATGGTACGTGCCGCCGGGAAACTCCGGCGTCGGACCGGTGCGGCCGTTGCACGCATCAAGGTCTCCCGCACCCGCGACGAACTCCCAGTCGCGCACATAGGTGCCATCGTGGGCGCCCCCGGGACCACCGTCCCGCTGGCCGGCCTTCAAGCGGTAGCTCGAACCGGCGCGCTTCAAGGCACCCGACGGTTTCGCGGGATCGGCTGGGATCCACGGCCCGTAGATGGGAAACCCGTCCGCCGCCCAGCCGAGGAGCACCATCCTCGGCTGCCCGCCCGAGAGCTTCTCCAGCAGAGTCGCCGGCAATCCATGATAATGATACGCCCCGGTCGGCTGCACGTGCCCGTGCTCGCGATCGAGCCCGAGGTTCCGTCCGCCGCCCAGCGCCTCGTATTGCCAGCCGCTCGCACGATCGTCCTGCCACCACTCCGCCGCACCAGGGTCGAGCACCACGCCATTCACCGCCACGCCGAACGGGCTCATCCCGAGCGGCGTGGGCGCGCTCGCCGCGGTGGGCAGCAGCGGAACGCGGAACTCATGCCGCTGCGGCGAAATGCGGTTCGGGTTACCCCGGCCGGGAAACTGTCCGGTCGCGTGATCAGGGATGCCATTGGCGCGGATGATCCGGACCCCGCCCTCGACCGTGATGCTCACCTGCGGCGCCTCACCGGCCCACTCGATCGCCGGCAGGCTTTCGTGGCCCGGATGGGCGAGGACACAGTCCGCCCAGCCGGCGGTGAACAGCGACATCGCGACCCGGCTGGCGGCCGCGCGGACACGACGGAAAGCTTCCGTTCCGACAGGGTGGTTGCGCCGCGAGACGAAAATCAACACACCACCGCCATGGCAGACCGCGCCGAGGGCCGCACGCTGATTCTCATGGTGGATGACGACCGGAAGCTCTGCCGGCTGGTCTCCACCTATCTCGAGCCGCTGGGATTTTCGGTGACCGCCGTCCACTCCGGCCCGGAAGGCGTGGAACGCGCCACGGCCGCCGACGCCCCGTGGCACGCGGTGATCCTGGATGTCATGCTGCCCGGCTTCGACGGGTTCGAGGTGCTGCGCCGTATCCGCCAGCGCTCCACCGTGCCGGTGCTGATGCTCACCGCCCGCGGGGATGAGACCGACCGCATCGTGGGCCTGGAGGTCGGCGCCGACGACTACCTGCCGAAAACCTTTTCGACGCGTGAGCTGCTCGCGCGGCTCCGTGCCGTTCTTCGCCGCAGCTCCGCCCATTCCGGGCCCGCAGCGACCACCCCGCCGGCCGAGATCGTGGTGGGACCGCTCCGGGTGAACCTCGACGCCCGCGCCGCCGTGCTCGACGCCTCCCCGCTCACGCTCACGCCGGTGGAGTTCGACCTGCTGGCGAGTCTGGCCAAGGCGCGCGGACGGGTTAAATCCCGTGAGGCGCTCCTCGACGAGTGCCGCGACCGGAACTACGAGGTCTTCGATCGCTCGATCGACGTCCACATCTCGTCCCTGCGCCGGAAGCTCGGCGACGATGCCAAGGAACCGCGCTTCATCCGGACCGTGCGTTCCGCGGGCTACATGATGGTGGGTCCGGAGTGAAATCGCACCGGCGACCCGCGGAAACTTTGCCTTAACTCCGCCGCCCGGAGCGCGTCCCATCCGCCGTCCGATGAAGGTCTCCTACCCGCTTTCGCTGAAGGTCTCGCTGTGGCTGGTGCTCAACCTGCTGCTGTTGGCCGCGCTGGGCGTGGGCTTCTTTGTGGCGCAGGGCGGGCTCGGTTGGAGCGCGCTGGTCGCCGGACCGTCGGGCGACCGCGCCCAGTCGCTTTTCAGCGCGATTGCCGGCGAGGCCGCCGCGGCAAGCGGCGACGCGCGCCACGCCGTGCTGAAGCGCTTCGGCGAGACCTACGGGGTTGAATTCATGCTGTTCGGTCTGGGCGAAACCCAACTCGCCGGAAGAAACACGGAGCTACCGGCGCTTGTCCGCGAAAGGCTCGGCCTGCGCGGAGGTCCCCGCGGTTTCGGGTCCCGTGGCGGACCGGCGGGATTCACCGCTCCGCGTGAAGGCGAGCGACTGTGGCGCGAAGGTAAAGAGCGCACCGGCCGTGAAGGGGCGGACCGCGCCTGGACGCCGCCGGATTCCGCGCGGAAGGGCGAACCGCCGCTGCCCGCGCCCGGGGACTGGCGGGCCGGTCGTTTCATTCTCCGCACAGGGGAACCTTCCGCCTACTGGATCGGGTTGCGCGTGCCGTTCGCGACGCCGGAACGCGGCGGCCGGACACCGCCGGCGCTGCTCGTCGCACGGGTCGGGTCGCTTTGGAAATTGCTTCATCTCGTCGGCCTGGAGGCGTGGTTTCTCGCGGCCGGGGGCGTCATCGTGCTTTCCGTCCTGTTCTGGCTCCCGCTCGTGCGCAGCATCACGCGGCCGCTGGCCCAGCTCACCGCCGCGACCGGCCGCATCGCCGAGGGGCACCTCGACACCCGGGTCGACGCCGGCCGCCGCGACGAACTCGGCCGGCTCGGCGAGTCGGTGAATCGCATGGCGGCGCGCCTCGATGCGCAGATGACGGGGCAGAAACGCTTCCTCGGCGATGTGGCGCACGAGCTTTGCTCCCCGCTGGCCAGACTCCAGCTCGCGACCGGCATTCTGGCCGAGCGCGCGCCCGCCGACCTCCGCGACACCGTCACCGATGTGCGGGACGAGGTGCAGCAGATGGGCGCGCTGGTAAACGAGCTCCTCGCTTTCACGAAAGCCGGCTTGCAGCCGCGACAGGCGGAGCTCGCCCCGGTCCCCCTGCCCGCTCTCGCCGGTGAGGTGATCGGACGGGAGGACACCACGGGGCGCGTGCTGCTCGATCTCCCGGCGGAAACGACGGTGCGGGCGGACGCCTCATTGCTGGCGCGCGCCCTCGGAAATCTTGTGCGCAACGCGCTGCGTTACGCCGGCGAGTCGGGCCCGGTCCGCGTGACCGCCACCCGCGCCGGGGGAACGGTGGTCATCACCGTCGACGACGAGGGTCCGGGAGTTCCTCCGGCGGATCTCGACCGGCTCGGCGAGCCCTTTTTCCGGCCGGAGCTGGCGCGCACCCGCGAAGGCGGCGGCGTGGGCCTCGGGCTCGCGATCGTCCGCTCGAGCATCGCGGCGTGCGGGGGCGAGGTGCGCTTCTCGAACCGGGCCCCCCGCGGTTTCCGGGCCGAGATCCGGTTGCAGGCGGCCTGAGGCCACCACCGGAACCTTTACGTTTCCTTAACAAATCGGGACCCGGGCGAAATAATACCCTAACACCCGCCTGGTCTAATCGCGGGCATGTTCCGCCCCACCTGCGATTTCACCCCCGCCGAAGGCACGCCCCGCAAAGCGAGTTCTGGCACGGATGCCGAGGCCGCCGACCAAGCGCGCGCGGAGTTGCTCGAGATCGTGCGCCGCGCGCGCGCCGGGCAGGCCGACGCCCAAGCGGAGCTTATGCGCCGCTACTCGCGGCGTCTCGCCGGATTTGTGCGCGGCATTATCCGGCAGCCGGACGCCGTCGAGGACGTCGTGCAGGTGGCGTTCATCAAGATGTTCCGCCGCCTGTCCCGCCTGCGGGACCCCGCCGTGTTCGAGTCCTGGCTCTTCACCCTGGCCCGCAACAGCGCCCTCGACTTCATCCGCCGCCGCAATTGCCGGCCGGTCACCGTCGGGATCGACGAGCAGGTCAATCAGGTCGCCGACCCACGCAACGAGAACGCCGTGCCGGAAATCCTCGCGGCGCTTGAACGTGCCTCGGCCCGGCTCAATCCCCTCGACCGCGGCCTCGTGCATCAGTTCGTGAACGGCGACAGCTACGGCGAGATTGCCCGGCGAGCCGGAATCTCACTCGCCTCGGTCAAGGTGCGCCTGCACCGCGTCCGGCCGTATCTGCGGACCGCGGTTGGCGAGATGACGGCCACGCGGGTCCCGGGCACCCGCGGCTGGGGGACGGCCGCGTCGTCGACCCTAGCGGCCTGAGACGCTTTTCAGCTCCGCGGTTTGCTTCGTCGGGTCGGCGGCGAATGATGGAGGCCGTATGACCTCACCCGAGTCCTCATCCCGCGTCTGGTTCATCACCGGTTGTTCCGGCGGCCTCGGGCGCGCCCTCGCCGCCGCCGCGCTCGCGCGCGGAGACCGCGTCATCGCCGCAAGCCGCCGGCCGGACACGCTGGGCGACCTCGGCGCGGCGCATCCGGACACGTGCCGGACCGTCGCGCTCGACACCCATGATCCCGCCTCGATCCGTGCCGCCATCCAGGAGGCCGTGAACGCGTTCGGCGCGATCGATGTGCTGGTGAACAACGCGGGCGGCGCGGTTTTCGGGGCGGTCGAGGAACTGGACGACGCGGAGGTCGCGCGAAACCTCGAGTTGAATTTTCTCGCTCCACTGCGGCTGACCCGCGCCGTGCTGCCGCACATGCGCGCCCGGCGCCGCGGTCATATCATCAGCCTTTCCGCGGCCGCCGTGCTGGGAAATTACCCGGGCTTCTCCGCGTACGGCGCCGCGAAGGCCGCGCTCGAGACGGCGATGGAGTCACTCGCACAGGAAGCGCGCCCCTTCGGCATCGGCGTGACGCTCGTGCAGCCGGGCCCGTTCCGCACCGGATTTTTGGAGCGCTCGACAGGGCGCGCCGCCGCGCGGATCGACGATTACGCCGGAACGAGTGGAAAGTTTCTCACTTACCTAGGCTCGATCGCCGGCAAGCAACCGGGGAGTCCCGACGGCGCCGCCCGCGCCATCCTAGCCGTGGCCGACGCGGAGCGTCCGCCGCTGCGGCTGGTCTTGGGGAAATACGCGATCGACAAGGCGCGCCGACGGCTCACGACCGCCGGCCGCGAGCTCGACGCCTGGGCCGAAGCAGGCACGGCGGCGGATTTTCCGGCGGGCTCCTGAATGAAACGTAGCATTGAAGACGTCGTGATCATCGGCGCCGGCCTCACCGGCCTGCTGTTGGCGCGCGAACTCCAAAAGAAAGACCGGCGCCCCCTGCTGCTGGAGAAGAGCCGCGGCCCCGGGGGCCGCATGTCGACAAAGCGCGTGGAGGGCGCGGTGTTCGACCAGGGCGCGCAGTTTTTCACGGCGCGGACACCGCGTTTCGCCGCCGAGATCGAGGCGTGGTGCGAGGCCGGGATTGCCGCGCCGTGGCCGGATGGCCCGCCGTACCGATACGTTGGACGCCCCGCGATGAACGCGGTAGGAAAGCACCTCTCCGCCGGGCTCGAGATTCGCCGGGAGACCAAGGTGCTGGCGGTGGGGCGAAACGCGGAGCACTGGGAGATTTCGGTCGAGAACCAGCCCGCGCTGCAGGCGCGCGAGTTGGTGCTGACCGCACCGGTGCCGCAGTCGCTGGCGCTGCTGGCGGCAGGCGGGGTCGCATTGCCCGCTGATCTGGGAACGGAGTTGCGCGGACTCGATTACCACCCGTGTCTCGCGCTGATGCTCACGCTGGCGGGACCGAGCGCTCTGCCCGCCGGCGGACTCGCGCCGGAGGACGGCGGACCCGTGCGGTGGATCGCCGATAACACCCGGAAGGGAGTCTCATCCGGTACAACCGCGGCGGTGACGGTGCACCTCGCGCCGGCGTTTTCAGAGGAGAACTACGGCCGCTCGGAGACGGAGGTTATGGCGCTGGTGGCACCGGTGATCACGCCCTGGCTGGGGGCCGCGGTGAACGAGGTGGCGCTGCACCGCTGGCGCTACAGCGAGCCGAAGGCGCGCCACCGTGAACCGTGCGTGTGGCTGCCGGAAATCGGCCTCGGAATTGCCGGAGACGGCATCGGCGGTCCGCGCGTCGAAGGCGCCGCGACGTCCGCGTTCGCACTGGCGGACCGGATGGTGAGCTGAGGGAGCTCCGGCCGCGGGGTGAGGGCATAAAAAAAGGCCCGCGGGGGGCGGGCCTTCGTGGTGACGGCGAGGACGCCGCTCACTTGATCTCGAGCTGCGGGCGCGACGGCTCGGGCCAGTCGATGTGGTAGAACTTGCCGCGCGGCTGGTCGACGCGCTCGTAGGTGTGCGCGCCGAAGTAGTCGCGCTGGCCCTGGAGCAGGTTGGCCGGCAGGCGGGCCGAGCGGTAGCTGTCGTAATAGGCGAGCGCGGAGCTGAACGTCGGCACCGGCACGCCACATTCGACGGCGAGGGCGATGACCTTGCGCCAGTTGGCCTGCGCCTGCTTGACGGTCTTGTTGAAGTACGGGTCGAGAAGCAGGTTCGCGAGGTCGGGTTTGCGCGCGTAGGCCTCGGTGATCTTCTG
>CAXRGI010000132.1:0-17462 GCA_964229935.1 Opitutales bacterium
CGCGATCGCCGGCGGCTGCTGATCGACGCCCACAACCACCTGCAGGACGAGTGGCTCGCACCGCACCTCGATGCGATCGCGCGGAGCTGCGAGGACGCCGGGGTCAAGGCCATGGTGGTCAAGGGAAGCTCCGAGTCGGACTGGGCCACAGTCGCGGCGCTCGCCCGGCGCTTCACTTGGGTACGGCCCAGCTTCGGGCTGCATCCCTGGGATTGCGGAAACGCCAGCCCCGGCTGGCGTGAGGCGCTCGGCCGAATGCTCGACGCGACGCCCGGGGCGGGCGTCGGCGAGATCGGCATTGACCGCTGGATAATCGACCGAGCCCGGCCCGACGACGCCCGTCTCGCCGGCTTGCGGCGCGCCCCACTGGCCGAGCAGGAGGAGGCCTTTTTGTGGCAGCTTGAGCTCGCCGCCGACCGTGACCTGCCCGTGACGATCCACTGCATCGACGCCTGGGGGCGCCTGCTTGAGATCCTGCGCACCGCCCGCCGGCCCGCGCGCGGCTTCCTCCTGCACGCCTACGCCGGTTCCGGCGAACTCGCGCGCGAGTTCGCCGCGCTCGGCGCTTATTTCTCGTTCAACGGCGCCTACCTCGCGGAGCGGCACGCGGCGCGGCGCGCGGTCTTCGCCCAACTCCCGCACGAACGGCTGCTTGTCGAAACCGACGCCCCCGCGATGCCGCTGCCCGCGGAGCTTGACCGTTACCCTCTGCCTCGCGCCGAAAACGGCGACCGGATCAACCATCCCGCAAACCTGACCTCGACCTACGCCGGTCTGGCCGAGGTCCTGGGTCTGCCGGAAAGAGAGCTTCAGGCCGACGTGGCGGCAAACTTCGCGCGCTGGTTCGGTCAGACCGTGGCATAACTCGCCGCTTCGCCCGCCGCGATCCGCCGCACGACCTCCCCGGCGGCGGCCAGGCCGAAAGCCGCGGTCACAAAAACCGCGCTGCCGAAACCACTCGCGCAATCGAGCCTCAGGTTGCCGCCCGGCTCAGGCTCGGCCGAGCAAGTGCCGTCGGCCCACGGATAAACCGGCTCTTCGTCCGACCACACCGCGGGGATACCCATGCGTGTGAGGCCACGCTCGGCACCCGCCGGATATCCGTGCTCCCGCCGCAGGCGTCGACGTACTTGGCGAAGGAGTTCGTCGCCTCCCGCCTCACCAAGGTCACCGACCCGCACGCGGGTGCCGTCCCGGCGTCCGCCCGCCGCTCCGACCGTGATCACCGACCGGCCGCGCGCCCGCACGCCCGCGACCAGAAGCGCCTTCTGCGACATGCGATCGATCGCATCGACCACGAAGTCGCACGGGATGGCGAGAAGACGATCCGCGGAGGACTCGGTGAAGAACTCGGCGACGGCCTCGACCCGGCAGTCCGGGTTGATCGCACGCACCCGCTCCGCCAGCACCTGCACCTTCGGCCTTCCGATCTGCCCGTCGATGGCCGGCAGCTGGCGGTTGACGTTGGTGAGGCACACGTCGTCGAGATCAATCATGGTGATCGCGCCGATCGCGCTCCGCGCCAGACCCTCCACGACCCACGAGCCCACGCCCCCGACGCCGATCACGCACACGTGCGCGGCGGAAAGTCTTGGCAACGCCGCCGCCCCGTAGAGACGCGCGATCCCGCCGAACCGGCCCGTTGCACCCCGCGGTGAAGCGGAGGACTCGACGGATTCCGGGCGATCACTCATGGCGGGAAATTCCTAGGCAAACGCGACCGGAGCGCCGCGCAAGGCCAACCCGGGAAACGCACCGATTGATCGGGCACATCGAACGTCGGAGCGACGAACCGGCGGACCGCTTTCCCTCTTTACAGGTCGGACCGCCAGCCTAGCTTCCGCGCTCATGGTTACGCTTCCCGGCAAGTACGCGGCCTTCATGGGCCTCGGCCCCACCGAACTGATCGTCATCCTGATCATCCTGTTGGTGCTGTTCGGCGGCTCGAAGCTGCCCGGCCTCGCGAAGGGCCTTGGCCAGTCGATCAAGGAGTTCAAGAAGGCCTCTAAGGAAGAGCAGGAAGCCCCTAAGCCGGCGGAGCCCGCCGCCAAGCCGGCCGACTCGGCCACGAAGCCGCCCGCGGCCTGAGCGCCTCGTCGGAAGCGGTGGATTTTGGGCGAGCGTTTCAGCCGCCGGAATTCACCGCGGAGCTGGACCAAAGCCACGCGCTGAAACCGCGGATCTGATCCGGGGACCCCAACGCGAGGATCCGGTCTCCGCATCGCAGTTCTTCCTGAGCCGAAGGGTTGAGGATGCGCGCCCCGTGGCGCTGCACGCCGGCGATCTGCACCCCGCGCCGTTGGGCGGGCGTGATTTCGCCGAGCCGGCACCCCGCCGCCGGACTTCCCCGGGGAATTTCCATCGCCTCCATGCGAACCTCGGCGAGATCCGAAGTGTCGACCGAGGCGAGGGTCACGGCGGAAAGCGCTTCCTTGCCCGCCTTCACCTGCTCGGTCGTGCCGAGAAGCAGAACCTTGTCACGGGGAAAGAGCACCGTTTCCGGCGGCGGCAGCGGAATGAGGTAACCCTGACGTTCCACGCCCACCACGGAGCACCCGAGACGCGAACGTAGCGCCAGTGAGGCGATCGAGCGTCCCCGGCAATCGGCGAGATCCGGCAGGGTGCAGTCGATCATCTGCAGGTTCCACTCGCCGTGGGCCTGCAGCCAGGGCGCGGAGGTCGCGCTCATGCGCGCATCCCCCTGCTGGATGACCGAGGCCAGCTCCACCTCGAGTTCGCTGTGCCAGCGGATGAGTTTGCGGCGCAGGAAAACGACCGCCGCCAACGCCACGAGCCCGCTGACCGCCAGCAGCCAGCGGGCGGTTCCCTCGGCCGGAAGGATGGCGGACATCCAGAGATACAGGGCGGCCGCGGCGGCGACCTTGAAACCGGCCTCGACGAGCGGGCGCAACCGGGCGGCGTTCTCCTGGCCGCGCGTCGACACCTCGGCGTAGAGCAGCGCCATGGCGGAGAGGTTGCGCCAGATCGCCACGATCGGGGCAATGATGACCAGCGTGAGCACCGTCCAGAATCCGATTTGCAACCACGGCCCGGGCATCGCCGCACCGCCCAACCAACGCTCAACCACCGTGAGCAACTGGCCGGAGAAAACCACAATCCCGGTTACAAACAGCGCGCCGAGGCCGATCTGGAGAATCCGCGGCTGGCTCAGCCGCCACAGGATGTTGCCCTCTCTCCGCCGCGCCAGGTTTTCCAGCCACGATTGGTAAACCCGGATCCAGTCGGCGAGCCAGCCGGGCTGGCGGGCCTCGATCACGCCGGCCAAAACTTCCGCCCGGCGCATCACCAAAGGCGCGGCCAGCGTCGTCAACAACGAGACGCCCACCGCGAGCGGGTAGAAGCGCGGTGGCACCACCGCCGCCGTCACCCCGAGTTGGGCGATGATGAACGAGAACTCGCCGATCGGGGAGACGGATAGACCGGTGCGCACCGCGTCCTTCACGGGAATGCCCGTGAGCACCAGACCGCCGGACACCGCCAGCGGGCGAACCACCAGCGCGAGAACGGCGACACCGAGGATCAGGAACGCCTCCCGGCCGAGCAGGGCCACGTCGATCTGCATGCCGATCGCCACGAAGAAGACCGCGCTGAAGATATCGCGCATGCCCGCGAAGGTCCGCTCGATCTGATGCCGGTGGGGCGTCTCCGCGACGATGGTGCCGAGCAGAAACGCACCGAGGGCCAGCGAATAACCGGCGGCCTGGGCCAGCACGGCGAGTCCCAGCAGAAGGCCGCCCATCAAAAGCGTCTGCAATTCCTCCTCCGCGGCGATGCTCAGGCGGCGCAGGAACCATGGCACCAGCAGCAGCCCGACCACTCCGGCCAGCGCGACAAAGGCGCCCAGGAACAGGAGCGTTTGCGACACCCCCGCCCCGCCCGCCCGTCCGAAATGCACGACGGAGTTAAGCAGCGTGAGCATCACCACGGCGACGACGTCCTCCAGCACCGTCACCCCCATCGCCAGCTGGCCCGCGCGCTCGTGGTTGGTGCCGGTCTCGCGGAGGATTTTGCTGATGATCGCCGAGGATGAGACCATCAGCATGCCGGCGAGGAAAAGGCCCTCCGCCGCGCTCCACCCCATCGCCATCGCCGCGAGGCGGCTGAGCTGATAAACTCCCAGCGCTCCGACAAAGGTCGCCGCCAACAATCCGAAACCCAACCGGCGCAGTTTCCGCAAGCTCAGCTGCAGCCCGATCGAGAACATGAGGAACACCAACCCCAGCTGCGCGAGGGTCTCCACCCGCTCCACGTTGGTGACCAACGCGAAAGGGGGGGTGTAGGGTCCGATCACCATCCCTGCGACCAGGAATCCGACCACGACCGACAATCCGATACGCTGGCAGAACCAGCCCACCGCTCCCGCCACCACGAGGATGACGGCCAGGTCTTGGATAAGTTGGACCCCCTGCATGCGACGGACCCGACAACGCGCCCGCTGCAGCGTGCCGTCAAGTCCCCGCCCACCGAACATCAGGGAAACGCCGTGGAGTGTCATCGGGGATTTCCCTCGTTGACACCCCCAGCACCCGCCGATTCCGTGCCACACTCCCGCTCCGGAATCATGGCCAACATCTTCGGATATTTCTCGAACGACATCGGCATCGATCTCGGAACCGCCAACACGCTCGTCTACGTCAAGGGCAAGGGGATCGTGCTCCGGGAGCCGTCCGTGGTCGCCCTGGATACCGCCTCCCGCAAGGTCCTGGCTGTGGGAGACGAGGCGAAGAGGATGCTGGGTCGCACGCCTGGCAACATCACCGCCATCCGGCCGATGAAGGACGGTGTAATCGCCGATTTCGACGTCACGGAGGAGATGCTGCGCTATTTCATCCGCAAAGTCTCCAACACCGCTTTCCGGGCCCCGCCGCACGTCGTCATCGCCATTCCCTCGGGAATCACCGAGGTTGAGAAGCGTGCGGTGATGGAGTCGGCGACCCATGCCGGCGCCCGCAGCGTCGAGACCATCCCGGAGCCCATGGCCGCCGCGATCGGGGTGGGCCTGCCCATTGAGGAGCCCGCCGCCAACATGATCGTCGATATCGGCGGCGGCACCACCGAGATCGCGATCATCTCACTGAGCGGCATCGTCTTCTCGAAGTCGATCCGCGTGGCCGGCGACGAGCTTGATGCCGCCATCATCAGCTACATGAAGCGGGCCTATAACCTGCTCATCGGTGAGCGAACCGCGGAGGAGATCAAAGTGCGGCTCGGCTCGGCCTACCCCTTGGACGAGGAGCTCTCCATGGAGGTAAAGGGCCGCGACTCCGTGGCGGGGCTGCCCAAGACCATCCACGTCACCTCGCAGGAAATACGGGAGGCGCTCGCCGACACCGTCGCCGCGATCGTCGACGCCGTGCGCACCACTCTCGAACGCTGCCCGCCCGAGCTGTCCGCCGATCTCGTGGACCGCGGGTTTGTCATGGCCGGCGGCGGCGCCCTCATCCGCAACATCGACAAGCTGCTCAGCGAGAAGACCGGCCTGCCGGTCACCGTCTCCGAGGACCCCCTCTCCGCCGTGGCGAACGGCACCGGGATCTACCTCGAGAACAAGGATTGAGGCTGAGCGGCCCGCGTGCCGCCCCGACCAACCGATCTCCCGCCACGGGAGCGCATCGTGCCCTCCAGACGTTTCGACCAGGCCCGGCCTTTCCTGACGCTCGGCATCATCCTCGCCTTCTGGCTGGTGCTGCCCGCGGCTCTGAAATCATTCGTCCGCGCCAGCTTCTTTGAACTCACCGCGCCGATCACGCTCGCCGCCTCCAAGGTGCGCGACCTGCAGGAGTTCTGGGCGCTCCGCTCCCACTCCAAGACCGAGCTCATCGAGGCCGGACGCGACCAAGCCCGTATCAACGCCTCCTATGAGGTCGCGGTCCAACAGACGGCCGAGCTCAAGGCCGAGATCGCGCGCCTGGAGGAGCTGCTGCGCCTGCCGGCCCGCGACCAATACCGCCTCGAGCATGCGCGGGTCGCCCGGCGCGATTTCCCCGCCTGGTGGCAGCGCATCGTGATCCGCAAGGGCCGCGACTTCGGCATCCCCGCCGGCGCGCCCGTTGTTTTCAGCGGCGGGGTCGTGGGGCGGGTCGTGGAGGTCCGCGCCACAACCGCGATCGTCGAGCTCATCACGAGCCCCGGGGTGCGTCTCGCCGGTGTCATCGAGGGCGACTCCCGCCCGATCAGCTTCCAGGGCGGCAACAACCCCACGTTCGCGCCCCCCACCGGTATCGTTGAGCTGATGCCCCTCGACATCATCGCCTCTCCCACCTCGCCCAAGCGCCTCGTGACCTCGGGTTACGGCGGCGTTTTCCCGCCCGGTCTTACCCTGGGCACCGTCATACGCGCTGAGCTGGGCAGCGACGGCCTCCACAAATCCGGCGAGGTGCGGCTCGACGAGCGCCTCGGCTCGCTGAACGAGGTCACGGTGCTGGTGCCGCTCAACGTCGAGGTTCCCCTTCCGGCCCGCTGATCGTGAACCTCCGCCGTGTCGCGCTCCTCACCGGTCCGTTGGTGCTCCTCTGGGCCCTTCAGACGGAGGTTAACCATCTGCTTTCCTCGCGGCAGCTGTTCTTCTTCGCGGGCGGGCTCCACGTCGCCTTCATCGCGCTCACCCAGCCCTTCGGCCCCGGATTGGCGGCCGTGCTCGTCGGCGGGTTGCTCTGCGACGCCGCGACCCCCGTCGCCTTTGGCACCCATGCCGCGCTGTTCGGATTCGCCCACAACGTCATCTTCCGGATGCGTGATCGCATTCCCAAGGATGACACCGTCGCCGCCGCCCTACTCGCGCTGTTCGCCAATTTCGGGCTGTTCCTGGCGATCAGCGTCGTCCTTTCCCCCGGCGGCCCCGCCGCCTGGCCGCGGCTCGCGGCCGACCTCGTTTGCTCCCAAGTGATCGTTGCTCTGACGACACCCTGGTTCTTCTCCCTCCAAGGCAGGCTGATCGATCTCGTGGAAGCCGCCCTCGCCCTCCGCGCGGAACGTCTGCGCTGACCACCCGAGATGCCCCAGCCTCTCCCAGGCGATGTGCCCGGACTCACGGTCGAACGCCGCGACGGCCGCGACCCGCGGATTCTCTTCTTCTACGTCGTTCTGACCGTGCTGCTGCTTCTCCTCGGCGGCGGGCTCGCCCACCAGCAGCTGCGGCGCACGGGAGAGCACGCCAACGCCGAGCGCGTCCAGACTCAGCGCCGCATCGTCCACCCCGGACCGCGCGGCAACATCCTGGACCGCCATCAGCGCGTGCTCGTCGACAACCGCCCCCGTTTCTCGGTGCGCCTCCTGCTCGACGCCATCCGGCCCGAGATTCGCGACGAGGAACGCATCATCCGGCGGAATTTCCGCGCCCAGGACGAGGCGGACAAACCGGATTTGCCCACGCTGCCGGAAATCCGGCGGCTGGCGCGGATGAGCGTCGTCCAACGTTACCTCGACCAGATTAACCGCATCCTTGGCCGTAACGAGCGAGTCGACGCGCGCGAACTCGACCGGCACTTCACCCGCGAGCTCCTGCTGCCGTACACGCTCCTCGATGACCTCGCGCCCTCCGACTACGCGCGGCTCCTCGAGCGGCTTCCGGTCAACTCCCCCGCGCAGGTCTACACCTCCAGCGTCCGCCACTATCCGAGCGGCTCCGCCGCATCCCACGTCCTCGGCTACGTGGGCTCGACCGACGATGTCGGCATCGAGGATTTTCCCGGGGAGGACCTGCGGACGTTCAAGATGCGCGGCAGCGTCGGCCGGGACGGGGTGGAGAAGCGCCACGACGAACTGCTGCAGGGCGAGGCCGGTGGCGCCATCTTCCGCGTTGATCCCTCCGGCAACCGCATCAACCCCCCGCTCGCCCAAGTGCGGCCGCGCCAGGGCGGCAACCTCACGCTTTCCCTCGACCTCGACCTTCAGCTCGCCGCGGAGCGTCGTCTCGCCGAGACGGAGATGGCCGGCGCCGCCGTCGCCCTCGACGTCAACACCGGCGAAGTGCTGGTCCTCGCCAGCAAGCCCGACTACGACCTCAACGCCTTTTCCCCGAAGCTGAACGCAGCCTCGGCGGCCGACATCACCGCCCGCGGGGCTTGGTTCAAACGCGCCGTGCAGGGAGCCTACAAGCCCGGCTCCGTCTTCAAGGTTCTCACCACGATCGCGGGTTTCCGCGCCGGGGTTCTCCAGCCTGACTCCAAGACGCAATGCCCGGGCTTCTTCCGCGTCGGCAACCGCTCCTTCGCCTGCCACGACGGCCACGCCCATGGCGAGATCGACCTGGTCATGGCGATCACGAAGAGCTGCAACGTTTTCTTCTACCAACAGGGCATGGCGATCGGCCCCGAGGCACTCGCCCGCGAGGCCCGGCGATTCCACCTCGACCAGCCGACGGGGATCGACCTGCCCGACGAGACCCGGCGCATGATCATCCCCGACCCGGAGTGGAAGCGCCGCGTGACCGGCGAGGCGTGGCAGGGCGGCGACACGGCCCAATTCGCCATCGGCCAGGGTTTCGTCGACGTGACCCCGCTGCAGATGGCCTGCTTCGCCGCGTCGGTCGCGCGCAACGAGGTGCGCACCCGGCCATTCCTCCTGCATGATCCAAATCGGCCACGTCAGCGGACGGAGCCCATCGGGCTGAATCCGGACCAACGTGCGGCTCTGCTCACGGGAATGGAGCAGGTCACCCGCCGCCCGTTCGGCACCGCCCGCATTCTCGACGACCCGCGCGTGCTCCCGCCGCTGCCGGGACTGCGCATCGCCGCGAAGACGGGTACCGCCCAGAAGCAGACCGAAAAGGGCATGATCAACTTCGCCTGGCTCATCGCCTTCGCCCCCGTCGAGGACCCGCGCATCGCGATCGCCGTCGCGATCGAAGGCGACACCCCCGGCGAGGAAACCGGTGGCGGCCGCTACGCGAGCCCGGTCGCCCACGCCATTCTCCAAGCCTGGCAGGAAAGTCTTTCGCCGGCCGGGGCGGGACTGAAGGTGCCGTTCAAGTCCTCGGATTGACCGGACGAATCCTTCGCGCCGCGCGCACCGCCCGCCGCGCCTCGGCGAACGTCCGTCCCGGATCAGGCCACGTCGCGGGCGCCCCGAACCGCAACCGCTCGAGGTCAGCCGCGACTCGCCACGACGAAACATCGCCGCCCGCTGCGCGGCGCAGCGACACCAGCCAGCGCGCGGCCTCGCGACGCACCGGATCCGGCCTCCGGACACCGCCTCCGCGCCAGCGCCAGCGCCCCGTGAAGAAAACCCAGCCGAAGAAGGCGACCGCGCCCAGCGTGGCGGCACCGATACCCCATCGGCGCGCATCCCATGGGCCGGACAACCAACCCCGCGCGGAGTCGGCCCAAGCCGCCAAACTATCCACCAGCCACCGGCTGGAATCGCGCGCCGCCTCCTTCACCGAACGCAGCGCCTCCGCCTGAGCGCGGTCGTCGAAACTCACGATCCGCCGGTACCAGAAGACCCGCAGGCTGTCCAAGCGGGCCGTCCAGCTGCGGTCGATCCGCGCCACCGCGGCGGCCGGTCCGGCAGCGCCCACGCCCTGGTCCGCCCCCTCGGGTTGCAACGGATCCGCACGCCGCCAACCGCCGGCGGCCTCGTCGAAAATCTCCGCCCATGCGTGGGCCTCGGAGTTCCGCACCGTGAAGTTATTGGAATAGGCGTTCCAGCTGCCGCCGCGGAATCCCGTGACGACCCGTGCGGGCAGCCCCGCGGCACGTGCCAGCAGCACGAGGGATCCCGCGAAGAGCTCGCAGTGGCCGGCACCGTCGGAAACGAGCCATCCCACGACCGGGTCGACGTCACCGCGCGGGATCGAAGGATTCAACGAATACGCGTGACGCCGGCGCAGCCACTCGCTGGCGCGCCGCGCGAATTCCGGAGCCGCCAGGCTGGCCCCGCCCGCGATCTCCACCGACACCTTCCGCAACGCCTCGCGGTCCGGTTCCCTCAAGGCGAGCCTGGTGTAGGGCGGAGTGCCCCGCGAGCCACCCGGCTCGCGCGCCGCCCAACGCGCCGCGAAATCCGGATCACGAAGCAACGGACCGTGCTCCGGCGCCTCGACCCGGTAGGCCATCATGGCAACCGGTTCGTCGCGCAGCGCCACGAGCGAAGGTCCCGGGGCATGACGGAAAGCGACCGACTCGCGGAAACGCAGACCGCTGAACGGGCCGGTCAGAGGCAAATAGCGGCTCACTCCGGCCTCCAAATAAAATGTCCAGATTTCCGCACCTTCCGATTCCCGCGGCCCCGCCCCGGGCAAAAACGCGGCCGAACGCTCCCCGCGGAACTGGCCGCGCAGCGCGGGCGACTGCCGGAACACGCCCGCCGCGTAATCGTCGAGCACCAGCATTCTCCAATACGGCATCGCCGGAAGACGGGTCTGGTCCGCGACGTCGACGCTCAGCGCCACCGACGAGTCGAGTTGGATCTCGCTGACCTGCCCCAGCTGGATGGTCTCCGCAAAACCGGACCGCGCCTTCCGAGAGACCAGCCGCTCGATGAACATGCTGTTCTCGAATTGGAAACGCGGGATCGCGAGAAACAGCAGCGCCGAGAGCCCGACCAAGCCGGCGAACAACGCGGCGCCCAGACCCACCGCGCGCCAGTCTGCGACCGCGGCGAGACGCCGCCACAACGCCCGCCAATCCGCCGCGCGCGCCCAGGCCGGCACCCCGCCGGCCGGCTCCGAAGGGGCCGAGGTTTCCGCCGCCTCGCCGAGGGTCATCACCAGCAGGAGCGCGAGTGCGACCGCGGCGTAAACCAGCAGATGCGCGGCGAAGGTGAGAGAGACCGTCAGCACGCCGGCCACGATGACGAGGAACAGCCCGAGCAGGATCACCTGCAGGTCATCCCTTCGTTTCCGGTAGGAAATATTGCGGTAGATCAAAAGCAGCAGGCCCAGCCGCACGACCGCGGGAAGCAGTTCACCGCCGCGCCAGAGGTCGGCCGCGAACAGGAGGACGATAACGGGAAAAGCCAGCGTGTGGACGAGCCGCGGCACGTGCGCCGGCAGCGCGGGACGCAGCGCCGTCACCACCGCCGCCGCGAACGCCAAGGCCATCAAGACCGGCGCCTCGATTTCCATGTAAAGGACCGTGGCGGCGCCGAGCACGCTCAGCGCCGCGCCCAGGCCCCAGCGCAGCAGACGGAATTCCTCGGCCGTGAGACGCACCGCGGGTTTTTCCAGCGCCTTCATGCCGAGGCCACCTTGATCCCTTCAGCAAACGCCGCCACGCCATGCGGCCCCTCCGGCGCGAACACCACCGTGCTGCCGCGACCAGACCGCGGATCCGGAGTCGCTTGTTCGCCGGACTCCCGGGAGGGAGTCGCCAGCGCCAGACGGTCGAGCAGATCCTCGAGGTCCCGCACGCCACGCACGGGCCGGGGCGCCTCCCGGCCAATCGCGACCGCCCGCAGCCGACCCTGCCGGAAAAGGTCCTCCGCGTAGGTCGCGGCGAAACTGACCATCAGCTCGAATCGCGCGGGTTCGGGCCAGAGCTCACGATCCGTTCGGATCCACAGCGAGCACCCCTCGGAGCTCTCGGCCGAGAATTGACGCACCAACAGCGTACCCGAGCGCGCGCTCGCCTTCCAGTGCACCAAACGGTGCGAGTCACCCGTCGCGTAACGACGCAGCCCCAGCAGGTCGGAACCGCCACCGGCCCGGCGCTCACGTTCACCCTCCCCGCGCCGCTTCGCCCCGGGGGTACCAAAGCGGCGGTAATCCACCGGCGCCGGCCAAACCACGGCCTCCACCCGCTGCCCTGCCCCGACGTCCTTCCGAAGGAATCCGAAGGGAAACAGGGAAGCCACGCCGGCCAGCTCGACCCGCAGGCGGCCGCGACGTTCCGGACGCAGGATCCATTCCACCGCCGCCTGTCCCTTGGGCGCGATACGGTCCGCCAGGGGTATTCGCGCACGGCGCTCCCCTCGCTCCGCCGAGGCCAGCGCGGCGCGGATGTCGGCCGCGCGCGCGGTGAAGGTCGACTCCGCCCCTTTTCCCTCGTCGTCGACGGGACGCGCCGAGAAATCGAGCCAGAGCCCGTAGGCGGGAAGAAACCGTCGGCCGTTCTTCAGCTCCGCCGTAACGACCGCGTCGTGCCCGGACCGCAACGGACCCGCGAGGCGTAGTCGCCAAAGGACCCGCCGAAGGTTCATCCACGAGAGCAGGCCGCTGAACATCAGGCACGAAAGCAGCAGCGACCGCGTGATGAAGAGGATGTTGTTGGAGGAGTTGTAAGCGGCCGCGCCGATGCCGAAGGCCACGGCGATCAGCAAAGTGCCCGCCACCGTCGGCAGCAGACGGTGGCCGCGGCGCGGGCACACCATCGACCACAGCAGGGCGTTCCAGGTGAACGGCGCGCGTTTCTCCTCCCCTCCCGTGCCGGCCCAACCGCTGACGACATCGCGCCCGGCCGCGAAGCCCGGCGCGATCGGATCGCGATCTCCCGCCATGGCCATCGCCGGATGGATCAGGCCGGGGCCGGGATCGCGCCGACCAGACGCTTGAGCGCCGCCGCCACCGCGCGCCGTTCCTCCAACGCGTCACTGGTCGGCCGCGCGGGGGTAAGCCGGTGGGCAAGCACCGGTTCGACGAGGGAGGTCACATCCTCCGGCACCACGAAATCACGACCGCGCGCGAGCGCCCGGGCCTGGGCGGCCGCGCGCAGCGCGAGGCCGCCGCGGACGCTCACGCCGCACCGGAACTCCGTCTCCGTCCGGGTGGCGGCCACGATCCGCAGGATAAAATCGATGACGCTGTCCTCCACGTAGACCTGCGGCACGAGCGCCTGCAGCGCCACGACCTCCGATCGCGTGAGCACGGGATTGACCGAGATCGCATCGTAGCCGCCGTGCGCGCGTCGCAGGATTTCGCGTTCATCCTCGGCTCCCGGATAACCCATCCGCAGCCGCATGAGGAAACGGTCCATCTGGCTCTCCGGCAGCGGGAATGTGCCCTCGTAGTCGACGGGATTCTGCGTCGCGAACACCATGAACGGCGCGCCCACCGGATGCGGCTCGCCATCCACCGTGACGCGCGCCCGGTCCATCACCTCGAGTAGGGCCGACTGGGTCTTCGGCGTGGTGCGGTTGATCTCGTCGGCGAGGACGATGTTCGCGAAGACCGGCCCCTTCTTGAAGAGAAACTCGCGCGTCGTCTCGTCGTAGATCGCGACACCGGTGACATCACCCGGCAGGAGGTCGCTGGTGAACTGGATGCGCGAAAACGAGCAGTCGAGGGAACGGGCGAGCGAGTAGGCGAGAGTGGTCTTGCCCACGCCGGGCAGATCCTCGAGCAGGAGGTGCCCGCCGGCCGCGAGGCACACGAGAACGTGGTCGATCACGTCGTCCTTGCCGCGGATAGTGGCGCGCATGTTTTCGCGCACGCGGTCCAGCGCCCGCCTGGCCTCGGTGATCCGGCCCGCCGCCACAAAGTCGCTCATTGCTGGGACCGTAGGCGGGGCGACGGTCCGCGCAAATGGTTTTGCCGCGCGACCAGGCGGGTCGCGGCTCAACGCAACAGTCCTTGGCTCAGAACCAGAGCTGCGGCCAGAGCGCGGAGGCGACCAGCGCCTGCAAAAGGCCGACCACTGAGATCACCGTGAGCAGCACGGTCCAGCTGCGCAGCGTCTCGCCCTCGGTCAGGCCGCCCAGCCGGCTGAACACCCAGAAGCCGCTGTCGTTCATCCAGGAGAGCGTCGTGGCGCCGTAGCCGACCGCGAGGTAGATGTAGAACAAGTGCACGCCGAACCCCTCCGGACCCGCGATGGAGAGCATGATGGAGGAGGCCGTGATCATGGCGACGGTGGCCGAGCCCTGCGCCACCCGGATGACCGCCGCAAGCAGCCAGGCGACCAGCACGTGGCTCATGCCGCCGTTCGTCGCGAGCACGCGCACCGATTCGCCCACGCCGGCGTTCTTGATCATCGCTCCGTAGGCGCCGCCCGCCGCGGTGATAAGGATGATCACGCCCGCCGTCTCCAGCGGCGGCCCGATGATGTCGCCCAGCTGGCGCCAACCCACGGCCTTCTGCTTCACGTAGACCGCGAGCGCGATCAGCGCGCCAAGCAGCAGGGCGATGTTCTTGTTACCGAGGAAATCGAGGGCGTCCATCAAACCCGCGGGCATGGAGGCGCGCACCGGCCCGAGGAACGAAGCGGTGGCGATCAGGATCACCGGTAGCGCCACGGGAGCGATCGACACGAAAAACCCGGGCAGTTCCTCCTCCTTGCGCGACGCCACGGCCTCGAGCGACGCCAGCGATGAACCGGCCGTCTCTCTCAGCGGCACCGGGGAGCGGGCGTTGATCCAATGGGAGAAGCCCAGCCCGGCGAGGGCGGGTAGGATGCCGAATAACAGGCCGCCCACGATGGCGACACCGAGGTCGAGCTTCAGCGTCTCCGCCACCACCAGCGGACCCGGCGTGGGCGGCACCAGGCCGTGCGTGATCACGCCACCGGCGCAAATCGCGAGCACGTAGAGGAGGTAGTTCTTACCGGTGCGCAGGCTCAGCGCGCGGGCCAGCGGCACCAGCAGGAAGAAGACCGTGTCGAAGAAGACCGGGATCGCCAAAACGAAGCCGCACGCCATGAGCGCGAAGGCCGCCCGCGCCTCGCCGAGCACCGCGATAAACCGGCGGATGATCTTGTCGGCCGCACCGCTCTCCATGAGCGCCACGCCGATGACCGACGCCACCGCGATGGTGAACCCGATTTTGCCGGCCGCGATGCCGAACTCGGCCATCGCGGACTCCACCGCCTTTGCGAAACGCCCCGGGCCGGTCTGACCGAGCGCGGTGGCAAGACCCACGAAGAGCGCCGCGAAGAACAAAGCGAAGAACGCGTGGATGCGCAGCCACGCGATCGCGAGCACGATGAGGACGATGCTGAGGCCGAGAACCGTGACCGGACCGAGCGTCAGCGCGAGGGGCGGGGTAAGGAGCACGACCAAGAGCGCGCCACCGCAGCCGGCATCCCGCAAGCCGGGAGTTTCGGAATACTCAGCTCCCGAGGATCGCCAGCATCCGCTCGAACAGACGGTTCACCCGCGCCTGGTTTTCCCGCACCAGTTCCTTGAAACGCGCGAAGTCGATCTCGGTGCCCTCGAGGCCGTTGGCGTAATTGTCGATCAGGGCGAGGCTGTTGTAATTAAGCCCGGTCTCCGTGCAGAGGTCGGCCTCGTGCGCGGCCGTCATGCCGACGACATCCCCCCAGCTGCGGATCACGCGGATCTCGGCCTTGGTCTCGAAACGCGGCCCCTGCATCTGCACGTAAACCTTGCCGGGATGCACGGCGAATTCCGGCGCGAGCCCCGCGATGATGCGCGGGATCAGGTTGTTAGCGATCCCGGGCGCCCCACCCTTGAGCTCGTCGTCGAAGTAGGTCGCCGGCCCCTGCTGCAGGCAGACGTAGTCCGAACACGACACAAAGGTGCCGGGCGGCAGCTCCGGCCGAAGCGAACCCACCGAGTTGAGCGAGACGACATCGCGGAAACCCAAGGCGGAGATCGCGGCGATGTTGGCGCGGTGGTTGATCGAATGCGGCGGCAGCGGCGTGCCGAAACCGTGGCGATTGAGGAGCACATGGTCCCCCCGGCGCCGGAAGGTCACCGGACCGTGATTGGTCTCGACCTTCGCCGTCTCCCACGCGGAGAACAGGGTCGAATTCACGATGCTGGTACCGCTGATGAACGCGACTTTCATGCGCGCAGTGACGGGTTGGTCCCGCGCCGGGGCAACGCGAAAACCGGTGGCGGTCCGCGCGGCCATTGTCGCGCTCACCGTCGCGCTCAGCGGCTGCGCCACCCGCGGACCGTTGCACATCTACACCCTCACGGCCGGCGGGGACCGCACGGTGCTGGACCTGGGCGCGAGCACCAAGGCCGAGGTGCCGAGCTTCCTTAAGGAGGAGGATCGCGTGACCGGCTTCGCCTACGATCCCTACACCGACCACTTCTTCCTGCGCCTCGCGCCGGGCAACCGCATCCGCGTCGTCGACCGCCCCGCCCGGGCGATCAAGCGCGAGCTGGAGATCAACGGCGCGCCTGAGGGAACGGGCGACCTCGCGATCCGCCCGCGCGACGGTTACGTTTACCTGCTCGGACCGACCCCTGGTCGGCTGCTCTACTGCACGCGGCTCGGGAAATACCTCGGCGAACTCACGCTGGAGAACCCGGCTTCCGGCGCGACCGGCCTCGCCTTCGACATGGTCAAAGACATGCTGCTGGTTCTCGGCGACGAGGGTCGTCGCGTCACCGCCCACGACCTCACGGGCCGGAAGGTCGCGGAAGTTAGCCTCGAACGGCGCGCCGGTCCCGCGCTGGCGTTCGACTCCGATCAACGGGAATACCACGCCCCCCTGCCCGAACAGCCGGGGGAAATCGCGGTGTTTGATGAGAACGGGCGTTTTGTCCGCAGCACCTCGACGCCGGCTGGTTCTCCCCTGATCGACGTCGGACCACGCTCGTTCATCCGGGTTTTTTGAGGCGCGGGATTTTCGCCTCACGCGCACTCACGCTTACCCATGCCGCTCATCGACCTGCCCTTGGAGAAACTGCGCGACTACCGCGGGCGCAACCCTTGTCCCGACGATCACGACGCGTACTGGGAAAACGCGCTCAAGGAATTGGCCGCGACCGATCCGCGGCCGGAGCTCAAGCCCGCGGGCGTCGTCTGCTCGGAACACGTCGAGTGCTTCGACCTCTGGTTCACCAGCGTCGGCGGCGCCCGGATCTACGCGAAGTACCTGCGGCCTCGCGCGGCGATCGGCGTTAAGCACCCGGCGGTCCTGCAGTTTCACGGCTACACCGGGCACAGCGGCGACTGGCTCGACAAGTTCGGCTGGCCCGCGGAGGGCATCTGCCTTGCGGCGATGGATTGCCGCGGCCAGGGCGGCAAATCGGAGGACACCACGCGCGTGGCCGGCCCCACGCTCCGCGGCCATATTATCCGCGGGCTGGAGGATCCCGATCCCGCGAAACTACTCTTCCGGCAGGTATTCCTCGACACCGTGCAACTCGCGCGGGTCGTGATGGCCCGGCCCGAGGTCGATCCCGGACGGGTAGGCTGCTGGGGCGCCTCGCAGGGTGGCGCGCTCGCCCTTGCCTGCGCCGCGCTGGAACCGCGTATACGTCGCACCGCCCCTGTGTTTCCCTTCCTGTGCGACTTCCAGCGCGTCTGGGAACTGGATCTCGCGACGGACGCCTACGAGGAGTTGCGGCTCTTCTTCCGCGCCTTCGATCCGCGGCACGAGCGCGAGGCCGCGATCTTCAACCGGCTGGGCTACATCGACGTCCAACACCTCGCGCCCCGCATCCGCGCCGACGTGCTCATGTTCACGAGCCTGATGGACACCGTTTGCCCGCCGAGCACGCAGTTCGCCGCCTACAACCGCATCACGTCGAACAAGGATTTGGTGCTGTACCCCGACTTCGGACACGAGGCCCTGCCCGGCCAGATCGAC
>CAXRGI010000133.1:0-14300 GCA_964229935.1 Opitutales bacterium
GTTTCGACTATGTCCTGCGCCGATTGGTCGATGACGCGATAGTCAAAACCTTGCAGCTTGATACGAATTCGTTGGCCTTTCATGGCGTAAAAAGAACGAGGGTTCAGGTGCGGGCCGGAGCGCGCGAGGAAGACTCTACAATCTTGGAGAGCAGAGAATTGGGAACCTGCTCGAAGTGCGAAGGGGTAATTGACGCGGAGGCGCGGCCCTTGGATAGAGAGCGAATATCGGTTACATAACCGAACAAAGTCTCAAGCGGCACGAAAGAATTTATGATGCATGCACCCGCTTTATTCTCCATTCCTTGAATCTGACCGCGGCGCCGGTTGATGTCCCCCATGAGGTCCCCCTGATAATCCTCCGGAGTGGTAACCTCGACCTGCATAATGGGCTCCAATAGGATGGGATTGGCCTTTTTCATCGCCTCCTTGAGGGCGAAGATACCGGCCATTTTGAAAGCCAGTTCGGAAGAGTCTACCTCGTGGAATGTTCCATCCACGATGCGCACGATGACATCGACCACCGGATAACCAGCTACAACTCCGTTGTTAGCACCTTCAAGAATCCCGTCGGTCGCTGGCTTCACGAATTCTTTGGGAATAGCGCCGCCGACAATTTCATTAACAACCTCAACACCTTTACCCTTCTGGTTGGGCTCAAGCTTTACAATCACGTGACCATATTGGCCCTTGCCTCCGGATTGACGGATAAACTTACCCTCGCCGTCAGAGGCACGCGTCACAGTCTCCCGATAGGCTATTTGAGGCTTACCAGCAGTGGCCTCAACCTTAAACTCACGCTTCATGCGATCCCGGATGATATCGAGGTGCAACTCACCCATGCCGGCCAAAATAGTCTGTCCGGTATCGGGGTCGGTCTTCACCCGCAGGGTGGGATCCTCGGCTACAAGACGCTGGAGGGCCGTCGACATCTTTTCCTGGTCGCCCTTAGAATTCGGCTCGATAGACATCGAGATTACGGGCTCAGGGAAGGTCGGGGGCTCAAGCCGAATATCAAAGTCCTCGTGGGACAACGTGTCACCAGTAATGACTTCCTTGACCCCAACCACTGCACAAATGTCGCCCGAGTAGGCAATATCGATATCCTCACGATCGATCGCTCGCATGAGTACGAGACGTGAAACACGCTCACTGCGACGGGTACGCGGGTTGTAAACGGACATTCCTTTCGTTACGGTCCCGGTGTAGACACGATAGAACACCAACTTACCGACGAAGGGATCGGTCCAGAGTTTGAATGCAAGACCCGCGAGTTTACCAGCATCGTCCACGGAGGCGGGAACTTCGGCTCCGTCGCTATTCTGGCCAGTCATGGGCGGAACGTCGATCGGGCTGGGCAAATAATTGACCACGCAGTCCAGCAGACGCTGAACGCCCTTCTTCTTAAAAGCCGATCCTGGAATAACTCCGGTAAACTGAAGGGAGATGGTCGCCTTACGGATGCCGAGCATCAACTCGTTGATCGAAATTTCCTCACCACCCAGGTACTTTTCAGCAATGACATCATCGAAATCAGAGACCGCCTCGATCAGCTTGTCCCGATACTCTTTCGCCTGAGCGGCCATTTCCGAAGGGATAGGCGCCGTAACAGGTGTCATCCCTAGCGGATCGGTTGTATCATCAAAGATGTAAGCAACCTGCTGCACTAGATCGACCAAACCCCTGAACTGATCTTCCTTGCCAATTGGTATGAACAGTGGATGCGCGTTCGCCTTCAACTTATCCCGCATCTCGGAAACCGCGCGGAAAAAGTCGGCGCCCACGCGATCCATTTTGTTAATGAATGCTACACGCGGGACTTTATATTTATTAGCCTGCCGCCAGACGGTTTCAGACTGAGGCTGCACGCCTGCCACCGCGCAGAAAACGGCGACGGCGCCATCCAGCACGCGGAGCGAGCGCTCAACCTCCGCCGTAAAGTCCACGTGCCCAGGGGTGTCGATAATGTTAATCCGCTGCTTGATACCCTTCCACGGGCCACAAGAGGCGTTCCAAGCGCACGAAATAGCCGCTGCGGTGATCGTTATGCCGCGCTCACGTTCCTGTTCCATCCAATCAGTAACCGTGGTGCCTTCGTGGACTTCGCCCATCTTGTGCACGGCGCCGGAGTAGAAGAGAATGCGCTCGGTCGTCGTCGTCTTACCGGCGTCAATATGCGCAGCAATACCGATATTTCGGGTCCATTCCAAGGGGAACGGACGGTCCTTGGCGTTAGCCTTGGAAACCTTGGCCTTGTCAGTGACGACAGTGATTACCGGAGCGGAAGCAGATGCCATGGCGGGCGAAATCAGAGATGTTACCAGCGGAGATGGGCGAAGGCACGGTTCGCCTGAGCCATCTTGTGGGTGTCTTCCTTCTTCTTAACCACGGTACCGGTATTGTTGTAGGCGTCGATGATCTCGGCGGCTAGCGCGTCCTTCATCGGTACGCCCTTGCGACTACCGGCAGCCTCGACAATCCAGCGGAGAGCCAAAGACTCCTGACGTTCAAAGGAGATTTCAACAGGAACTTGGTAGGTGGCACCACCTACCCGGCGACTCTTCACCTCGAGGCGCGGACGCGCGTTTTCCAGAGCGCCAAGCATGAGGTCAACGGGGTCGCCCTTTTCGAGCTTCTCCGACACTTTCTCGAAGGCACCGTAAACAATCCTTTGGGCGAGATTCTTCTTACCGCTTTTCATCACGACATTAACCAGATGGGCAACCAACGGGCTGTTGTAACGAATGTCCGGAACTACTTGGCGCTTCTGAGCTCTGTGACGGCGTGACATGGACGACGACTAAGTTGAATTTCGTTGAATTACTTGGCAGCCTTCGGGCGCTTGACGCCGTACTTAGACCGGGAACGGCGCCGTTTCTCGACGCCCGTGGCATCGAGAGTGCCGCGCACGATGTGGTAACGCACACCGGGAAGGTCTTTTACGCGGCCACCGCGCACCAGGACGATCGAGTGCTCTTGTAGGTTGTGGCCCTCGTCGGGGATGTAGGAAATGACTTCGTTGCCGTTGGTAAGACGAACTTTGGCAACCTTGCGGATCGCAGAGTTCGGCTTCTTGGGAGTACGGGTCATAACCTGCACGCACACACCACGACGGAAGGGATTTCCAGCCAAAGCTGGAGACTTCGACTTGGCGGTCACCTTGCGGCGGCCTTTGCGCACAAGCTGGTTGATGGTTGGCATGCTGAAGGAGAGAGTCTTAGAGTGAAAATTAACGAAAAGGGGATAACCCTACTTTTCGCGAAGAAGCGGGCAAGCACTTTTTCGCCGGAAGTAGGACAACTTGCGATCCAAACTTCCCAATGGAGGCTTGGACCACGTCTGAGAGAGGCGACCAGCGGAGGCTAGCTACCTGTAACTGACGATTAAGCTGAACGGTCGAGGCTTCAGAGCGCGGGCCGCGGCGCAAGCGTCTTTTTGCTTGGGCCGCATTTTTTTAGTTCCGGAATGCTAAAAATTCGCTCGCGGAGGGATCCAAGGTCATTCGGGCCCGCAGAACCGAGAGCCCGCGCAGCACGTTGGTTTCGCGAAACTCACGCGCCCCGAAGCCTGGAAACCGCGAGCCAGATTCGCAGCCTTCTGAACCGTGAATCAGAGGAGGTTACGGTTGATTTTCTTTGCACCAGCCCGCGCGATGACACCGGAATCCTCATCCGTAGCTGTGATGATCTGGCTTTACCGAATCCTATTTGCGCCCGCGCTGGTGGTGCTGGCCCCTGCCTACCTTCTGCGGATGCGACGCCGTGGAGGCTACGGGGAAGACTTCGGACAGCGATTTGGCTCACACCCGGATCTGCCGAAAAACAAGGAAGGCCTCCGGGTGTGGGTTCAGGCGGTGAGCGTGGGCGAGATGCTGGCAATCGGACCATTACTGCGGGAATTGAAGGCGGCCGGCGCTGAAACTTATCTTACCACCACCACCAGCACGGGCCGGAGAATAGCCATCGAACGCCATTCCGACGTCGTGAAGAAGATAGGGTACTTCCCGTTGGACTGGCAGCCGTTCGTCAAAAGGGCATGGCGCGCGATCAAGCCCGACCTTGTGATTCTTATCGAAGGAGAACGCTGGCCGGAGCACCTGAGCCAGGCAACCAGACTTGGCGTGCCCGTCGTCAGCCTCAACGCCCGCCTGAGCGACCGCACGTTCCGACGGCTTCGCTTGCTTGGCCGCGCGGCACGAATCTGCCTCGACGGAATCAAATTGCACCTCGCTGCGTCCAAGCAGGACGCGGAACGCCTTATCGCCTTGGGGATCCCAGCCTCGCGAGTCACTACGGTCGGAAATCTGAAACTAGATGTAAGCATCGCGCCAATGGATGCAGCCGATGCGGCGCGCCTGCGTAAGGAGCTGGGCCTCCGGGAGGGACCCGTGCTGCTCGGAGCCTCGACCTGGCCGGGCGAGGAAGCAGCTTTGCTCGCCGCGTGGCGCTCTGCCCAAGCGCAGGGCCGCGTAGGCTCGCTGCTTCTAGTTCCGCGCCACGCGGAACGCCGTGTCGAAATTGAATCTTTCCTGCGGGACGAAGGCGTTTCCGTGCATTTTCGATCCCACGGACCCGCGGCAACCACCGTCGATGTGGCAGTCGCCGACACCACCGGTGAATTGAGGCGGCTGATCCAGCTCGCCGACGTGGTCTTCGTGGGCAAAAGCCTACCGCCGCATACCGAGGGACAGACCCCGGTGGAAGCGGCCGCACTCGAAAAACCGCTACTGATCGGGCCGGGCATGTCTAACTTCCGGACCATCGCCAATGAATTGGTTGCGAGAGGTGCAGCCAGGACCGTGGCGGATCCCGGCGCACTGGCGCGCGAGGTTGTTCTCCTCTTATCCGACCGCGAAGCTGCCACCGCCATGGCGCGACAAGCCGCACTTTGGCATCGGGAAAACCAAGGGGCTCTGCTCCGGTCGATGATCGAAATCCGCAGTTTGCTGGCCTGAAGTCGAAGATGGCTCAGGGAGCCGTTCAGCCTCCGGAACCGCGCCGGGCGACGAAGGAAACCCACTTGCCATTTTTTCTTGATCGATTCCCAGTCCCGAATTTGTAGCGCCCCCTAAAGTCCGGAGCGCTCATCCCACGCAAAATCAGATCTCAACTCAGGAAACCTCCCGCTTTCCGAAAGACACCATGATTGAAGTCAAAGGACTCGTTAAAACCTACGGACAGAAACGCGCGGTCGACGGCGTCAGCTTTACCGTCAAACGCGGGGACATCCTGGGCTTCCTCGGGCCCAACGGGGCCGGGAAGTCCACCACCATGAAGATGCTCACCGGCTTCCTCCGTCCTGATGCCGGCCGGGCCACGGTGGACGGTATCGACGTCACGGAAGATCCCGTGGCGGTTAAGAGCAAACTGGGCTATCTCCCCGAGAGCGCGCCCGCCTACCCCGAGATGACGGTGGCCGAATTTCTCGGCTTCATCGCCGAGGTGCGCGGCTTCAGGGCCAAGGACGCGGCCCGTGCGGCGGTTGATCGCGCGATCGGCCTGACGCATCTCAATCCTGTGCGTTCGCAAAGCATCGAAACACTATCGAAAGGCTTCAAGCAGCGCGTCGGCTTCGCGCAGGCTTTGCTCCACGATCCGGCCGCACTCGTGCTCGACGAGCCTACCGACGGCCTCGATCCCAATCAGAAGAACGAGGTGCGATCCCTGATCAAGAGCATGGCGGCTCAGAAGGCAGTGATTCTCTCCACGCACATCCTTGAGGAGGTAGATGCCATCTGCAACCGGGTGATCATTATCTCTCAGGGCCGGGTTGTGGCCGACGAAACACCCGAAAGTCTTCGGTCCCGTAAGCCAGGCGCCCGTCTGGACGAAATTTTCCGGGAGCTCACCCGCGGTGACATCTGAGCGGCACCTTCAGACCACGACATTTCCTATCCCTCACGCCATGCGCCAAATCACTCCGATCTTCAAACGCGAGTTCCTCGGCTACTTCCGATCGCCGGTCGCTTACGTGTTCCTGGTCGCGTTCCTGGGCATCTCGGTGTCCCTCGCCTTCTCCCGTTACGGCGGCTTCTTCCGGGCGGGCGTCGCGAGCATGGAGAGCTATTTCACGTTCTACCCATGGCTCTTCATGTTTCTTGTTCCCGCGGTCGGCATGCGGTTGTGGTCCGAAGAGAAACGCTCCGGCACCGTCGAATTGCTCTTCACCCTTCCGGTCACCACTCTGGAGGCGGTGCTGGGGAAGTTCCTCGCCGGCTGGGCCTTCCTGGCCATCGCAGTTCTGCTCAGCGTACCGATGGCCTTCACTGTAGGCTACCTTGGTGACCCCGACTGGGGTGTGATCGTCACGACCTATCTCGGGGCCGTTCTTATGGCCGGCGGCTACCTCGGCGTTTGCGCGCTGGCTTCGGCGATGACCAAGAACCAAGTCATCAGCTTTGTCATCAGCCTCGGAGCTTGTGCCGTTCTATTGTTCCTGGGGTTCAGCAGCTTCACGGAAACGCTGGAGAGTTTCCTCCCCCTCGCCGTGGCCGACGCGCTGGCAAACTTCAGTTTCATCACCCACTTCGACGCCTTCACCAAGGGCATCATCGATCCCAAGGACGTCATCTTCTTCCTGTCGCTCATAGGCTTCACGCTCTTTCTGAACGTGGTCGTGCTCGAACGCTGAACCCCAACCCGGAATTCCGCTCCCGCCATGAAATTCGGCAGCAAATCCATAGCCATCGGCCTGCTCGTCGTTGGCCTCGTGCTAGTAAACTACCTCGCTTCGTCGGTGCCGGTGCGCGTCGACGCCACCGCGGAGTCGATCTACTCGCTCTCCGACGGCACCCGTCGCATGCTCGGCAAGATCGAGGAGCCGGTCACCGTTGACCTCTATTTCTCCAAGGACGCCAGCGGCCTGCCCATCGCGTACAAGAACTACGCGGCCCGCGTGCAGGAGATGCTTCGCCAGTACGTCCGCGCAGCCCGCGGCAAGGTCACGCTCAACGTGATCAACCCTCGGCCCGACACGCCCGAGGAGGAGAAAGCCACCGCGGCCGGTCTCACGCCTCAAGTAGCCCAGCAAGGCGGCGAACAATTCTTCTTCGGCCTGATCGTAACCCAAGCAGACCAGCAGAAGACGATCGCGGCCTTCACCCCGCAACGGGAGCAGTTCCTAGAGTATGACTTGTCGAAGCTCATCTACAGCGTCCAGCAGCTCGATAAGCGGAAGCTAGGCCTGATCACCAGCCTGCCGCTGCAAGGCACCAGCCCTCAGGAAATGCAGATGATGATGATGATGCGGCGGCAGCCGCAGCCGTCCCAGACGGTCATGACCGAGTTGGAACAATCCTTCCGCATCGTTTCCGTGGAATCCTCGGCCACCGAGCTGCCGGGCGACCTCGACGCGCTGATGGTTGTCCACCCCCAAGGCCTCTCACCGAAGCTTCAGTTCGCGATCGACCAGTTCATCCTCGGTGGCAAACCCGTCTTCCTCGCACTCGATCCTTCGTCGCAGCACTTCAAGCGGCAGGGGAACCCCCAGCAGATGATGATGGGCGGCGGGGCACAGAACGTCACCAGCGATTTGCCCTCCTTGCTCGGTGCCTACGAGATCAGCTACGATTCCCAAAAGGTCGTGGGTGACTTGGAGAACGCCACCCAAGTCCAGACTGGAGGCGGCAACATCGCCCGCTTCCCCGTCTGGCTCAGCCTCGCCGGCCGCCAATCCTTCAACTCCAAGTCGATGGCGACGGCCCAGCTAAACTCGGTGATGTTTATCGAGTCCGGCAGCGTCTCCCAAAAGGCCGGCGGCTCCCTCACCTTCACGCCGCTGGTGGAGACTTCCTCCCAGACTGGCGACATGCCGAGCATGATGCTGCAATTCGCGCAGCCAGACGATGTCGCCAAGCAGATCACCCCTAGCGGTAAGAAAACGATCGCGGCGCTTGTCACCGGCAAGTTCAAGACCGCCTTCCCCGATGGCATGCCGGCCGATACCCCGCCGCCTGCCGGCTCGAATGAGCCGAAGAAGGAGGAAAAGAAATCCGACGCGCCCGCGCTCAAGGAATCCAAGGCGACTTCCACCCTTTTCGTCATCGCCGACACGGACTGGCTTTTCGACGACTACAGCGTCCGCAAGTTCAACTTCTTCGGCCAGACCGCCGCCCAGCCCATCAACGATAACCTGGCGTTCGCCGCCAACACCGTGGAGTTTCTGGGAGGCTCTCAGGATCTGATCTCCATCCGCGGCAAGGGCACTTCTCTACGCCCGTTCGACGTGGTCCGGAAGATGGAGGCAGAAGCCCAGAAGCAGTACCAATCGAAGCTCACTGAGTTGGATAACCGCCTGCAGCAGGTGCAGACGAAGCTCAGCGAGCTCCAAGGCAAGAAGGGCGAAGGCAACCGCCTGGTCGCCACGCCGGAAATGGCCAAGGCCATCGAGGACTTCCAGAAGCAACAGGCCAAGATGCGCGGCGAGCGCCGCGAGATCCGCCGCGCCTTGCGGGAGGACATCGACCGCCTGGAGAATCGCCTGCTGGTGCTGAACCTCCTAGCCACCCCCGTTCTCATCGGTGCGTTCGGCTTCTGGTTCTACCGCAACCGCAAGAAGTGATCGTGCCCTCCCCCGTCACCGCCCAATCCATTTCACCGCGATGAAAATCAAGACCCTCGTTGTCTCCATCATCGTCCTCGCCGTCCTCGCGGCCGGCGCCTATCTGCTCCAGCGCCCGGCCCCGCCGCCTCCCGCCGACACTCGCCTGAACCAACCCATGGTTGACCGCGCGATGGTGGAAAAGGCGGCCAAGATACGCCTCGCCGACGCCGGCAAGACCATCGAGCTCACGCGCCAGGCGGACGGCTCCTGGAAGGTCCCGAGCTACTTCGACATGCCCGCCGACTTCGGGAAGCTGTCGGGCTTCGTCGGAAACCTCACGGAGGCGAAGCTCCAACGGCTCGTGACGAGCAACGCCGAGCGCATCGGCCGCCTTGAGTTCAAGGACACCAAGATCGAGCTCCTGGACGCTTCCGACAAAGTCGTTTTCACGGTTACCCTTGGTAAAAACCCCGAAACAGGAGGCGGACGCTTCGTCCGCTTCGGCGACGAGCAGAAGGCGTTTCTCGCCAGTTTCAGCGCGTGGCTCGACACCGAGGCGCGCAACTGGGCCAACGCGGAACTCACCAACATCAAGCCCGACGACATCGCGAAGGTGGAGATCCCCTTCAACGAGGGCGGACCGGTCACAGTCTCCCGTGCCAAGAAAGAAGATGCCTGGACGGCGGACAAGACGCCGGCCGGACAGAAAGTGAAGGCTGACCGCATCGCCTCGCTGCTGAGCAGCGTCGGGACCATCCGCTTCACGGATTCCACCGCCCCGGATGACGCCAACGCCAACGTGGCAAAGGCCAACCAACGCGCCTTTCGGCTGACCACGTTCGATGGAAAGACGATCTCGGTGGCCATGGGCCGAAAGCCGGAGGAGAAGAAACTCAAGCCGCCGGCGGCCTCAACCGACGGTAAGACCGGGCCCGCCGCCCTGGGCAGTGTGGCTGAACTTGCGAAAAAAGAGGACTCCAAGTCGGGCGAAAAGAAGGACGACAAACCGCTCGCTCCGGAGTTCGAGACGATCCCGGCCGGGCCCGTTTTCGCCTTCGTTTCCCACTCCGACGCCTCCGCGCCCGTGAATGCGTTGATGGCAAAGCGCGCGTTCCAAATCGCCGAGTACACCTTCACAGGCCTCCCGCAAAAAGCGGATGAACTGTTCGAAGCGGCCCCACCTGCCCCGGCGCCCGCTACGACCGCTCCCGCCGCCGAGCCCAAGAAATAGGCCGGTTAGAGGCATCCCTAGCCTCCTCCCAAGCGCGGGCCTTCGTCCCGCGCTTTTTTGCGTAACTCGGAGTCCACACTTTACACGCATCAACACTTCCGTATGCGTTGATGCGTCTAATGGCACCCGATCGCCCCATTTCCGATCTCTTCGCCGAGCGCCGTGCTCTCCGCTCTTTGGAATTCTTTCCGCCCAAGGATGAAGCAGGTGTGGAGGCGTTGCGCGCGACCGCCCAAGCCCTGCGGCGCATGCAGCCTGATTTCGTCTCGGTGACTTACGGCGCGGGTGGAACGACGAGGGAACGCACCGCCCAGGTAAGCGCGCTGCTACGGGCGGAGTTCGGCTTCACCGTGATGCCGCACCTCACCTGCGTGGGACACTCCAGGGCGGAACTGACGTCTTTGGCCGACCGGATCCACGCCGGTGGATTTCGCAATATCATGACCCTGCGCGGTGACCCGCCCAAGGGCACAACCGAATTTAAACCGGCCGAGGACGGCCTGCGCCACGCGAGCGAACTCGCGCAACTGCTGAAGACCCGTCACCCGGATTTCTGCCTCGGCGTAGCAGGCTATCCGGAGAAACACCCGGAGGCGTCCAGTCTTGACGCCGACCTCGACCACTTGCGCCGCAAAGTCGACGCCGGCGCGGCGTTCGTCACCACGCAACTCTTCTTCGACAATGCTGTTTACCACCGCTTCGTCGATAAGTGCCGCGCGGTGGGAATCACGGTTCCGATCGTACCCGGGATCATGCCGGTTCTTTCGCTGAAGCAGATCCAGCGCTTCACGCAGATGTGCGGCGCCACGCTACCCGCCCAACTTACAACCCGCCTGGAGGCTGCAGCGGATAATCCCGACGTGGCCGAAACGATCGGCATCGATTGGGCACTGAACCAAATCCGCGGCCTGCTCGCTCGCGGCGCACCGGGTTACCACCTCTACATCCTGAACCGCGCCAAAGGCGCGCTCGCGCTAGCCGCCGGCCTCGCGGCGTGATCAGCCGCCGGAGAAGACCGGCCGGAATCCGGCCTCATTGAGTATCCGCGCGACCGTCTCGCGCTGGTCGCCCTGGATCTCGATGGCACCGTCCTTGACGGTACCGCCGCACCCGCAAGCGGCCCGCATGCGCTTGGCCAATTGCTCCTTCTCCGGAAGGCCGATTCCGGTGAATCCGTCCACCACGGTCACCGTCTTGCCACCCCGCCCTCCCGTCTCGCGCCGAATATCCACCCGGCCCCGGTTTTTCACGGGCGCGGCCGGGACTGAAACCGCGGCCGTTTTGGAAATCGAAGACGGCGGAGCGGAAGGCAGTCCGGCCGCATTCAGCGCCCCGAACGGGTTATGACCCAACGAAGCTCCGCCTGCAGTGGAGATTTTTTCTTTAGCCATGGCTCATCCTCGCGGCTGACGGCCTCCCCCGCAGATCCCCGCGGGTATGTCATCGGAACCCGACAGGAACATCTGAGCCTTGGCGTAACTCCGATTTTGAAGGAAGTGCGCGAGCTGCGGATGCATCGCCGCCCGACCTATCGCCAGGAATTCATCCAACTTAACCATTTCCTGGGCAATAACTTGACCATCTCCCGCTGCAATAGCGACGAGAAGGGCGTCAAGGGAGCGCTTGATCTGGAGTTCCATGGCGGTTGGTCGGAGTACTTATCAGCCTTAAGCGCACGTTAAGCGCGATTGCAATCACCCCGGTTGCGGGGCGGGCGCTTGTTTCGGTCGAAACCCTGTGGTTACCTCTCGACTTTCTTTTTCCCAACTTCAGCCGGCGATTAACGCCCCGCGTTGCTCATCGGCTCCCTTTTTATCCATGTTCCGTCCCAACCTTCCCTCCCTCGCTAACGCCGACGTCCTTGAGGCATCGTATCAGGCCTGGCTCGGCGACCCCAACTCGGTCGACCCCACTTGGCGCGCGTTTTTTCAAGGGTTTACGCTGGGCTCCAACGGCAATTCCCCAGTCGCGGCCCTCGCGGAGGCTTCGCGCGACGCGGCCCAATCCCACGCCACGGCTCCGATCATCGACAGCCTCAAGCAGTCGCGCGTCCACCAGTTGATCAACGCCTACCGTTCTCTCGGACACCTCGAGGCCCACCTCGATCCGCTCGGTGAAGCTCCTCCGCCGCATCCCAAGCTGTCCCTTGAGCAATTCGGGCTCGGCGAGTCCGATCTGGAGACCTCCTTCGACATCGGCACGTACCTTGGCGGCGGCCAGATGAAGCTGCGCGACATCCTGATCGCGCTGCGCACGACCTACTGCGACAGGATCGGAGTCGAATACACCCACATTCAGGACGTGGAGGTGCGCCATTGGCTCGAGTCGCGCATGGAGAGCTCGCGCAACCAGCCTGATTTTTCGAAGGCCGAGAAAATCCGCATCCTGCGTCGCGTCCACAAGGCCGAGCTCTTCGAGCGGTTCCTGCACACGAAATACGTTGGCCAGAAGCGCTTTTCTCTCGAGGGCGGCGAGACGATGGTCGCGGCAGTCGACTCCATCATCGAGCACTGCCCGAAGGTGGGCGTCGAAGAGGTCGTCATGGGCATGGCCCACCGCGGGCGGCTCAACATCCTCACCAGTGTGATGCGCAAGAGCTTTGATGTGCTCTTCGAGCAGTTCTCGGAAAATTATATTCCGGAAACCGTCGGTGGCGACGGCGACGTGAAGTACCACCTCGGCTACGAGGCCGTGCTGGAGACCGCGTCGGGGAAGACGGTGGAAGTGCGCCTTGCCGCAAACCCGTCCCACCTCGAGATCGTCAACCCGGTCGTCGAGGGCAAGGCCCGCGCCCGTCAGCGTATCCGCGGCGCGACCGCGGAACGCTGGCGAGTGCTTCCTTTGCTCATCCACGGCGATGCCGCGTTCGCCGGACAGGGCATCGTCGCCGAGACGATGAATTTTTCCCAGCTACCGGGCTACAAGACCGGCGGTACGCTCCATATCGTGGTGAACAATCAGATCGGCTTCACCACCGAGCCCCGCGACTCGCGCTCGACGGTGCATTGCACCGACGTCGCCAAGATGATCGAGGCGCCCATCTTCCACGTGAACGGCGACGACCCCGAGGCCGTGTGCCACGTCGCGCGCCTCGCGCTCGAGTTTCGCGTCAAGTTCCAGCGCGACGTCGTCATCGACATGGTCTGCTACCGCAAACACGGCCACAACGAGACCGATGAGCCGGCCTTCACCCAACCGCTGCTCTACAAAAAAATCGCCGCGCACCCGCCGATCTCGGCGGTGTTGACCCGCAAGCTGGTCGCCGAGGGCACCGTCACCGAGTCGAAGTCCGACGCGATCCGCGCTGAATACTCCGAAGCGCTCGAGAAACCCCTCGAGAAGGCAAAAGCTGCCGAGACGGCCAAGTCCGCCAAGCGCGCCGCCGCCACCGAGGCCCGCCGCTTCGAGGGCTCCACCGCCGTTTTCCAGCCGGACTTTCACTTCAAGCCGGTCGCAACCGGCGTGAAGCCCGACCTGCTCGCGCGCGTGGCGCAGGGTCTCGTCGCGGTGCCAGCCGACTTCAAACCGCACCCGAAGATCCGCCGTTTCCTCGACACCCGCGCGCAGGCCTTCAAGGAAGGCGGTCCGATCGACTGGGGCTTCGCGGAGGCGCTCGCATTCGGCTCGCTCGTCCTCGAAGGCACGCCCGTGCGTCTCAGTGGTCAGGATTGCGAGCGCGGCACGTTCAGCCACCGCCACGCGGTGCTGCACGACGTCGAGACCAACGCGACCCACGCGCCGCTGAACCACCTCGCGTCCGACCAGGCGCGCTTCTGCGTCTACAATTCGCTGCTTTCCGAGGCGGCGGTGCTGGGCTTCGACTACGGATATTCGCTCGATTACCCCGACATGCTCTGCATCTGGGAGGCCCAGTTCGGCGACTTCGCCAACGGCGCCCAGGTCGTGATCGACCAGTTTATCTCCAGCGCCGAGTCGAAATGGTACCGCACCAGCGGCATCGTCCTCCTCCTGCCCCACGGCTACGAGGGTCAGGGCCCCGAGCACTCATCCGCCCGACTGGAGCGCTTCCTGCAGATCTGCGCCGAGGACAACATCCAGGTCGCTAACATCTCCACCCCCGCGAACTTCTTCCACGTACTCCGCCGCCAGGTGAAACGCGACGTCAAGAAGCCTCTCGTGGTCATGTCGCCCAAGTCCCTGCTCCGCCACCCGGCCGCCGTTTCGCGCGTCGAGGACTTCACCGGCGGCGCTTTCCAGGAGATCATCGACGATCCGCTGTTCCCGGGCGGACAGCCGGCCGCGCGGCTCATCCTTTGTTCCGGCAAGGTCTACTACGACCTCGCCGACCACCGGACGCGCAACAAACACCTCGACACGGCGATTGTGCGCATCGAGCAGCTTTACCCGCTGCACCGGAAACGCCTTTCCGAGGTCGCTAAAAAGTACGCCGGCGCTCAGTTGGTCTGGGCTCAGGAGGAATCCGAGAACATGGGGGCTTGGTCCTGGATCGCCCCGCAGCTCGAGGAAACCTTCGGCCGCAAGGCCCGCTACGCCGGCCGCGATGCCTC
>CAXRGI010000134.1:0-2218 GCA_964229935.1 Opitutales bacterium
ACGAGGACGTCCGCGGCGATCTCGAGGGCGACCGGCAGGACCCCAAGAGCATGACGATGCGCGGCCTGCAGATCAACAACCCGCGCCGCGACGGCTTCCTGCGCTCCGACACGACCCTGCTCGACTCGTTCGACATCGAGCGCGTCGAGGCGATCGGCGGTTCGAACTCACTCCTCTTCGGCTCGGGTGATGCGGGCGGCGTGGTGACGAGCGCCTCGAAGCGCGCGTATCTGAACCGCCGGCCGACCATGACCTTCGCGGCCACGGGTGATTCCGAAGGATCGAGGCGTTACACCCTGGATCTGCAGGCGGGCTACCGTTACGGCGCCTTTCGGGTAAATGCGGTCCGCGGCGACACGAAATATTTCCGACCCGGCACCCGCCAGCGGAACGAGGGCCTCCATCTTTCCGGCACCCTGCAGCCCTGGAAGCGCGTCCAGATCCGCGGCGAATGGCGGCACTTCTCGCGCGACACCATCTTCGCGCAAGCGGTCACGGTGCGCGCCCCATCGAACCTGCGGCTACCCACCGGTGAGCTCGTGGACAATCAGAGCACGCGTTACCTGGTCGCTTTTCCCAATGTGAGCGAGCTGACGGGCGGCAATTTCGATCTCACGAAGGTCGACTCGGCGATCGGCCCCTTCAACCGCGACGCCTACAAGAACGGCATCAAATCGATCGTCGCCGAGGCAACCTTGACCGAGGGTCTCGCGCTGCAAGTGCGGTACGGCCACGACGCCCGCATCAACGACCCCTTGCGCACCACCACGACGACGGTCTACGCGCCCGGCGCGCCCGGTAACAATTACGTCGACCCGGTGACGGGCCAGGTGGGAACGCAGTGGTCGTTCAACCCCTCGATGAACGCCGTGCCCTTCCACACGGGAGCCCGCGGATATCGCGCCGCGCTCGCCTACCAGAAGAACCTGGGCCGCTGGGGTCGTCACCAGGCGAGCGTGTTCTACCAGGACATGGAGTCGTGGGTGAACCAGGAGCCGTGGCGCTTCTATGAGGCCGACGCCTCGGGCCGGGCCATCCAGAATCCCGCGCAGATCAACACCACCGAGTCCGGGCGCACCACAATGCCCGCGGTCTGGATGCCGATCTTTCCGACCCAGGTGATCGGTGGCCAACCGTGGCCGTTCACGTCGCTGGTGCACCCGAACGGGAAGACCTACGTCTACCAGCCGCAGGTCTACGCGGGGGCGGTGCCTCCCACGAAGGACAACCCTCTCGGGCTGTCGGGTCCCATCAACGCCACGACCGGCCAAAGCACGGTGACCGGCTTCTACCATGATGACACCGACGAGCGCAGTTACGGTTTCAGCCTGTTCAGCGAGTGGTGGAAGGGCCGCATCGACACGATGGCCGGATACCGCGCGGAGGAGGCTACCGCCTTCCGCACCAACACCGGCTTGAAGCGCGGCCCTATCACCTACGACAGCCTCACCGCCGGAGCGGTCATAGACACGCCGGTCAAGGGCCTGCGCGTCTCGCTCAACTACTCCACCAACGCCAAGATCAACTTCGACACCACCCGCGACATCTTCAACCAGCCCCTGCCCCCCGGCAAAGGCGAGAGCCGCGACATCGGCCTCAAGTTCGGGCTCTGGGACCATCGCGTCTCCGGCAATCTCAACTATTACGTCTCCGAGGCCCAGAATTTCACCGCCAGCCTCGGCGGCACCCAGAATGACGTCGACCCGGCCGGCATCAACGGCCGCAACGGCGGACCGGCCTACACGTACAGCCGCACGTCCGACGGGTTCAACCTCACGCTCTCCTCGCGACCCCTCAAAGGCTGGGAGGTGCGCGTGAATTTCGCCTCCGCCAACGGCAGCGAGCGCAGCGACATCACCCTGCCCCAGTTCTACAACGACCAGTTCAACACCCCCACCGTGGGCGGCCAGACGGTGGTCGGAGTACGCGCCACGGCCGGCGGCGCGGTCACGCCCTTGCTCGTACCCGAGGATCCGCGCGACCCCGCCTCGACGCCGATCCCGCTCACCGTGGCGATGATGAAGGACCCGAACAGCCCGTACTACGCGCAGCTCGATGTGGAGTCCGGACAGATCCTCAACGCACAATCCCTCGGACTCCTGACCCCCGGCGTGGGCACCAACGCCACCGGCCTGCCGATCACGGACCACCAGCTCGGTTTCGTCTCACCCTCCGGCGGCAGCCTCATCGTGCGCCGCTCGGGTGAGCGGACGATCGG
>CAXRGI010000135.1:0-2860 GCA_964229935.1 Opitutales bacterium
ACGGCCGCCAGCCCGGAAAGGGCGATGGCAGCCAACAACTTCCGCGATCGGATGTTCATTTTGGTAGGTTTGGTTTGGTTCTGAGTCGCTGCCGGAGCGACGCGAGGCCGTCCGACACCGAGGGTTGGTCATCTGAACAAATACGCGGAACAAAGGCTCCCGCAGAGTTGGTGGTAAGGGGCGTTATCAGACGGCTTAACGAGTGCCAGTAAATCAGCCTCGCGCGCGGGCTTAACGCCGGTTGGTGCCCGAGACAGGACTTGAACCTGCACGCCTTACGGCAACGGCTTCTAAGACCGTCGTGTCTGCCATTCCACCACCCGGGCGAGGGAAGGCGCGACCTTCGCTTTCGCAAAGGGGCGCGGCAAGCGCCGAGTTCGGATCAGCGCGCCACCAGCACCCCGAGGCGCTCGCCCATCTTCGCGTAGGCTTCCCGCTGCTCGCGGCTCTGCGCGACGAGATCTTCGTCGAAGCGGATCGAGCCGCGGGTGAACAGCGTGATCACGCAGGACCCCCCGAACGCGAAAAGCCCCTTCTCGTCGCCCTTTGCCACCGGTCGGCCCGGCACAAAGCTTTGCCGGATGCTGCCTACATTGGTGGCACCCACCTCGATCATCGCGACGGGCCCGAAAGGGGATCCCTCGACCACGGTCACCTCGCGCTTGTTCTCCACCAGATATCGTATGCGGCGGCGAAGCGCGATCGGGCTCACCGAGTAGAGCCAACCCTGCACCAGCCGCGACTCGCGGGGCGTGCCCGCCACCGGGAAATGGAAGCGATGGTAATCCACCGGGCACAGGCGCGAAATCACCATCGCCCCGCCGGCGAACTGCGAGGCCAGCTCCTCGTCGTCGAGCAGTTCACGCACGGTGAATTTCGCCCCCTTCACGTAGAAGCCTTCCGCGGCATCGATGTTGGGAAACACCAGGTGGCGTCCGTCGGCCGGCAGCACCGCGAGGTCATCGCCGCCGGCGATCGGACGGGCATCCGGTTTGAGGGCGCGATAAAAAAAGTCGTTGAACGTCTTGTAGTCGAAGGGCGACTTCGCGAACTCGTCGACGTCGAGATTGTACTGCGTGATGAAGGGTAGCACGCGCAGCGCGCTCGCGGGCTTGCTCATGCGGCGCCCGAACCACTGGGAAAAGATCGCCCGCCGCGCGATCATCCACACAGAGAGCCGACCGACCGGATTCTCGTAGGCGAAGCGAAGCCAGCCTTCGCCGAAGACCTGCTCGGTCTCGATGCGGCCGGTGCGTCGATTGAAAAAAGTGATGGGCGAGGCGCTCATGCGGCCAACATCCGCCGGGTCGGCGACGGCGCAAAGCAGAAATCGACCCGCTTGCCCGGAGTCGGCCCGCGTGCACCTTGCCCGCATGGAAAACTTCACCTTCCACAACCCGACCCGGCTGCATTTCGGCCGCGGTCAGATCGCCGCCCTGGATCGGGAGCTGCCCGCTGACGCCCGCTGCCTGCTGCTCGCCGGCGGCGGCAGCATCCGCACCAACGGTGTGCACGACCAGGCACGGCGGGCGCTGGGCAACCGGGTCGTCGTCGAGTATTGGGGCGTGGAGGCCAACCCTGACTTCGACACGCTGATGAAGGCGGTGGAGATCGTGCGGCGGGAGAAGCTGGACTGGATCCTTCCCGTGGGCGGCGGCTCGGTGCTCGACGGAGCGAAGTTCGTCGCCGCCGCCGTGCCCTACTCCGGCGATCCGTGGGAAATCCTCACCACCTTCGGCGCCCACGTGAAGAGCGCCCTCCCGATCGGCGCCGTGCTCACGCTGCCGGCCACCGGCTCGGAGGCCAACGCCGCCGCGGTCATCAGCCGCCGCGCGTTGCGCGAGAAGCTCGCGTTCATCCACCCGACGGTCTTCCCGCGTTTCTCCATCCTCGATCCGGAAACAACCTTCTCCCTACCCGCCCGCCAGGTGGCCAACGGCATCGGGGACGCCTTCTGCCACGTCATGGAGCAGTACATGACTTACCCCGTCGAGGCGGCCGTGCAGGACCGTTTCGCGGAAGCGATCCTCCGCATCCTTATCGAGGAGGGCCCGCGCACCCTCGCGCAGCCGACGGACTACGCCTCACGCGCCAACCTCGTCTGGGCCGCCACCTGGGCGCTCAACGGCGCGATCGGCGCCGGCGTTCCGCAGGACTGGGCCACTCACATGATCGGCCACGAGCTCACCGCGCTGCACGACATCGACCATGCGCGCACGCTGGCGATCGTGCTGCCGAGCCTGCTCACCGTCGAACGTGAAGCGAAACGCGCCAAACTGCTCCAGTACGCCGCCCGCGTGTGGGATTTGCACGGCGGGACGGAGGACGCCCGCATCGAAGGCGCGATCGCGCGGACGCGCTCCTTCTACGAATCATTGGGCATCCGCACGCGACTGTCCGACTACGGCGTGAAGGTGGAGACGGCGGCCGAGGTGGCGCGTCGCCTGAAGGCCCGCGGCATGGTGCAACTCGGCGAGCGCGGCGCGATCACGCCCGCCAAGGTCGAGGAGATCCTGCGCCTCGCGGCGTGAGCGGGAGACGGGACGGGGAGCCGGGGAGAAAGTCTGGGAGTCAGGAAATCGAGGTTAGGCTCTAGGTCCTTCCGCGCATTCCCCCCACTTTATCTCGTCTTCACTCTCTCCTCCCAGCGCGGCTGCGCCGCGCTGGGTATTCCGTGGAGCCCACCGATTCGGTTTCGTGACTTTGGTGTGTTTCGTCTTTCCCCTCCCTGCGGGAAGAACCCGGCTGCGCGCCTCAGGGCTGCACGTTGCCGTCGCGGTCGAGCTGGATCAGCTCGCCGCGCTTGAACGCGCGGCCCTGCACGACGCAGTCGCGCGCTACGAGCGCGCTCGATAGGTTA
>CAXRGI010000136.1:0-11740 GCA_964229935.1 Opitutales bacterium
CTCTACCGCCCCGTCACCCAGAGCACCAACGCCAACACCTCCGGCTTCATCGACCGCGTGCGCAACGAACTGGTCACGGGTATCCTCCAGACGCGCATCGGCGGCAACCTCGACCTCCGCCCCGAGACCGCGGTCTCCGACAACGTCGGCGTGGTTTTCGAGCTCCCCTTCCGCCTCACGCGCGGCCTCTCCATCTCGGTCGACCACGTGAAGCTGAATTACCGCGACCAGATCTCCGGGCTCTCCTCCCAGCAGGAGTGGGCCGACCTTTTTCCCGAGCGGCTGATCCGCGACACCGCCGGGACCCAGCCGGGCCGCGTGATCGGGATCGACACCCGCTCCACCAACATCTCCCGCCAGATCATCGAGACCTACGATTACCAGCTCAACCTCCAGCGTCCCACCCCGTGGGGCAACCTGAGCGCCCGGGTGGCCGCCACCGAGTACCGTCGCGTGGACTCCATCCGTATCCCCGGCGCCGCGCCCGTGACCACGCTGCACCTCCGGCCCACGCGTCTTTCGTGGCAGGCCTTTCTCACCCGCGGAGCCTACAGCGGCGGCGTCAGCGGTTTCTACCAGGAGAACTCGTGGGCGCAGGCCGCGCGCACGCAGACGTTGTTCGCCAGCGTCATCGAGTGGAACGTGCATGCCTCCTATGATTTCGGCGACCGTTCGGGCGGCCGCCGCGAGGGAATCGCCGGCCTCTGGCGGAATCCGTTGGATGACACTAAGCTCTCCCTGACCGTGAACAATGTGTTCAACCGCGAACCGCCGCACCGCCAGGGCAACGCCGGCTTCGGTGTCACCGATCCGCGCATGGCGCGCTACGGTCTCACCCTGCGGAAGAAGTTCTGAGCGAGGTCTCCGGGTAAATTCCTCCTCCGTTCCGATGAACATCCGCCCGACGGCCGTACGCGGCTTCCTCACCCTTGCCGCGCTGGCCGCGGTCGTCCACGGCGCGCCCGCCACCGCGGAAGACCGCGCCGCGGCGCGCGCCGCGTTCACGGAGGCGCGAAAGCTCTTCGCCTCCGACCTCGCGGCTTCGGTCGCCGGTTTGCGCCGCGCCGTCGAACTCGACCCGGATTATTACGAGGCGCACCAGTACCACGTGCTGTACGCGGGCGTCGCCGCCACCCGCACCGGCACCGAGGAGGAGAAAAAGACGGCGGCGGAAAAGACGCGCGGGGAACTGCGGAGTTGGTACGAGGGCAAGGCTTCCGCGGAGCCGCGCCGGGCGGCTTATCGCTACGGGTTGGGCAAGCTGTTCATGTATTCCGATCCGGACCGTTCGCGCCGGCTCTTCGAGGAGGCGGTCGCGCTCGATCCCGCCTGCGGCGACGGCTTTGATTCGCTGGCGATCCATGCCGAGATCAGGGGCGAGCTGGATGCGAGCCGCGCGCTCTTCCGGCGCGCCGTCGACGCCGATCCCGCCAGCATCACCTTCTGGCGCCATCACGTGGCCTCGCAGCTCGGGGTCGGGATGGACGCCGCGCTGGCCGCCGGACTCGAAATGGCGCGACGGTTTCCCGACGACGCGGCATCGATCATCGGCTACCTCGCCTCCCGGGCTCGCACCGAGGACGAAGCCCTGCGGGTCCACGAGTTGCTCCGGGAACGTTTCCGCAAGGCCTCCGCTCGCTCCCTCACGGGGCTCTTTGCGATCCTCCAGCGCCGTGATCCGGCGCGCGCCCTCGCGCTGGCGGAGGAGATGCGGAAGGATTTCCCCGAGGTTAAGGATTGGGTGGTGCTCGCGGATTACGCGCGGGCTGTCTCCGGGCTGGAGCCTGCTCTCCGGGAGGGCAGGGGAGCGGAGGCCTTGGCGGCGCTCGAGAAGATCACGCTCCCGCGCTACGGCGCGGACCGCCGCTTCCTCGATCTGGCGCTGGCCCGCGCCCGCACCGCGCTCGGCCGCGGCGAGGAGGCCTATGCGGGTTTGCTGGCGGCCGTGGCCACGCGGCCGACGGACGAAACCCGCGCGGCGCTCGACGAGCAGGGACGTCTGCTCGGGAAGACGACCGCGATGGTCGTGGCCGAGCTCGCCGCGGACCGGGCGCGTCGCGCGCGTCCGGCTGAGGATTTCACGCTGACGAATCTCGCGACCGGGAAGCCGGCTTCCCTGGCGGACTACCGCGGCCGCGTCGTGCTGGTGAACTTCTGGTATCCCCTTTGCGGTCCCTGCCGCGGCGAGTTCCCCTTTCTGCAGGCGGTGCTCGAGAAATATCGCGCGCGGGGCTTCGAGATCCTCGCGATCAACGGTCATGCGCCCGAGGAGCACATGGTTCTGCCTTTGCTGAAGGGCTGGGGGCTCGGCTTCCTGCCGTTGCGCGGCACCGATGAGGTGGTCAAGGCCTACAAGGTCCGCGGTTATCCCATGAACATCCTCGTCGGTCCCGACGGGAAATCTTTCTACGAGCCCCCGCCCGTGAGCACGCTCGCCGCACAGCGAGAATTGGAGCTGCAGATCGAGGCGCTGCTGCCCGCCCGCGGCTAGTCTTCCTTTCCCATGCGCGTGAAGCGAACCCTCCTCCTCCTGCCTGCGCTCGCTCTGGCGCTTCCCGCCCCGGCCGCGCCCGGCGACGAATTCCGCGGCCGGCTTGATCCGGAAGTGCAGCCGGGCACGCGCTCGCTTTCCGCGGTGGTCCCGGCCTCATCCGAGCTGGTGAAGGCCCTGCCCTCGCCGCCGGCCGCCGGCGCGAAGGTCTGGGCCTTTTCCCGGCCTTTTTCCATCAAGGGCAAAGAATTCCTTTTCGCCATCGTGGCCGCGCCGGACGGCGGGAAAACCCTCTGGCTCGACCGTAATCGCGACGGGCGTTTCGCGGCCGACGAGTCGTTCCCGCTGGGGGAACCCGAGAAGGACGTGGCGATCGATCTGCCCTGGGACAACGGCGTCTACCGCGTGTTTCCGCTGCGCCTCTCTTACGGGGTGAAGGCGCTGCCGCGCCGAACGGCAGCCGGGGAAGCTCCGGCTCCCGCTCCGGTCGCACCCGATCCGACCCACGTCGCCTCCGTCGTCCACAACTTCAACATCCTCTTCTCGGGCTCGGTTGCGATCGACGGGCGTTCCCTGAAGCTGATGTTCGCGCCGAAACCGGCCGATACCGCGATCGATCCTCCGAACCAGCGGGTGTCGGCCGACGCCGACTTCAGCGGGCGTTTCGAGGCCGAGAAGGGTGAGGCGGTGAACGGATCCGGCCGTGCGCCGATCTTCCGGGTGGGCGAGCGGTATCTCGCCGTGAGTCGGGCCGATGTGGCCACGGGCGAACTCGTGCTGCAGGAACGCACCGCCGCCGATTACACGCGGTTCGACGCGTTGCCGGGCCAGCTTATGCCGGACTTCACGTTCGTGGATTTCCAGGGACGCGCGCGCCGCCTTTCCGATTTCCGGGGCAAGGTTGTGCTCCTTGATTTCTGGGGGACCTGGTGCGGGCCCTGCATCGAGGAGATGAAGCACCTGGACCCGCTCTACGAGCGGTACGCGCCGCGGGGTTTTGAGGTCATCGGGATGAACATGGAGCGCACCGCGGGCCGGCTGACGGACGCGGAGTACGCGGAGGTCGATCGCAAGGCCTCCGCATTCATCGCCAAGGCCGGCCACAAGTGGATCCAGGCGACCCAGCGCAGCATCGAGCGTTTTGCCCAGGAGGTCATCCAGGTGAATCTCTACCCGACCTGCATCCTGATCGGGCCGGACGGCCGCGTGCTTTCCCGCGACGCGCGCGGCAACAAGCTGGCTGAACTCCTCGGCAAACATTTGCCGGGGAAATAGGATGAGAAATCCGCCGGGCAGGTCCTTTCTCTCCTCGCTGCGCCCGATCGCCGCGTGGTTTGTTTTGGCTTCGGCGTCATGGGCCGCGGAACGGCCGGTGCGCGTCACCGCCCCCGAGACCGTGGCCGTCGCGGCCGATGGCTCCGCGCGCGTGCGCCTCACCGTGGAGATCGCGGGGCAGTACCACATTTTCGGCACCGTGGCCTCCGTGGGTGGTAACGGCCCGGGGCCCAACCCCACTACGGTCGCGGCGGGCCATGGAGCCCCGTTCATTCTGGCGGGAGTGCTGGATACGTCTCCCGCGCGTAAGCTCTTCGATCCCAACTTCAACACCGACGTCCTCGTGCTTGAGGGCCGGGCTTGGATCGACGTTCCGCTGCGCACTTCCCCCGGTCTGGCGGCCGGCCGCCACCGCGCCTCGCTGGTCGTGGGCTATCAGGCTTGTGACGAGCAGCTCTGTCTGCCGCCCGAGGAGGTTGAGGTGGTCTTCGCGCTCCTGGTTGGTGGCTCCCCCGGGACCGAGGATCCCCGCTGGCGCCGGCTGGAGGAGGCGCTTTCCGCGCGGCCAGCCGGAGCGGAGCGGGAGGCGCGCTGGCTCGAAAGCGCCCAGCTCGCGTGGGAATTACAGCAGGCCTTCCCGGCCGACGCGCGACGCTGGCGGGCATGGGACACGTTGCTGCGCAGCACCCCTCGCTTCCCCGAGGGCTCGGCCGAGCAACGGACCTGGCGCGAGCGGGAGGCCTGGCTCGCTGAAGCCGCGACGAGAGCCGCTGACGCTCCGGATGTCTTACGCGAGCTCTTCGCGGGGAAAAAGGTCAGTGCACTCGTCCTGCCCTACACCAACGGCGACCTCCCTTCCGATTGGGAGGCCCGCCTCTTGCCGCCGATCGAGCGACTCGCGGCCGACTTCCCGGCCGGCTCCGCCGCGTTCGTCTATTTTTCGCGGCTCGTCGGGGCGGTGGAGGCCCGTTTCCCCGAGGCGATGCCCGCGCTGGTGGCTCGGATGGAAGCGAGTCCCAACGCGCGCGTCCGCGAGCTCGGCGCCGCCCGGCGGTCGGTGCTGCGCGCCTTGGAAAAGCCCCTCGATCTTGTCTTCACGGCGCTCGATGGCCGGCGGGTCGACACATCCGCGTGGCGCGGAAAGGTCGTGCTGGTCGACTTCTGGGCGACGTGGTGTGTGCCCTGCATCGAAGCCATGCCGAAGCTCCGCGAGCTGTACGCCCGCTATCACGCGCAAGGCCTCGAGATCGTGAACATCTCGGTCGATCAGGCCGCGGCCCGGCCGGCGCTGGAAAAACTCGTCGCGCGCCTCGAGCTGCCCTGGCCGCAGGCCTTCGACGGCAAGGGCCCGCGCACGGAGTACGCCGTGCGTTACGGTGTGGGTCCGATTCCCCACGTGCTGCTCGCGGGACGCGATGGCAAGATCGCCGCCGTGAACCCGCGCGGTGACCGGCTGGAGGCTGAGATCCGGCGTCTCCTGGGTCTCAAGCCATGAAACTGATTTCAACGCTGGCGCTGCTCCTCGCGCTCAGCGCACCCGCGCCGGCCGCCGTCGAACGTACGGCCGACTCCGCCTTTGAGTCGCTCCGCGCCCGGCGTTTCGAACGGCCGCCGCCCGGCGACGTCAAGGCAACCTCGGCGTTCCAGATGGCACAGCACGATGAGGTGAGTCGCGCCGCGGAGCGTTTCCTTGATCGTTTCCCCTCCGATCCGCGGCGGTGGGAAGTGGTCGCTTGGGCGGTGAATTCGCCCCGCTCCTCCGACGCGGCCGGCGCCACCACCGATCCGGCGTGGGAACGCCGGCGGGAGTTGCTGCGCGATGAGATCCTGGCGGCGGAGGACGCCCCGGAAGGCCCATGGGTCGCGGTCGCGGAGCGCGCCATCAACCACCTCGCGGGTTTTCGCGGTGAGCCCGTGCGCGATCTGGCGCGGGCGGGCCGGATCGTCGCCCGATTGGCCGAGCGGGTTCCGGGTTCGGATCGCCGGAAATTCGCCGAGCAGACCTACTTCGCCGCGCTGGAGGCGGCGGATCCCGCGGCGGCCGAGGAGCTGCTGCGGCGGCGCGTGTCCGCGCAGGAAAAGAACCAGGCCGTGCGCGACATGGCGGCGGGTCGCCTGCGCGTGATAGAGGCGCGCCGCATGCCGCTTGAGCTGCGCTTCACCGCGGCCGACGGTCGCGAGGTCGATTTGGCGCAGCTCCGCGGCAAGGTCGTCCTCATCGATTTCTGGGCTACCTGGTGCGTGCCCTGTCTGCGGGAAATGCCCGCCGTCCGCGCCGCCTACCGCAAGTACCGGGATCGAGGCTTTGAGATCGTGGGCATCGCGTTCGAGAAGGCGCCCGGCCCGCGCGCATCGCCGATGGAGCGCACCGCCGCCCAGCTTGTGCAGTTCGCGCGCGAGAACGACATGCCGTGGCCGCACCATTACGACGGGAAATACTGGGACAACGAGTTCGGCCGGCGCTTCTCGATCCGCGAGTTGCCGACGGCGTTCCTGCTGGGGCGCGATGGCCGCCTCGTGACGACCGACGTGCACGGCGACAAGCTAGAGGCTGCGCTGAGCCGCTTGTTCGGCGCGCCCTGACCCGTTCGGCTTGCTTCCGTGCGCGGCCGGCGCGGAGAGTTTTCTCATGACCGATCCCCTGGTTCCCTCCGCTTCCCGTCGGGACTTCCTTCGCGCCGGCGCCGGCGCGGCGACTCTCGCCGCCCTCGCGCCGCGTGCCTTCGCGGCCGAGCCCGACACGACGCCTGACGTTATTCGCGAATTGATCCGCCATAACGACCAGCGCATCCCGGCTTTGCTCGCCAGCCAGGAGCGCCGGGCCGGCCACCGTTGGCTCGGGGGCCAGATCAACGACTACGGCTTGCACTCGGCGACAGGCTCGAAAGCGCTCGTGGTCGCCTACACCTGCGCGCTCTGCTCCGAGGGTGGCAAGTACCGGGGCTCGGCGGAAGTGGCCGAGGCGCTGCGGCTGGCGGTCGAGTACCTGAATCGCGTGCAATACGAGGACGGCACCGTCGACTTTTACGCCACGAACTTCCGCTCACCGCCGGACGTCGCCTTCATCGTCGAGAACCTCGGCCCGTGCTACTCGGTGCTGAAGGCCAGCGGCGATCCGAAGCTCTCCGCGATCGCGGACGGCATCGGGCGATTCATCGTCAGGGCGGCGGACGGCCTCGTGACGGGCGGCGTGCACACCCCCAACCACCGCTGGGTGGTCTGCTGCGCGCTCGCGATCGCGAATTCGCTTTTCCCGAACCCGCGCTACGTGGCGCGCATCGACCAGTGGCTGGCCGAGAACATCGATCTCGATCCGGACGGCCAATACACCGAGAAGAGCACGACGGTCTACTCGCCGATCGTCGACCGCGCCCTGGTGGTCGTCGCGCGGCTGCTCAAGCGGTCCGAGTTGCTCGAGCCCGTGCGACGCAACCTCGAGATGACTCTCTATTACGTCCATCCCGACGGCGAGGTGGTTACCGAGGCCTCACGCCGGCAGGACCGCTACCAGCGCGGCAGCATGGCGCGGTATTACTATGCTTACCGTCACCTCGCCATCATCGATGGCAACGGCCGGTTCGCCGCGATGACCCGCCAGATCGAGGGCGGTGCGCCGGCCCAGATCGCCCGCGAGGCGCAGGAACTCCTCCAAGCCCGCCGTTTCGAGGCCGCCCGCACGCTTCTCGAGGCTTCGCTCGAGCTGATCTCCTTCCTCAGCGAGCCGGAATTCCGCCGTCCGCTACCCCCGTCGGCGCCGTTGCCCAAGGATTACTCGCGGCTTTTCTCTTACTCGAGCTTGGCCCGCGTGCGCCGCGGCGACCGCAGCGGCACCATTCTCGCCGGCAACACCACGCTGTTCTCTTACCGCCACCGTTCCGCCGCGCTGGAGTCGGTGCGCTTCGCCACCGCGTTCTTCGGCAAGGGGCAGTTCACCGGTGACACCATCGAGGCGCGCGAAGGCGGCTACGTGGTCCGCCAATCGCTGGAGGGACCGTATTTCCAGCCGTTGACCAAGGAGCAGATCGCCGACGGTGAGCATACGAAGATGGCCCCGAACGGCACGCTGGCCAACTCCGGCCGCGCCCTGCGCGCCCGCAGCAACATCTCGAAGCTCGAGGCTTCGGTGAACGTCATCGAGAAGGACGGCCGCTTCCGGCTCGAATTCCTCATCGAGGGAACGAACGAGGTGCCGGTCGCGATCGAGCTCGCGTTCCGCCATGGCGGAAAACTGCACGGCGTCGATCCGCTGCCGGGCGTGACCGACGGCTATCTCCTCCGGTCGGGCAAGGGTCGTTACGAGTCGGGTGGCGACGTGATCGAGTTCGGTCCCGGGCGCGTTGAGCACACCTACACCCAGGTGCGCGGCGCCTCGCCGAAGTGGGATGGCATGAGCGTCTACCTCACCGGGCTCACCCCCTTCCGCGCCACGCTGGATATCGGTTGAAGCCATGAACGCCCGGCTGCTTCGCCTCGCCGCGGTGTTCGTGCTCGCGCTCGCTGCGCGAGTGGCTGCGGCGGAGCGTCCCGCTGCTCCGAATGTCATCGTCATCCTCGCGGACGACATGGGGATCGGTGACGTGTCGGCGCTTAACCCGCGCAGCCTGTGGAAGACGCCGCACCTCGATCGCCTCGCGGCGGAGGGCATGACGTTCACCGACGCTCATTCGTCCTCAGGCGTATGCACGCCGACCCGTTACACGTTGCTCACCGGCCGCTATTCATGGCGCGGACGCTTGAAGCGGGGCGTGCTCAACGGGTACGGCCCGCCGCTGATTGAGCCGGGCCGGCTCACCCTGCCCGGATTTCTCCGCGCCCGCGGTTACATGACCGCGATGTTCGGCAAGTGGCACCTCGGGCTCGAATGGGCCAAGTCCGGCTCCGGACCAGAGGATGTTGACTATGCAAAACCGTTCGGGGGCGGGCCCGTGGCGCACGGCTTCGATCGCTTTCTCGGAATCAGCGCGTCCCTCGATATGCCGCCTTACGTCTGGCTGCGCGACGACCGCGTGACGTCGCCGCCGGCGGGCAGGGTGGGCGACAGCCCGGCTCCGCGACTGTGGCGCGCCGGACCCATCGGGGCCGACTTCCGCATGGAGGACGTGCAGCCGCGGCTGACGCGGGAGACGACAGAATTCATCGCGGCACATGCCGGTTCTCGCGACCGTCGTCCCTTCTTCGTGTACCTGGCCTTGGCCTCGCCGCACACGCCGACGCTGCCAACGGAGGAGTTTTCGTCCACGACACCGACGCCTTACGGGGCCTTTGTCCGTCAGCTCGACGCCGATGTCGGAGCGATCCTGGCCGCGTTGGAGAAGCACGGACTCGCGCGGGACACGCTGGTGGTTTTCACCTCTGACAACGGCTACGCTCCCGCGGGCGATATTCCGCGGCACCGCGATCTCGGACACGATTCCAGCGGCGGTTTCCGCGGTTCCAAATCCGACGCCTTCGAGGGTGGGCACCGGGTTCCCTTCATCGCCCGCTGGCCGGGCGTGGTGCCCGCGGGATCCCGCTGCACGGATGTGGTCGGTCACCTCGACCTGTTCGCGACGATGGCGGAGATCCTTGCCGCGCCGCTGCCCGCCAATGCCGCCGAGGACAGTTCCAGCCTGCTCGCCCTGTTGCGCGGGCAGCGCGCGCCGGAGTCACGGCGGCGGAGCCTCGTCCACCATTCCTCGGAAGGGGAGTTCGCGATCCGGGAGGGCGACTGGAAATTGATCCTTTGCCCCGGCTCGGGTGGCTGGAGTCCGCCGACGAAATCGCCCTCCCCGTGGACGCAGCCGAAGCCCGATAACTTCGACGGCTTGCCGCCCTTCCAGCTTTACCATCTCGGCAACGACCCGAAGGAGACGACGAATCTCGCCGACCGTCATCCCGAGGTGGTGGCGCGGCTGGGGCGTCTGATGCGCGCTACGATCGAGCGCGGACGCAGCACGCCCGGGCCGGATCAGCTTTATGATAAGGCGGGCTGGCCGCAGACCGCCTGGATGAGTCGTTTCGGGCCCTGAGGCTGCGAACGGTTACGCAGGGTGCCGTGATCGGCGCGCACGGTTGACGAGGCGGTCGGCCACGACTGCATTGCGCGCATGTTCATCATCATAGGTGGCGATGGCCGGGAGTATGGTCCGGCGACGGCGGACCAAGTGCGCGCGTGGATCAATGGCGGCCGCGCCAACCTTGAGACCAGGGCGAAGCTGGCCGGTGAGAACGAGTGGCGCCGTTTGGGCGATTTTCCCGAGTTCGGCGCCCCGGCCGAGCCGCCGACCATCGCGGCGGCTGCTGTGGATCAAACCGGCGCCGAGGTGCGGCCGGCGGCGGAGTCCGCGGGAGTCGGCGCGCGCACCGGCGCTGCGCTGATCAATGCCTTCATCTATTTTTGCAGTCTCCTGCCGGGTGGGCTTTGGCTCAGCCGCAAGCTGCTCGAGTCGAACCCGGAGATCGCTCAGGGCGGATTTCCCAAGCTGGAGGATCTGGACATGACCGGCTTGGCGGAGGGCGTTTTCTGGGTCTACGCCGGGTTGTTCGCCGTGTTGCTCGTGCAGGCGCTGCTCATCCTCTTCCGCGGCCAGAATCTCGGTAAGTTGCTCACCGGCGTGAAGGTCGTGCGGGCCGACGACGATGGACCGGCGGGCTTCGCGCGCGGCGTCATGCTCCGTTTCGCGCTGCCGGTCTCGATCTTCTTCCTCCTGAACGTCGCCTTTCCGCTCGGCTTCCTGTTCATCGCGCTCGATTACGCGTTCATCTTCCGCGCCGACCGCCGTTGCCTGCACGACCTGATCGCCGGCACGCGCGTCGTGCGGGCTTGAGCGGTCACGCGCTCACACGACGCGGTCCGTCAGCTGACCGCCGCGGGTGAAGGCTTCGAGGTTGGCGAGGAAGTGGTGCACAAGGGCCTCATTCTGGTCGTGGCGGCCGCCGGCCGTGTGCGGCGTGATGAAGCAGTTCGGTGCCTCCCAGAGGGGATGGTCGGGCGGCAGGGGCTCGTGTTGGAAAACATCCAGGTACGCCTCGCCCACGCGGCCTGAGCGCAGGGCCTCGAGCAGCGCGCTCTCGTCGACGGTCGCGCCGCGGCCCACGTTATAAAATCGGGTACCGGGGCGCAGGCAGGCGAGGCGGCGGGCGTTCACGAAGTTCCGCGTGCCCTCGTTGTCGGGGAGCAGGTTGACCACGTGGTCGGCGCGGCCGAGCGCGGTGCTCAACTGCTCCTCCGGGATGATGCGTACGCCGCGTTCGCTCCGGACCTGCCGGCGCACGGCGAGGATCGTCATCCCGAAGGGCGCCAGCAGCTCGGCCAGCCGCCGGCCGATCGCGCCAAAGCCCAGCAGCAGCACGGTCTGGCCGGTGAGCAGGCGCGACTCGAAACGGCGCTCGTCGTAGTGCCACGAGCGGTCGGTAAGTTGCTCGCGGTGCGAGGGCAGTAGTCGGCGCCCCAACGCGAGCATCATGGCGAGCACGTGCTGCGCGCAGGAGTCGGCAAAGACCGAGGAGGCGTTGGTGAACACCGCGCCGCGCGCCCGGAAGCCCTCGCGGAACTCGGCGGTGTCGTAGCGCGTGTAACCGGCCGTGGTGACCTCCACCCAGCGAAGACGCGGGCAGGCGAGGCATTGCGCGGCGTCGGGTTGGCCGAACGCCACGTCAGCCTCCGCCAGCAGCGGATCGGGCCGCCCCGCGGCCAGCACGGCCGCGGAGGTTGTCCGGGCGCGCACCAAGCGATGCGGCGCCACGCCCGCCTCCAGCAAGGCGGTCTCGGCGGGCGGGAATTCGGCGTTGGTCCAGAGGCCGAGGCTCATCGCGTCGAGAAGGGAGACGGCTCCGAGGAGCGCGCTTTCGCCGCCGTGGCGCAAGGCGGTTCGCGGCCGGGTTTTTTCTCGCCGCCCGGCGCCGGGAGCCTACTCGTGGAGTCCCCGTTCATTCCTACCATGCCCCGTCCTGTCACCCTGTTCACCGGCCAATGGGCCGACCTCCCCCTCGAGA
>CAXRGI010000137.1:0-53140 GCA_964229935.1 Opitutales bacterium
TGATCTATCCGGACAACAAGACGGGAACGGACGATCCGAGTGCGCCGAAAGACGATGACCGGGCGTTGACGGTGTCGAGCCCGGTGGTGAACGAGGCGTCGCCGTACGCGGTGTTCACGGTGACGACGACGGCGGGACGCAGCGTGAGCCTCGCGCTGGGGAACACGTCTGCGACGACGGACGTGGACGCGACCTTGGGAACGGATACGGGCAACGCTGGCACGGGAGTGCCGCTGCAGGTCTATGACCCGACGGCGTCGGGTGGTACCGGCGCGTGGGTGGATTACACGGCGGCCAGCCAGGTGACGATACCGGCGAGCGGCACCTTGCTGGTGCGCACACGTATCACCAACGATGCGACATCCGAGGGTGCGGAGACGTTCACGCTGACGGCGACGCCGGCGACCGGCACGGCGGCCACCGGCACGTGCACGATCCGAGACGACGGACAAGGTCTGATCTATCCGGACAACAAGACGGGAACGGACGATCCGAGTGCGCCGAAAGACGATGACCGGGCGTTGACGGTGTCGAGCCCGGTGGTGAACGAGGCGTCGCCGTACGCGGTGTTCACGGTGACAGGCGTCGCCGGGCAGAAGCTGACGCTGGCGCTCGGAAACACCACCGTGACCACCGATAAGGATGCGCAGCTGGGTACCGATACCGGCAACGCTGGTACAGGGGTTCCGCTGCAGATTTTCAATCCAGCCGCGGATTCCGGTGCTGGCGCTTGGGTGGATTACACCCCCGCGAGTTTGGCGACGATTCCCACGGGAGGAGCGTTATTGGTGCGAACACGGATCACCAACGACGGTGTTCTGGAGGGGGCTGAAACGTTCACGTTGGTCGCAACCAACACCGGCGGTACCCCGGCCACGGGTATCTGCACCATTCGCGACGATGGCCAGGGATTGATCTACCCGGACAACAAGACCGGCGCTGATGACCCGGCGGCGATCAAGGACGATGACCGCGAGCCGATCGCGGTCGACGACGCCTACACCGTGGCCGAGGGCGGAACGATCACGGGAAACATCACCGCCAACGACACGGATCCGGACGGGAAGACGCTCCTCGGAGGCAGCGTCGTCTTGGTGAATGGCGTCGCTTTCGGCAGCCTGGCGGACTCCACCCATCCGGTTTACACCGCTGCTTCCGGTTACAAGCAGCTGACTTTGGCGACGGGAACTCTGCTCGTGAAGAGTTCCGGCCAGTTCGCCTATGTGCACAACGGGAGCGAGACCCCCGCGGACTCGTTCACTTACAAGGTCAGTGATGGCAGCGAGTCGTCGGTCGCGGCCGCCCAGGTCTCCCTTTCCGTCACCGCCGTGAATGATCCCCCGGTGCCGGGTAAGCTGCCCGGCGGGGCGGACGACCCCGCTTACAATGTTTCCGCAGGCCGCTACCAGATCTCGACTCCGGAGGATACGCCGATTTCCGGGAGAGTCAGTGCCAGCGATGTCGACGGTGGTCCGCTTACGTATGCGCTCTCCAACCAGCCGGCGAAGGGCACTGTGGTCGTCAATCCCGACGGCAGCTACACCTACACCCCGGCGCCGGACTTCAACGGCACGGACTCGTTCGCGATCACGGTGTCCGATGGCAAGGGAGGAACCGCGGTCATCACGGTCGTTGTCACGGTGACCCCGGTGAACGACGTGCCCGTGCCCGGCAAATTGCCTGACGGTGCGGCGGATCCGAACTTCAATCCGGCGGCTGGTCGCTACCAGATCGCCACTCCGGAGAACACGCCCGTTTCCGGTCGCGTGCGGGCGTATGATGTGGACGGTGATCCGCTCACCTTCGCCAAGGCAACCGATCCGCAGAACGGTACCGTGACGGTGAACCCCGACGGCACCTACACCTACACGCCGAAGCCGGGCTTCAACGGCAACGACTCGTTCACCGTGACGGTGTCCGACGGCAAGGGTGGTACCGCTACCATCACGGTTGCGGTTACGGTTACTCCGGTGAACGACGCCCCCCAAGGCGGGAAGCTTCCCAGTGGCGCGGCAGACCCGAACTTCAATCCCACCGCGGGTCGGTACGAAATCAGCACCGGCCAGGACAAGCCGGTCTCAGGGCGCGTCAGCGCGTTTGACCCCGACGGTGACAAGCTAACCTATGCCGCGAAAACCGCTCCGGCCAACGGATCCGTCGTAGTGAATCCGGATGGAACCTATACCTACACCCCGGCGCCTGGCTTCAATGGCGAGGATCGCTTCGTGGTGCTGGCCTCGGACGGCAACGGTGGCACGGTCGAGATCGTCGTCGTGGTGCGCGTGTCGGCTGCGCCGGTAAACACGGTGCCGAACGGCTCGTTAAAGTTCCGCGGTGATCCCGCCCGTGTGGTGGGACCTGATGGCAGTGTCTTCCGGGTCGCTGATGCCGACTCCCCCGAGCTTACGGTGGAGCTTTCTTGCGGCCACGGACTTCTGTCACTGCCGGTCCGGACCGGATTGCAGATCGTCAAGGGCACGGGATCCAACGACACCGTCGTCGCTTTCCGTGGCACGAAGGAGTCGATCAATGCGGCGCTGGCCCAGTTGGTTTATCAGCCGATCACTGGTTACTTCGGCCTCGATACGATCACCATCACCTCGGTCGACGAGCGGGGTAATTCCGACCGCGACCGCATTGATCCGCCCTTCACTGTCGAACTCGTGACCCTCGGTGGCAACGACGCGAACGCGTCGGTGGCCTCGCTCGCCTCTCAGGGCAAGACCGTCGTCGGTAGCGCGGTCACCAGCTTCGACTCCACGCTCATCAAGGGAGCGCAGGTCGTGGGTGACGGAGCGGTCGGTCGTCTCGCAATCGGCACTCCTCTCCGTCAGGACGGCTCCGTTCAGGAGACGACGGTGAAGGTCGAACTCGCCTACGCCGACGGCTCCAAGGAGACGTTCGACGTCCGGGTTACCATCTACAACCCGAAGTTGGAACTCATCACCCAACTGCGGCTCAACCCGCAGACGAGCTTGTACGAGCAGCGGGTGCAGGTGACCAACACCACGCCCTTCGTCATCGACTCATTCCGGGTGATCGTACCGGCCCTTCCCGCCGGGGTGACTCTCTACTCGCGGAGCACCACGACGGCCGAAGGGCGGGCGGCGATCGAGGATCAGCGCCCGTTGCAGCCGAACGAGGTGCGGGTGCTCGTGGTCGAATACTTCGCTCCGAACGTGCAGCGCTTCGCGGAGCCGGCGCTCGCGCTGGAGATCAACACGTCCGGCGGTGTTTCCACTCCGATCGGCACGAATTCCCCGGTTGATCGCGTGTTGGTCGGAGCCAACAGTCGGACTTACGTCGAATTCGCCACCCAGACGGGCCGCACCTACTTTGTGCAGTACCGGGATGGGGCCAGCGGCGCGTGGCAGACCTCGCCGGTCGCGGTGAACGGCACCGGCACCACAATCCACTGGCTCGACGAGGGCATGCCCAAGACTCTCACGCCGCCGACCGCGGCCCGCGAGTACCGCCTGTTGGTTACCAGTGGAATCGCCACGCCGTTGCTAATCACCACGCAGCCGCAGTCGACGCAGGTCGCGGCGCGGGGCGCGACGACGCTTCGGGTGGCGATGGGAGCCGGTGGTCCCTACACCTACCAGTGGTTCCGTGACGGAGCTGTCGTCACCGGGGCCACCGCATCCTCAATCACCATTTCCGACGCGACCCTCGCCAGTGAAGGCGATTACCATGTGGTCGTGAGCGACGGACGGTCCTCGATTCAGTCGCGCACCGCCACGGTTTCGCTGGTGAGCAATAATCCGGGTCGCATCGTCAACCTGTCGGTTCGCGCTCAACTCGAGGCCTCCGGCACCCCGCTCATCACCGGGTTTGTCATGGAGGGCTCAGGAAGCCGTCCGATCCTGGTACGCGCGGTGGGAGATACGCTCGCCAACTTCGGTGTGCAGTCGGCGGTGCGGGACACCGCCCTCAAGCTCTATCGCGGCCAAAGCGTTCTCTCGGAGAACGATGACTGGACGCGGGACTCGGAGGCGGCCCAAACCCGCTCCGCCTCGGCCAACGTGGGCGCGTTCGCGCTGGCGGAAACGGCCCGGGACGCCGCTTTGGTCCGTCGCCTGCTCGCCGAGCCCTACACCATCCATGTGGACAACCGCACCACGCAGGAGGGGATCGTGCTCGTCGAGATGTACGACGCGCTCGGCGCGCACGATCCCGTCAGCCGTATCGCGAACGTTTCCGCCCGCGCACGGGTTTCCGGTGGCGACGGGGTTCTCATCGCCGGCCTGGTCGTCGGCGGCAACACCACGTGCCGCCTGCTTGCCCGTGTGGTGGGACCGACCCTGGCCAGCCTTGGTGTCACCGGAACCCTGGCTGATCCCACGGTCGAGTTGTACGCGGCTGGCTCATCGACTCCCATCGCCGCGAACGACGATTGGGGAACGGTGCAGACCGCGGTGACGGGGGAGGGCCTTTTCCGCCGGGTAGGCGCCTTCGATCTTCCGTTGGGATCACGTGACTCTGTCATCGTGACTCGCGTCCAGCCAGGTGCCTACACCCTCGTCGCCCAAGGCAAGGGGTTGGCGCAGGGCCAGGCGCTGATCGAGATCTACCTGATCGACTAATCCCGTGTGGCTCGCTTACTCACTCCCTAACATCATGAAGATGTCTACCCTCCATCGTCTGGGTCTTCTCGTCGCCCTCGGCTCCGGCGCCGCGTTTGCGGCGGAGCCCACCACGTTCCGTTGGCGCCTCGAGGCGGGGCCGAGTCTCTGGCTGAAGACTCGCGTCGCCTACGGGGCAACGGGGGGTGCGACCGACCCCGCGACGACGGCCCGGACCGATCGCATTTACGATGACGGTTTCAACCGCGTCGATGCCTCGGGTAACTTGGGCGATGGTGCCGGTGGACCGCTCGCCAGCCGCACCGGCAATTTCGGCTTTGTCAGCGATAGCCAAGTCGATCTTCGCGGCGGGACGCTCGCCCTGCGCCGCACCACGGCGGGGGAGGGGCTCTACCGGAACCCGGGGGATGTAGCCAAACGGCCGGCCTGGCACGTGTCCCTCCGGCTCTCAATGGCTGACGTGAAGCCCGATCGGCGCGACTGGGGACTGGAGGGTGGCGTGGAGTGGGCCCGTTTCCGCGACTGCTCGACGGGTCCGGTTGCCGCCAACGTCCGCGTGCTCACGGACACTTACCCGCTGGGCGGCGTGGTTCCGCAACGTGCTCCCTACACCGGGCGTTTCTCGCCCTTGCCGGGAGATCAACGGATCGGCGACACCCCCACGCGCTCGATCTCCGCGGTCGCGGGAACAATCAACGGAACCCACATCTTTGACGGCCGCGTGACGGTGTTCCGCGCCGGTTTGTGGTGGGAGCTGATTCCATCGAAGATCGCTCCCCCGCAGCGGGAAGCGGACCGGTGGTCGCTGTTCCTACGAGGAGGTCTCGCGTTCCTGCAGGGCAAGGCCTCGTTTTCCGTCGATGAGCAGGCGCAGGCACCGGGGCTGCAGCCGGGTGCGCGTGTCACCGCCGCGGGATCCCGCAGCCGTTCCGACCTCGGTTACTTCCTCGGTGCACGCGCGCGCCGTAGCTTCAGCCCGCACTGGTCCTTCCTGGCCGGCGCGGATTTCCTAGGTGGCTACAAGCTGAAGGCGGCGCAGGGTGACCGCTACGCCGTGCTTGATCTTTCCAAGGTCTGGATGCTGAGCATCGGCCTCGAGTATGCTTGGGGAGATCGCGAGGAGAAGCGGTGAACCTCAGTTCCTGATTTAGAAAAACCGCCGCTTGATTGCCGGCGGTTTTTTTGTGCCTGTTGGGTCCGTGCTTCAATCGCTGCGCATCCGCAACCTCGCCTTGCTGGAGGAGGTGTCGCTGGAGTTCGACGAGGGTTTCACCGCGGTGACGGGCGAGACTGGCGCCGGCAAGAGCATCCTGCTCGGCGCCCTGAGCCTTCTCGCGGGTGAGCGGGCCGACAAGACCGTCATCCGTCAGGGGGCGCCGGCCGCCGAGGTGGAGGCCGCCCTTCATTTTCGCGATCCCTCGCGCCTCGATCGCGCTCTGGAGGAGCTTGGATTGCCCGTTTGCGAGGACGGGGTCCTCATTTTGCGGAGAACCTTGCCGCGGGAAAAGGCGCCGCGCATCTCGGTCAACGGCGCGCTCGCCACCCTGGCCGCGTTGCAGCGTCTCGGCGAGCTGTGGATTGATTTCCATGGTCCGGCCGAGCCGCGCCGCCTGCTGCGAGCCGATTGCCAGCTTGAGTTGCTCGATCTGCACGGCAAAGCGGGCGGGCTGCTTGCGGACTATGCCGCGAGTTTCCGGGCGTGGCGGGAAGCGCAGGCGGAGCATCGGCGGGTCGCCACCGAGCAACGCTTGGCGCCGGATCAGGTGGAGTTTCTCCGGGTGCAACTTACGCGGTTCGATGCGGTCGAGCTCACCGCCGAGGCGATCGAGGCGCTTGAGCGTGACCATCAGAGGCTGTCGCGCTCGCGCGAGCTGCAGGAACTGAGCGTTGGACTGGAGGCGGGGCTCACCGGCGAGGATGGCTTGCAACCGCGGCTGGCGGTCCTGTTGCGCGATGCCCGCACCTTGGAGTCGCTCGATCCCGCCAGCCGGGCCTTGGCGGAGCGACTCGCCTCACTCGCGGTCGAGCTCAACGACCTGGGGGCCGAGTTCGGCGCGCTCAGCCGAGAGCTGCATCTTGACCCGGCGCAAGCGGAGGCGCTGAACGCCCGGATGGATGCCTGGCTGGAGTTGCGCCGGCGCCATGGAGGTGAGCTGGCCTCCGTGATCACCGCCCGGGACGAAATGCGCCGACGCCTGGAGATTCAGGGGGATTTGGACGGAACGCTGGCCCGGCTCGAACAGGCGGCCGAAGCGGCCGTGGCGGAGGTCCGGAAGAAGGCCAAGGCCCTGCGTACCGCACGGGAAAAGGCCGCCAAGTCCCTCGAGAAGGCGGCCGCCGCGGCGATATCCCGACTCGGTTTCGCCCGGGCGGACTTCCGCATCCGGGTCGCTCCGCTGCCCGAACCCGGTCCCACGGGAGACTGCGCGGTTGAATTCCTTTTTTCCCCCAATGCCGGCGAACCGCCGCTTCCGTTGGCGCGCATTGCCTCCAGTGGCGAGCTCGCGCGGGTCATGCTGGCGCTTAAAACGGTGCTCGCCTCGCTCGACGCCGTGCCGCTGCTGGTCTTTGACGAGGTCGACGCGAACGTAGGCGGAGAGATCGGCCGGGTGGTGGGAGCGAACCTGGCGGAGATCGCCGCCGGCCATCAAGTGCTGTGCGTGACCCACCTCCCTCAGGTGGCGGCCCAGGCGGCGTCCCACCTCGTCGTCCGCAAGGACCAGTCGGGCGAGCGCGCGGTGGTGGACATCGCCCCGCTACACGACGATCGCAAGGCCCGGGTCGCGGAGCTCGCGCGGATGCTGGGGGACAGCAAGTCCCGCAGCGCGCTTGAGCACGCCGCCGGATTACTGGGCGGGACGCGTCACGGCGGTTCCTGAGCTGCGCCACAGACGTGGCGGCAGACAGCCGACCGCGATGATGGCGAGCTGGGAGGCAACGAAGGAGGAAAGCGCCATGAAGGCCGCGTCGGTGAAACCGTAACTGTGCAGTCCCACGCCGAGCATGTTGGTCCCGAACCAGCTCCAACTCGTGATGATGTTGCCGCCGATCGCCAGGTTCATCAGGCCCCGTTGACGGATCATGCCACCCCAGCGCGCGTGCAGAATCAGCGCGTTCCAAAGCACGATCAGCAGGGCGCCGTTCTCCTTGGGGTCCCAGCCCCAGAATCTTCCCCAGGACTGGTCGGCCCAGATGCCGCCGAGGATCGTGCCCACAAAGCTGAAGAGCGTCGCGAAGCAGATGATGCCGTAGACCATTCTCGAGAGGGAATCGGCCGTCGCGGCATCGAGGCTCCGCGTGAGCACGCCGCGGAAGATGTAGATGATGGCCAGGAAACCGGCGAGGAACGTCGCGGAGTAGCCGGCGGTGATGACGATGACGTGGGTCGCGAGCCAGAAGTTCGAGTCGAGCACCGCCCGCATCATCTCAAGGGTGTCGCCGCTCAGCGAGAGGTGGTGTGCGATGAGCAGGGTGGCGAAACCGATCGCCCCCGCCGCCACGCTGGCGACCGCGTTGCGGTAGATGGCCTCGAGCAGCAGACAGAGTCCCACCGAACCCCAGCCGACGAACAGCGCGGAAGAGTAGAGGTTGGTGACCGGCGGCCGCCCCTCCAGCCACATGCGGGTTCCGATGCCGGCGGTGGTGGCCAGCCAGGCGACCGCGGTTATCCAGAAGGCTGAGCGGGCCAACGGCGCCGGCAGGACCAGCCAGGAAAAAAGCGCCAGGAAGAAGGCCAAGGCATAGAGCACCGTGCTGGAGTAGAACGGTTGCGCCGCGTTGAACCGCGACTCCGCATCCCACTTGCCGAACTCCGCCGCGAAGCGTTTCTCCAGGTCGGTTCGGAACAGCCCGGCGAGCTTGTTGAATTCCTCCGCCTTCTCGTTGCGCCACGCGTGCGCGAAGCCCGCATAGGCAAGCGCCGCGGCGTTGACCGCGCCCGTTCGGAACGTCTCCAGCAGGGCGGACCCCGCCGTGCGCCAGGCGGTCCGGTCGGGATTGTCCGCGGCCGGCGGTACGACGTGGAACGTGGTCGACTCCGCCATGATCACGAATTTCTCGCCAATCTCCGTGATGGTCTTGGCGGCCGCCTCGTCGTGAGGCGGCCCCGCCTGACGCGCGCGCACCGCCTCGACCCCGGCCTTGACGTTGTCCTGCAGCTTGAGGAGTTCGCCGAGGAAGTCGGTGCTTTCCGGCGAAACGAACGCGTGCCGCAGCCGCTGGTAATGCACGAGGTTGCCGTAGAGCTGCATCACCCCGCGTTGGAAGGGCGTGCGTACCGCCGAATCCACCTGGTCCGCGAGCCGCGCCTGACGCTGCAACTCGGCGATCTTAGGCTGGAGCTGCTTCAGCGAGAAGCGCTTGTCCCCTTGTCCGTCCGAGGTGCGCAGTTCGAAGATCGCGAGGACGTCTGGATTGACGATTTCAAAGTGTTGATAGCCGTCGGCGAGGTTCGGTCGAAACGCGACGTCAAGCAGCCACTCGATCGGTTGGAGACGACGCCCGTCGGGTGTGGTGACGGATTGGCGGCCCTGCAATTGCAGCAGCGAGCCGCGGGCCACGGTATCGAGCGGCTTGAGCCGGCCGTTGACCAGCACGGGCAGCCGCCCGAAGGCGTTCACGTCGATGGCGCCGGGGTTCTTGGGCGCGCGGAGCGTCGAACCGATGTAGGCGACGGCGAGGAGGAGGGCGGCGAAAGGGAGGAAACGTTTCATGCGGCTTGGGGCTGGCGGGTGCGCTTCGCGATGAAGGCCGCGAGGTGGATCCAGAACTGCCACGCGAGACCGAGGGTCATGATGGTGCAGGCGATGTAGGGAATCAGCCAGCTGGGGTTACGGACCACCTGCAGGACCGTCACCTTGTCGTTACCCGGTTCGAAGCTCGCCTGGTAAAAGGTGAAGCCGTCGTATCGAAGCGGGTTGTTCATGTAGACGAGCACCTCGCGGTCTTCCTTCGCGGCGGGTGTCTCGAGCCGAATCCGGCTGGAAAAGTTCTTCGGGATCTCCGTGCCGGAGTACTTGTCGTGACTGAACTTGAGCAGCGTGAGCGTGAAGGGTTTGTAGGAGCGGGTGAAACGCATCGCGATCACGTAGCTGCGCCCGGCGTGCTGGAAGGTCTGGGCGGGGCGCAGCACCGGCGCGGAGTTGGACGTGCCGGCGATCGTTGTGACGAGCCAGGTGCCGATGGGCCCGGAATCACCGGCGACCTCGATCCACGCCGCCGGGATGTTGCGTTCGTCCTGCTTGTAGGTGAGCGCCTGGGGGACCGCGGTGACGGTTGTGCCGATTCCCTGCGTCGCTTGCGGCGCGCCCGGGGGGGCGCCGGACTTCATCTGCAGCGCCGAGTTCGGGTAATAGTCCTTCACCACCAGGCGGAAGGGGAGTCGCGGATGCTGGAGGGAGGCTCCGCGCCTCAACATGGGCTCCGGAATGGCCACCACCTCGTCCGTCTTCGGGTCGGTGGTGTCGATCACCACCAGCTCGTTCTCCCGGAAGCTCTCCGAGTAACTTTTCGGTGCACCCTGTTCCAGGCGCATGCTGAAGTCTTCCTGGAGCAGGCCCGTGAAAAGCTCACCGAGCAGCAGAAGGATCAGGCCGGCGTGGGTCATCTGGATGCCGGCCTTCCGCCACGTGAGGCTGAAGCGGTAGACGTGCGCCGAAATCAGGTTCACCAGCAGGAACCCTCCGATCAAGTAGCCGCCCGGGAAAACCGGCACCGGGATGCCCTTCACGTTCCATAGAACAAAGAGGGAGCGGAAGTACTTCTCCTGCACCGCCCAGATGCCGAGGTTGACCTGATCGAGCGTGGCCACGAAGACCAGGATCAGGCTGAGCACGATCAGGACGACCGTGAGCTTCAGGGAAACAAAGAAGTCCCGGAATTGGCGCGCGAGGTCGTTCATCGGGCGGGCGCGGCCGGCTTGACCGTGTCGAGGAGAGCGAGGAAGGCCGTCTTCTCGCGGGCAACGAGAGCGTCCGGACCGGAGAGCTTGAAGAACCACGTGGCGCCCTGATGCGGAACCATCGCGCCGATGATGCGCTGGGCGTTCGCCCCGGTGCCGACAATGTCGACCACGTTCATGTGCAGCCCGTTCCGATCGATGTGCACCGTGGTGCGATCGAACTCTTTCTGATCAACCGGAGGCAGACCAATCTGGCCGCGCCAGCGGTTGAGGTTCGCGAGATCACCCCCCACGTCGCCGGGGAAGGCTGTTATCGCCATGTCGGCCTCGCCGCCGTCGCCTTTCACCGCGTAGCTGCCTTTGCGCATCGAGCCGGCCGGCTTCACGCCCCAGTGGGAGGGGGCCGTCCAAGCCAAGGCGTTGCCGGAAGCGGTGGCGACCGGAGTGTTGGCCATCGATGAACCAGAGGTTCCGGTCGCGGCGGCTGGCGCGGTCGTCGCGGCGGGCGCGTTGGACGCCGTCGCAGCTGGTTGCGCGGCGGGGAGCGCTTCCTTGGGCACGCGGTAAGTCGTGATTTCCTCCTTCTGGCATCCAGTGGCGGCGAGCAAGGCCGTCAGGCCGGCGGCGAGGGCGGGCAGGGCTTTCATAAGCGGAAAGAAGTCGTCGCGGGTGTCTGAAAACTCAACCCAATCCATCCGGAATCCGCTCCGGGGGTTTCCAGTATTACAAGCTCGGGCTTTTTGTTTTGCGAGTGGGGTGCGCGCGGGAGGAGATGAGCCCATGGTTGTCCAGCCTCTCGGCGATTGCGCTTACGCGGTCACGTTGGAAGGCGCGGACTCGAGCCGGGCTGCCGCACTCGCCGAGGCGTTGCGGCGTGAGGCTCGGCCCGGACAGACGGAGGTGGTGGCGGCCTATGCGACGGTGGCGGTTTATTTTCGACGCGAGGCCGTTCCGACGGCGTTGGAGCTCGAGCACCATCTTGTTTCCGAGTGGGGGCGTCTTGGCGTGCCCGCCGGGGATGCGCCCCGGCCCGCGCCCCGGGAAATACCGGTCCTCTACGGAGGCGAGGTAGGGCCGGATTTACCGGAAGTCGCGACCCATGCCCGGCTCTCGGTCGCCGACGTGGTTCGCCTTCATGCCGGGGCGGACTATCAGGTTGAGGCGATCGGTTTTCTTCCGGGATTCCCGTATCTTTCCGGGCTCGCGCCCGAACTGGCGTGTCCGCGGAGGCCCGTTCCGCGCACCGCCGTGCCGGCGGGATCGGTCGGCATCGGTGGATCCCAAACCGGGGTTTACCCGTGTGCTTCTCCGGGGGGATGGAACCTGATCGGCCGGACCCCCTTGCGCCTTTTCGATCCGGAGGCAGCCCATCCGGCGTTGTTGCGCGCCGGTGATCGCGTCCGCTTCACGCCCGCGGCCGCGGCGGATTTTCCGGTTCCCGGAGCGATTCCGCCTCCCGCCGGCCGGCCGGCGCTCCATGTGTTGCGCGCCGGGCCGCTCACCACCGTGCAGGATCTGGGCCGGTCAGGCTGGCGCTCCGCGGGTGTGGGTCCCGGAGGGGCCGCCGACGAGATGGCCGCGCGGGTGGCGAATGCCATCGTGGGAAACCCCGAGGACGCCGCGGGTCTTGAGTTCACCCTTTCGGGTCCGGAGTTGCGTTTTGAACGCGAAACCTGGGTGGCGGTCGGCGGGGGCGATTTTTCCGGGCTGCCCAGTTGGATTCCTTTTTGTGTGAAGGCTGGGACCACCCTCGACCTCGGACCAGCACGACGAGGTTGCCGCGGGTTTCTGGCGGTGGCGGGCGGAATCGATGTTCCTCGTGTGCTCGGCGGTCGCGGGGCGCATCTCCGCGCCGGGTTCGGCGGTGGCTATGGTCGTGCCCTTCGGGCGGGGGATTTTTTGCCGGTGGGCCCCGGGCCGGGAGTTATGCCCCGGGGGCGTTGGCGCGTGGATGCGCAGTGGCTGCCGCGTTACGAGAGCGAGGTCGAGGTTCGGCTGGTCCCCGGTGGCGGAGGCTCGGCTTTGCCGGAAGGATTGGGACGCGAGTTCACCGTTTCCGCGCGGTCGGATCGCATGGGGTTGCGTCTTGAAGGTGCACCGCGGGTGGCAGGCGGGGATGGAAACCTCGGTTCGGCGCCGGTGGTGCCGGGCACGGTCCAGGTTCCGCCCGGAGGCGACCCCATCATCCTTTTGGCGGATGCCCAGACGCTCGGCGGGTACGCGACGGCGGGGCACGTCGCGACCGTCGACCTGCCGCTGCTCGCCCAATTGCGGGCCGGAGATCGCGTGCGATTCCGCGTGGTGACGCTCGAGGAGGCGAGGGCCAAGCTGGTGGCGCGCGAGCACGCGCTCGCCATCCTTCGCGCCGGCCTCAAGGAGAAGCTGGTGTGACGATCGACCTCAATTGCGATCTCGGCGAAGGGGCGGGCCGCGACGCGGAGTTGATGCCATGGGTGACCACGGCGAACATCGCCTGCGGGGCGCACGCGGGCGACGAGGCGACGATGCGTGCGACGCTGCGACTGGCCCGCCGGCACGGCGTGGCGGTAGGCGCGCACCCCGGTTTCGCCGATCCCGCGGAGTTTGGTCGCCGTGAGTTACCGGTCAGTTCCCGGGAGGCGGCGGAGCTCGTGCGGGCGCAGGTGGGGGCGCTGCGTCGTTTGGCGGCGGAGGAAGGGATCGGCATCGGTCATGTGAAGTTGCATGGCGCTCTCTACAACCAGGTCGCCCGTGATCCCGAACTCGCGGGCGCGGTGCACGATGTGGTGCGGGAAGCGGGGGTGCCGGCCTTGGTGGTGCCCGCCGCCAGCGTGCAGGAGGAAGTTTCGCGGGCGCGGGGCGGTCTCCGCGTGGTCCCCGAGGTTTTCGCGGACCGGGCCTACCGCGCGGACGGTTCGCTGGCGCCGCGAGCTCTGCCCGGCGCGGTGATCGCCGACGAGTCGATCGCCGTCGCCCAGGTCTTGCGGCTGGCGCTGGAGGGTCGCGTGCGGGCGGTCCCCGGAGAGGATATCGTGCTGCGGGGTGAAACCGTTTGCGTCCACGGGGACGGATCGAGGGCGGAGATCTTCGCGCGTCTCCTTAGGGAGGCTCTCGCGGCGGCGGGCGTGGAGGTGAGGGCGTTCGTGCGATGATCAAGCTGATCGGCATCCTGATCGTGGCGGTTGGCTTCGCGCTCCGCTTGAATCCGCTGCTGGTGGTCGTCGTCGCTGGTGTCGCGACGGGCCTGGTGTCGGGACTTTCCCTGACCGAGGTCCTGGCCTTGCTGGGGACGTTCTTCGTCGAAAACCGCTTCATGACGCTGCCGGTGCTTTTGATGCTGCCGGTCGTTGGGCTGCTGGAGCGGCACGGACTCCAGGAGCGCGTCGCCGCGTTGATCCGGCGGAGCGGCACCGCCACGGCGGGACGCGTACTGTTCGCCTATCATGCGCTCCGTGCGGCCGCGAGCACCGTGGCGGTCAATATCGGGACGCATGCCTCCATGGTCCGGCCGGTGATCGCGCCGATGGCGGAGGGGGCCGCGGCGCGCCGGGACGCATCCGGGGAGCGGTGCCGCAAGGATATTCGCGCCCATGCCGCCGCCTCCGAGAACCTCGGGAATTTTTTCGCCGACGATATCCTCGTCGCGGTGGGTCCGGTCCTCCTGATCAAGGGGGTTCTCGACGCCGCGGGCGTTCGCGCCGACCTGCTGGCGATCGCTTGGTGGGGGGCGCCGACGGCACTCTGGGTTCTCTTGGTGGGCGCGTGGCGCTACCGGGCGTTGGATCGGCGGCTGGAGGGTAAGGGAAAATGACGGTGCTCGGACTGGAATTTTTCCTCGTGGCGGCCGGTCTCGGGCTCGGGGTGATGGCCGTGAGGGTGGCGATGGATCGTAACCACCCACGCCGGGCGGCCACGGCACTCTTCTGGGGGTTGCTGGCGGTTTGTTTTACCGGGGGAAAGCATCTGCCACCCGTTGCGGTGGGAGTGATGGTGGTGCTGATGGCGGTACTCGCGGGCCTGCGTTCGGTCACTTCGCCAACGGCCAAAAGTGACGCGGGTCCGGACCGGGCTGTCGAGGCGGAGAAGCTGGGTAACCGGCTGCTGACTCCGGTGTTTTTGATTCCCCTCGGTGTGATCGCCGGAGGTTACCTTCTGCCCTGGGTTTCGGTCGGCAGCTGGCGCTTGGTGGCGCCCGCGCAGGCCACGCAGGTCGCGCTCGGGCTCGCGTGCGGGTTCGCTTTGCTGGTGGCGTTTCGTGTCACCCGTTCAGGCGCGCCCGTGGCTTTGGAGGCGGGCGGGCGTCTGGTGCATGCGATCGGCTGGGCGCTCATCCTTCCGCAATTGCTGGCCTCGCTGGGCGGGGTGTTCGCCAAGGCGGGGGTTGGCGAGGTGGTCGCCCAAACGGTGGGCGGCGCGCTACCCCTGCACCTGCCGGTGGTCGCGGTGGTGGCCTACTGCGCGGCGATGGCGCTTTTCACGATCGTGATGGGTAACGCGTTCGCTGCCTTCCCGGTCGTCACGCTTGGCATCGGCATTCCGTTCATCGTGCGGGAGCACGGCGGCAATCCCGCGATCATGGGCGCGCTCGGTATGCTGTCGGGTTACTGCGGCACGCTGGTCACGCCCATGGCCGCGAATTTCAACCTTGTGCCGGCCATCCTCCTCGACCTGCGCGACCCGCACGCGGTCATCCGCGCCCAGGTGCCCATGGCCGCCGCCATCTGGATCTTCAACGTGGTCCTCATGGCGGTTTGCGTCTACCGGTTCTGATCATGCGCGGACGTTCCTCACGCGGGGTGATTTTGCTCACCGGCTTCGAACCTTTCGGCGGCGCCCTGCGTAATCCCTCCGCCGAGGTCGCGCTGGCGTGGCACGGGCGCGAGGTCGGCGGCGCGTCCGTCGTTGGCGCGGTGCTGCCGTGCGTATTCGGCGCGGCCCGCCGCGAGTTGGAACTCCTGCTCCGCCGCCACCGTCCCGCCGTCGTGCTCTGCCTGGGCGTCGCGGCGGGACGCGACGCGATCACGCCGGAACGGGTGGCCATCAACATCGACGACGCCCGCCTTCCGGACAACGCGGGCCGACAACCGGTCGACCGGCCAGTCGTGCGTGGCGGCCCCGCCGCTTATTGGTCGACCTTGCCGATCAAGGCCATGGTCGCCGATCTCCGCGCCCACGGCTTTCCGGCCGCGGTTTCCCAGACGGCCGGGACCTTCCTCTGCAACCACGTCTTCTACGGTCTGATGCACGCCGTGCGTCTTCGCCGCGGGGTGCGCGCGGGTTTCGTTCATGTCCCCGCGATGAGCGAGGCGGCCGCTCCGGGTGAGCCTTCGTTACCACTGGCGGCCATCACCGGGGCGATCGGAGTGATCATGGGGACGGTGTTGCGCTCGCGACGCGATCTGCGGGCCGCCGGTGGCGCGACGCATTGAACGAATCCCGCGGTGGGTCGGTCTCAGGACATCGCCTCGATCGCCACGACGCAGACATCGTCCTCGAACGTCTGCCGGCCGGAGAAGGCCTGGACGGCGCCGACCAGCCGTTCGTTGAGTTCCGTGGCGGCCAGCCCTTCGGTGGCGGCGAGGACCGCCTTTATCCTGGTTTCGCCAAAAATCTGCCCGCCCGCGTTGGTCGCCTCGAGGATTCCGTCGGTGTACGCCAGCAGCTGCGCGCCAGACTGGAAGTCGGTCTCTAGGCAGGTGTAGCGGAAATCCGCCAGCAGGCCCGCGGCGGGTTCGGGATCCTGCGGGGTGAGCCGCTCGATCCTGCCACCGACGTGCCGCAGGAGAGGAGCCGGATGGCCGGCGCAGGTGAAGGAAAGGCGCCGGCTGGTGAGATCGATGAGGCCGAAGAAGACCGTCGCGAAAACCGGCTGGCCGGTCTGTTCCACGATCGGCATGAGGCTGCGGTTGATCTCGGTCACCACCGCCACCGGATCGGCGGTGCGCAGGCCCACCTCCTCGGCCACCCCGCGGATCAACGCGGTCAGCAGCCCGGCCCGCACTCCGTGCCCCATCACGTCGCAGACCAGCACGCCGCAACGGCTGTCGGAAATGCGCAGGATGTCGAAAAAATCCCCGCCGAGCGTCGAGGCCGGGATGTAGCGATGCGCGAAGGCCAGCCTGCTACTCCCGCCGTCCCTGGGGAAAACGGGGTAGGGACGATTCAGAAACGCCTCCTGCACCTGCCTGGTCATCCGCAGGTCGGTCTCCATCTCCTGGCTGCGACGTTTGACTTCCTCTTCGGCCACCTTCCGTCGGGTGATGTCATGGCTGATGCCCACCAGGCCCACGACCTCGCCGTAGGCGTCATGCAGGGGAACTTTGGTCACCAGGGACCAGTGGACGTCGCCATCGGGGCCGAAGTCGGACTTCTCGACGTTGATCACCGACTCGCCGGCGAAGGCGCGCCGGTCGTCGGCCAGGGCCTGGTCGCCCCGGGGGCCGGGGAAAAAATCCGCGGGTGTCCGCCCCACCGCCGATTCCTGCGAAGGGGCGCCCAGCAACTCCAGATGGGCCCGGTTGTTCAGCACGTAGCGGGAGTTGACATCCTTGACGTAGAGACGGCTGGGAAGGTGATCGAGGATCGTGCGGAGCAGGATGCGCTCGTCGTTCAGCCGGCGCTCCGCCTCGTGCGCCTCGGTGATGTCGCGGGTCACGCCGAAGGTGCCGATGATGTTCCCGGCCGCGTCCTTCCAAGGCATCTTGGTGGTGGAGGCCCATCCCCGGCGGCCGTCGCGCAGCGTGGTGCGCTCGACCTTCGCGATCATCGGCTCGCCGGTGCGGATGATGCGTTGTTCGTCGGCGAACGCCTGCTCGGCGTGCTCGCGGGAGAAGAAGTCGAAATCCGTCCGGCCCACGCACGCCTCCGGTGAGGTGGTGCCCAGAGACCGCGCGTGAGCGGCGTTGTTGCGCACAATCCGGCTTTCCCGGTCCTTGAAGTAGATCCGGTCCGGGCTGGTGTCCATGAGCGTGTGGAGCAGCGACGAGTCCAGCGACTCGGAGGAGGGCGCAGCGGCGCGCGGGGAGGAATTCTCGCTCATCTCGGAAAACTTGTGCCGGCTTCCCCCCGGCGCAACCACCGCCTCGGCGCCCCGGGGTGTTTTCCCGGGCCGGCGAGACTTTCCGTGGTGCACGGGGGAAGGTGCCGCATCCGGCCGCGGCGGGGCGTGCCGATGGTGCGGGCGGGAGTTGACGCCGGGGGCGCAAAACCCGACCAAGAGCTTTCGCCATGGGTAAAGTTCGCATCCTGCCCGACCGGGTCGCCACCCAGCTCGCCGCCGGCGAGGTGAGCGAGCGCCCGGCCGCGGTGGTGAAGGAACTGGTCGAGAACGCGCTCGATGCCGGCGCGACGCGGATCGAGGTGGAGTTCCGGCACGGCGGCCGGTCGCTGATGAGGGTGGAGGACAACGGTTGCGGCATGGGGCGCGATGACGCCCTGCTGGCGCTCGAGCGGCATGCCACGAGCAAGATCGCCGAGGCGGGCGACCTCGACCGGCTCGCCAGCTACGGTTTCCGCGGCGAGGCCCTGCCGTCGATCGCGAGCGTGTCGCGTTTCCAGCTGCAGACGCGGGAGGAGGGCAGCGACGCTGGCACCGAGGTGCTGGTGAACGGCGGGCGGCTGGTGCACGTGCGGGATTGCGGGCGCCCGGTCGGCACGCGCATCGAGGTGTCGCACCTGTTCAACTCGGTGCCGGCCCGCCGCAAGTTCCTGAAGTCGGACCAGACCGAGGCGGCCCATATCATCCATGGCGTGCGCCTCTACGCGCTGGCCTGCCCGCGCACGGCGTTCACCTTGATCGAGGACGGCCGGGTGGTGTTTCGTTCGCCGGAATGCCGCACGCTGGAGGAGCGGGTCGCGGAGATCTTCGGCCGTCAAACCGCGGAATCCCTGGTGGCCGTCGAGTCCGGGGAGCCCGGGCTGCGCCTCAGCGGCCTGATCGGGCGGCCCGGGGTGGGGCGCGGCTCCCGGCATGAGATGATCATGTTCGTCAACGCGCGCCCGGTGGACAGCCGCACGCTGAACTACGCGCTGATCGAGAGCTACCACGACGCGCTGCCCAAGGGGCGCTACCCGGTCGCGTTCCTTTTCCTCGACTGCGATCCGGCGGCGGTCGACGTCAACGTGCATCCCGCGAAACGCGAGGTGCGCTTCCGCAGCGAGCCGCAGGTGCGCGGCTTCCTGATCCGGACCGTGTTGCAGCGTCTGCGGGAGGTCGGCGCGGGAGCGGCGGCGGTCGTCCATGCGCCGGCAACCACGGCTTCCCCGGTCTTAGCGACGCCGGCCGCCCCGGTCCGGCCGGTGGGCGCTCCGTCGTGGCCCGTCGCACCGGGCCCCGTCCCGCCCAGTTCGCCCCTGCCGTCCGCCGTGCCGCCCGCGGTTGTTGCCGCGGCGGCGCAATCGCCCGGGCCCGTGGTCGTCCCGGCGGCGCGTCCGGATGCGGCGAAATCTGGCGGACCGGGTTGGAGGTTCATCGGGCTGGCGCACGGGAATTACGCCCTGTTCGAGACGGGTTCCGGCGTGGTCCTGCTGGATCGGCGTGCAGCGCACGAACGCGTGTGGTTCGAACGCCTGCGGGAGCAGTTCCGGGCGGGTGAGGTGCCGAGCCAGAGGCTCCTGCTGCCTTTGCCGGTGGAGTTGGACGCGATCGCCTCGGCGTTGCTGCTGGACCGGCAGGCCTTCCTGGGACGCCACGGATTCGAGGTGGCCGAGTTCGGGCGTAATTTCTTCCGGCTGGAGTCGATCCCCGCGTGGATGGAGCCGGCGGCCGCCGAACCTTTTCTGCGCGACCTGCTGGCAGCTTTCCGGGACGGTTCCCTGCCCGAGGGGAGCGGAGAAATCGCGCGGGACGAACTGGCGCGGCTGGCGGCGTCCAAGGCGGTGCGTCTGCCGGAGTCGGCGCCGGAGGGTGAGGTGAGGGCGCTGGTCGCCCAACTTTTCGCGACGACCTCGCCCCTCACCAGCCCCTCGGGGCGTCCTGTATTTGTTGAACTCAGCCTCGGGGAGCTCGCGCGGCGTTTTCAAAAATAAGTGCAACGTCCCTCTCGCGCTGGCACGGTTCGTTCTACAAGGTGAACGGTTACCATGCGAAGCACTTCCAAAAAGAACGGAGGGAAGGATTCATCGGCCGCCGGGCTCGCCGCCCCGGGCGGAAATGGCAACGGGGCGCATCCGGCCGCCGCGGGACCGGAGGGTGACGGTCCCGTCTCGGTCGCGGCCATGCGGGCGCGTATCGAGCGTCATCTGGTCTCCACGCTCGCGCGCCATGCCGACTCGGCCACGCCGCGCGACTGGTGGGTGGCGACGGTGCTCTCGCTCCGGGACACGATTCATGAGCGGTTGATTCGTACCCAAGGCGTCCATAACGCCCGGAACGTGCGCCGGGTGTACTACCTTTCACTGGAGTACCTCATGGGCCGGTTGTTCGGGAGCAACCTGCTGGCCACCGGGCTGCTCGACACCGCGCGCGACGCGCTCGCGGGGCTCGGGCAGGAATTCGATGTCGTGCGCGAGAGCGAGGTCGACATGGGTCTGGGCAACGGCGGCCTGGGCCGCTTGGCGGCCTGCTTCATGGACTCCCTGGCCACGCTCGATTACCCGGCGCTCGGCTACGGCATCTATTACGAGTTTGGACTGTTCCGGCAGGCGTTCCGGCAAGGGCACCAGGAGGAACATCCCGACAGCTGGACGCTGTTCGGCGATCCGTGGGAGGTTGTGCGGCCGGAATACACCCAGCACGTGCGCATCTACGGTCGGGTGGAGAATGTGTTCGATGACCGGGGCAATTACCGTCCCCGTTGGGTCGACACCCGCACGGTGCTCGGCGTGCCGCACGACATCCCGATCGCGGGTTACGGCACCGGCACGGTCAACCTGCTGCGCCTCTGGGCCTCGAAAGCCACGGAAGATTTCGACCTGGCCGCCTTCAACAGCGGCGGTTACGTCGAGGCCGTGCGGGAGAAGGCCTTGGGCGAGACCATCTCCAAGGTCCTTTACCCGAACGACAAGACCGAGAACGGCAAGGAGCTGCGGCTGGTTCAGCAGTACTTTTTCGTCGCCTGCTCCCTGCGCGACATCCTGCGCCGGCACCGGCGCAATCCGGCGAATTCCTGGGACAACTTCTCCGACAAGGTCGCCGTCCAGCTCAACGACACGCATCCCGCGATCGCCGTGGTGGAGCTGATGCGCATTTTGGTCGACGAGGAGGCGATGGATTGGGACCGAGCGTGGGGGATCGTCACTCGCACGTTCGCCTACACCAACCATACACTGCTGCCCGAGGCCCTCGAGAAGTGGGGGGTGGGGCTGTTCGAGCGGGTGCTGCCGCGGCATCTCCAGCTCATCTACGAGATCAACGAACGGCTGATGCAGGTCGTCGAACTGCGCTGGCCGGGTGACAACGAAAAGAAACGCGTCTGCTCGCTGATTGAGGAGAATGGCGGCAAATCGGTGCGCATGGCCAATCTCTCCGTCGTGGGCTCCCACGCGGTGAACGGCGTCGCTGAACTCCACACCGCGTTGCTCAAACGGACGCTCTTCCCCGAGTTCGACGCCCTTTATCCGGCCAAATTCCGCAACAAGACCAACGGCGTCACGCCGCGGCGCTGGCTGTTGAAGTGCAACCCGCGGCTGGCCGCGCTCATCACGGCGCGTTTGGGCGGAGGCTGGGCGCGCGATCTCGACGAGCTGCGCGGGCTTGAGCGGTTCGCGGGCGATCGCGCCTTCCGCGAGGAGTTCATGGCGGTGAAGCGCGCCAACAAGGCCGACCTCGCCGCCGTGATCGCGGCGGAGTGCGGCGTGACCGTCTCGCCCGACGCGCTCTTCGACGTCCAGATCAAGCGTCTGCACGAGTACAAGCGGCAGCACCTGAACCTGCTGCACATCCTCGCGCTTTACCGGCGCCTGCTGCAGCAGCCGGACCTGGATCTCGTGCCGCGGGTCTTCGTCTTTGCGGCGAAGGCGGCGCCGGGCTACGATCTCGCGAAGAACATCATCCGCGCGATCAACCTTGTGGGGCAGCGCATCAACGCCGACACCCGAATCAACGGGAAGCTGAAGGTCGCGTTTCTGCCCAATTACCGGGTCTCGCTGGCCGAGCGCATCATCCCCGCCGCCGATCTTTCGGAGCAGATATCGACCGCCGGCAAGGAGGCTTCCGGCACCGGCAACATGAAGCTCTCGCTGAACGGCGCCCTCACCCTCGGCACGCTCGACGGCGCCAATGTCGAGATCCAGGAGGAGGTCGGCGCGGAGAACATCTTCATCTTCGGCCTGACCGTCGATGAGGTCGAGGCGCTCCGCGCCCGCGGCTACAACCCGTGGGATTATTACCATCGCGACGAGGAGTTGCGCGCCGTGATCGACTGGCTGGGCAGCGACTTCTTCACGCCCGGCGAACACGGGGCCTTCGGGGCGCTGCACGACAGCCTGCTGCGCGGCGGAGATCCGTTCATGGTCCTGGCCGACTTCCGCGCCTACTGCGAGTGCCAGAGCCGCGTCGACGCCGCCTACCGCGACCGGGACAACTGGGCGCGTATGGCGATCATCAACACCGCCCGGATGGGTAAGTTCTCCAGCGACCGCACGATCCGCGAGTACGCCGAGGATATCTGGAAGCTCGATCCCGTGCCGGTGGCCTGAGCGAAAGGTTCTCCCGACGGGGACCGGCGTGTGATCGCGCCCCGACCGAGGCAGTCCCGGGCAACCTGCCGTCGAGCTGGAATCCGGCTGCCGGCGGAGCCGTGCCGGTCGGGTGGCGGGTGCTTTAGCGACGGCGGCTCGTCGTTTGGAAATGAAACAGCCGACGCGCCCGGGGGCGTCGTCGGCTGTGTGCACCCACCTGGCGCGGGCTCAGCGCAGGTCGAAGCGGTCGGCGTTCATCACCTTCACCCAGGCGGTGATGAAGTCGTCGACGAACTTCCGCTCGTTGCCACCCTCCGCGTACACCTCGGCGATGGCGCGGAGCTGCGAGTTTGATCCGAAGATCAGGTCGACCCGGGTGCCGGTCCATTTCACGTCGCCGGTGGCCCGATCGCGCACCTCGAAGGAGTCCTCGGCGGGTGAGGTGGCCTTCACCACGTGGCGCATATCGAGGAGGTTCACGAAGAAATCGTTCGTGAGCGTCTCCGGGCGGTCGGTGAAGACGCCGTGCGGTGACTTGCCGTGGTTGGCGTTGAGCACGCGCAGGCCGCCGATCAGCACGGTCATCTCCGGCGCGGTGAGGCCCAGCAGTTGGGCCTTGTCGACGAGGAGGTGCTCGGGAGGCAGGGTGTAACGGGTCTTCTGGTAGTTGCGGAATCCGTCGGCGACCGGCTCAAGCACGGCGAACGACGCGGCGTCGGTCTGTTCCGCGGAGGCGTCCGTGCGGCCCGGTGCGAACGGCACCGTGACCTCATGGCCGGCCTTGCGCGCGGCCTGCTCGATGGCAGCGCCGCCGGCAAGGACGATGAGGTCCGCCAGTGAGACGCGTTTGCCGCCCTTTTGCGCCGCGTTGAAGTCCTGCTGCACCTTGGTCAGCGCCGCCAGCACCTTGGCGAGACGCGCGGGCTGGTTGGCCTCCCAGTCCTTCTGCGGGGCGAGGCGGATGCGGGCACCGTTGGCGCCGCCGCGCTTGTCGGACCCGCGGAAGGTCGAGGCCGAAGCCCACGCGGTGGAAACGAGTTCCGGGATCGAGAGGCCGGTCGCGAGGATCTTGGCCTTCAGCGCCGAGATGTCGGCCCCGTCGACGAGCGGATGGTTAACCGCGGGGATCGGATCCTGCCAGATGAGGTCCTCGGCGGGGACGTCGGACCCGAGGTAAAGGCGCTTCGGTCCCATGTCGCGATGGGTGAGCTTGAACCACGCGCGCGCGAAGGCGTCGGCGAATTGCGCCGGGTTGGCGAGGAAGCGGCGCGATACTTTCTCGTAGGCGGGGTCAAAACGCAGGGCGAGGTCGGTGGTGAGCATCGACGGCCGGTGCTTCTTCTTCGGATCGAAGGCGTCGGGCACGATCTCCGGCGCGTTCTTCGCGACCCACTGGTGGGCGCCCGCGGGGCTCTTCACCAGCTCCCACTCGTACGCGAAGAGATTCTCGAGGTAGTTGTTGCTCCACTGGGTGGGCGTGCTCGTCCAAGTGACCTCCAGGCCGCTCGTGATGGCATGCGAGCCCTTGCCGCTGCCATACCGGTTGCTCCATCCGAGGCCCTGCTCGGCCATGGAGGCGCCCTCGGGCTCGGGTCCGACGTTGGTCGCGGACGCGGCGCCGTGGGTCTTGCCGAAGGTGTGGCCGCCGGCGATCAGCGCCACGGTCTCCTCGTCGTTCATCGCCATGCGGGCGAAGGTCTCGCGGATATCGCGGGCCGACGCCAACGGGTCGGGGTTGCCGTTCGGTCCCTCGGGATTGACGTAGATGAGTCCCATCTGCACCGCGGCGAGCGGGTTCTCCAGCTGGCGGTCGCCGGAGTAGCGTTTGTCGCCCAGCCAGGTGTCCTCCGAGCCCCAATAAACGTCCTCCTCGGGCTCCCAGACGTCGGCGCGGCCTCCGCCGAAGCCGAAGGTTTTGAATCCCATCGACTCGAGGGCGCAGTTGCCGGCGAGGATCATCAGGTCGGCCCACGAGATTTTTGTCCCGTACTTGCGCTTGAGGGGCCAGAGGAGGCGGCGCGCCTTGTCGCGGTTGGTGTTGTCGGGCCAGCTGTTGAGCGGCGCGAAACGCTGCTGGCCGGCGCCGCCGCCGCCGCGGCCGTCACCGGTGCGGTAGGTGCCGGCGCTGTGCCACGTCATGCGGATGAACAACGGGCCGTAGTGACCGAAGTCCGCCGGCCACCAGTCCTGCGAGTCGGTCATGAGCGCGTGGAGGTCGCGCTTCAGGGCGGCGAGATCGAGCTGCTTGAATTCCTTGGCGTAGTCGAAACCCGCGCCCATCGGATCCGACAGCGGCGAGTTCTGGTGCAGCATCTTCAGATTGATCTGATTCGGCCACCAGTCGCGGTTTTCGCGTCCCTTGGCGCCGGTGTGCAGGTGGGGAAACGGGCATTTGCCGCCAGTGGTCGATGCAGGGTGGTTTTCCATGATGTCAGTGCTTGTGATCTCGTGAAATCGGAGGGTGAGGAACGAAGGCTTCTTCGCCAGCCCGCGCAAGTCGCGACGGGGAAAAATCCGGGGCTCGGTCACGGTAAGGTTGCCCTTGCCCGCGCGCGTCTGCGGCGCCTCGATCCGGTCATGTCCGTTTCCCTTCGTCCCGCGAGCTGGCTGTTCGCCGTGATCGCGCTCTCCGTTCCTGGATTTGCCGCCTCGCTCACGAACCTCTCAGTGCGCACGACGCTCGAGTCGAGCCAGGTGCTCACCGTCGGTTTCACCGCCCAGGGCGGTAACAAGGCCCTGCTCGTGCGGGCGGCCGGTCCCGGTTTACGGGCGCTCGGCGTGGAGGATGCGATGCCGGATCCCTCACTCTCCGTTTTCCGGGAGGCAAACCGGATCGACGGGAACGACAATTGGGGCGGGAGCGGAGCGCTGGTGAACGCCTTCGGCGCCGCGGGCGCCTTCCCGTTTGCTTCGCCCGCGAGCGCCGACGCCGCACTGCTGATCTCCGCCGACGGCGGTCGCACCGTGCAAGTCTCCGGGCCGGCGCGCGGCAACGTGCTCGTGGAGGTTTACGACCTGGCCCCGTCCAGCCCGGCGCGGCTTACCAACCTGTCGGCCTTGAATCGCGTGGGTACGGGCGGGGACATCCTCATCGCGGGCATCACAGTCTCCGGCACCGGTCGGCTCCCGCTGCTGGTGCGCGCGGTCGGCCCGAGCCTCGCCGCGCTCGGCGTGCCGGACACCCTGCGCGATCCGCGGCTCGTGGTGCTTGATTCGTCGGGGGCAAAGGTGGCCGAAAACGACACCTACGATTCCGGCCTGGCCTCGACCTTCTCCTCGGTCGGGGCCTTCCCGCTGGTGGCCGGTTCGCTCGATGCGGCGCTCGTCGTGTCCCTGCCCGCCGGTGGTTACACGATCCAGGTGTCGGGAGCCGATGGCGGCACCGGCAGCGCGATCATCGAGCTCTATGAGGTCGCGGCGGACGTGTGGACGCGCAACGGCTGGACGCGGCCGGCTTCCGCGGTGGCGGTCGCGACGGCGGCCACACAGGCGTTCGCGCGGTATGTCTCGACCGTCCGCACCCCGGATCTGCCGCTGGCTTTCGAGATCCAGCCGGGAGCGGAAGCCGTCTGGAATGAATGGATTCCCAAGGGGGTCACGTTGGTGGCGCGTGCGTTTTCGTACCCCGCCTTCGCGACGCCTTACACCGCGGTGGCGGGTGTGGATCGCGAGTGGTTTGTCGCCACGTTCACGCGGCTCCACGGCGCCCAGACCGGACAATTCCAAGGCACGGTCTGGGACGCCGGCAGTCCGGCTTGGGCCGATTCACCAACGGTGACCACGAACAGCTGGAATCTCGAAGCCATCCGCCGCACGAACCAGTTGCAAAACAACCCCACGGGGATGGCGCAGACGCCGGGGCACGAGTTCTTCCATATCGTGCAGCGTTATCTGAGCGGCCGCGTCGCCTCCACCGGCCCGGGCCCGGTCATGCCGGGCATGATTCCGCAATGGTTTTGGGAAGGACCGGCGATGTTCGTCGGCCACCAGACCGCCAATCACCTGGGTTTCAGTTCCTACCTGAACCGCAGCCGCCAGACGATGGTCGACCGTGCGAACTCGGGCTTCAGTTCGACGCTCCGGCTGGAGCAGATCTCCTCCAACGTGCCGCCGAACTACGATCCGTACGGCCTGGGCCACATCGCCACCGAGTTCATCGTGGCGCAGGTGGGGATGGAACGGTTCCTCGATATCTACCGGGAGGTGGCGAAAGGTCGTGTCTTTGAGGCCGCATTCGGAGCGGCGACCGGCGTGCCGCTCGCTGATTTCCTGCAGATGTTCGAGGAAGCGCGCCCGGTGCTCGGCGTGCCGCGCAAGAACTGAGCCCTCGTCGGCCTCTCAGGACCCGTCGGGTGGCGTGCGGTCCGGATCGGTCCCGGCCGCCGCAAACTGGCGTGCGATCACCGCCCGCCAGTGGGCGTCGTCCCGTTCGCGACGCTGTGCGGCGCGGTACTCCATTTCGCCCACAATGAAGATGAAGACGAACAGCACGATCAGCAGGGGCTCCCCGAGCCACAGGGCCGTCGCCACCCCGAGCACGCAGATGACCTTCCCGCACGTCGCGGCCCAGAAGGTCGCCCGCAGATAGGGCAGGCGGGTGGCAAGGGAGGCGCGCAGCAGGCGCCCGCCATCCATCGGGAACGCGGGCAGCAGGTTGAACAGTCCCATGGCGAGGTTCCAACGCATGAGCAGGTGAAGGCTCTCGGTCAGGGTGGGGATGGCACCCGTGCTCTCCACCGCGGCGGGGGCCGGCAAAAGCAGCCACAGCAGGCCCGCGATCACGAAGTTGACCGCCGGTCCCGCCACCGTGATCAGCACCTCGCGGCGCGGCTCGCGCGGCAACCCGTCGAACTCCGCCATGCCGCCGATCGGCAGCAGCAGGATCCGCGGCACGCGCACGCCGAACCGGATCGCCGTCAGGCAATGGCCGAACTCGTGCAGCACCACGCAGCCGAAGAAAGCCGCCAGCACCGCCGTGCTCCACCAGAGCCCCGGCCAGCCGGCGTCCGCGTACCCGTCGAACGCGTTCACCGCCAAGAGCAGCAGAAACGAGAAGTGCACCGCCAGCTGGATCCCGCCGACACGGAAAAGGTTAATTGACCACCCGAGCATCGGATCCAACAAAGTCGCGCCCGGGGTTTAAGCCAGCGTGCAGTGCGCCGGCGCGCCGCCTTGGCGTGCAAGTTGCTGCCCATTCCCCGTCCCATGCCCGATTCCAAACAGGCCGCCACCATCCTCGTCGTCGATGACGACGCGGAGATCCGCTATTCGCTCTCGCGCGTCCTCTCGTCCCGCGGCTACCAGGTCATCGAGGCCGCGAGCGGCGAGCAGGGGGTGGCGATGGTGCGCAAGGGGCCCGCCCCGCATCTCGTCTTTCTCGATGTCCGCATGGGTGGCATGGGCGGCATCGAGGCGCTGCAGCACATCCGCTCGGCCAACCCGCGCCAGCTGGTCGTGCTGATGACCGCCTTCGGCACCGCGCAGACCGCGATCGAGGCGATGAAGTACGGCGCGTTCGACTACGTGATGAAGCCCTTCGATCCCGCGAAGGTCCTCTCGCTCGCGCAGAACGCCCTCCAGGCCCACGCCGACCTTCGCGCGGTCGGCGACTACAAACCTTCCGTCAACCCCGACGACTACCGGGAAGGCATCGTCGGCAGTTCGCCGGTCATGCAGGATGTCTTCAAGGTCATCGGGCAGGTGACCGCGAGCGATGTCACCGTCATGATCACGGGCGAGAGCGGCACGGGGAAGGAACTCGTCGCGCGCTCGATCTGGAAGCACAGCCACCGTTCCTCCAAGCCGTTCATCGCGGTCAATTGCGCCGCGATCCCCGACAATTTGATCGAGAGCGAGCTGTTCGGGCACGAGAAGGGGTCCTTCACCGGCGCGACGACCCAGCGGCTGGGCAAATTCGAGCTCTGTGACGGCGGCACCATCTTTCTCGACGAGATCGGCGATATGGCGCTCGCGACGCAGACCAAGATCCTGCGCGTGCTGCAGCAGGGGGAGATCCAGCGCGTCGGCGGCACGGAAACGATCCGCATCGATGTCCGCATCCTCGCCGCCACGAACAAGGACCTTGAGGCGATGGTGAAGGCGAAGACCTTCCGGGAGGATCTTTATTACCGGCTCAACGTCGTCCGCATCCGCATGCCGGCGCTGCGCGAGCGCACCGAGGATATCCCGCAGATCGTGGATTTCTGCCTCCAGAATCTGGTGAAGCAGCGCAAGGCGCGCGTCGGCAAGGTCGCCCCGGAGGCGATGGCCGTCCTCGTGCGCCATCCGTGGCCCGGCAACGTGCGCGAGCTCGAGAACGTCGTCTACCGCAGCGCGGTCATCGCGCAGGGCGACGCCATTCTGGTGAAGGATCTTCCGGTGGAGATCGGCGGTGGCAGCGCCGCGGCCATGATCCCCGCCGCGGTGACCGCGGAGCCTTCCGGTGGGACCGGAGCGTCTTCCGGACCGGACCTTCCGGCGGCGTTGGACGCCGTGTACGCCGCCGCGAAGGCGTCCGGCGGCGGCGCGCTTGAGTTCGTCGAGCGCGAGCTCGTCGCGCGTGCGCTGGCGGAGACCGGAGGCGATCCCGCGGCGGCCGCGCGAATCCTGGGCCTCACAAAAGCCGCCGTCCAAAAGCGCGCCAAGGGCTCGTGAACGGTTCCGCCGCGATGCGTTGGTTCCTTGCCTCCGGCAACCCCCACAAGGTCGCCGAACTGCGCACACTGGCGGCCGCCTCCGGGTTGCCCGTCACTATCCACTCCGCGCGCGAGGCGGGCGGCATGCCGCCGGTCGTGGAGGACGCCGGCACGTTTCGCGGCAACGCGGGAAAGAAAGCGCGCGCGTTGCTCGCCGTGCTGCCACCGGGAGCGTGGGCGCTGGCCGACGACAGCGGGGTCTGCGTCGATGCGCTCGACGGCGCGCCCGGCGTGGAGTCGGCCTACTACGCCGGTCCGAAGTCCGACCCTGCCGCGAATCTGGCCAAGCTCGTCGAAGTGATGCGTCCGGTTCCGGAGGATCGCCGCGGAGCTTGTTTCCTGAGTGTGCTGTGCCTTGCGGGGCCGGGCGGGGTGGAGGAGTATTTTGAAGGCCGTTGCGAAGGCCGGCTGTGTCACGATCCCCGGGGAGGCGAGGGCTTCGGCTACGACCCGCTCTTCATCCCGCACGGTTACGCCGCGACCTACGCCGAGCTGGGTGACGAGGTGAAGAGCCGCATCAGCCACCGTGCCCGCGCGTGGGCTGCCTTGGTGGAATGGGTGCACCGCACGCCGGTGGCGTTCCGGGATGCGCCGGGCTCCCGTCCTTGAGCGGATGTTCCTCGCGATGAGCGCGCGGCGGCGCCGCCGGCCTGATCGTCCGGAAGCCATCCGCGGTGATTCTTGTCCTCGACGGCGGACCAGCTCCGCCGTACCGCTCACGGTGGTGTCGTCCTCGGTCGCCTTCCTTCGCCGCGCCTTGATCGGCGCCCCGCTGGCGCTGCCGTTCACGTTGGCGTTGCGCGCGGCGGCTCCCGCCGCGTCGTGGGCGCTGCCACCCTTGGACGGTAACATCTCGGCGGAGGTCACGCCGTTCTTTCTGCCGGGAGCTCCGGCCATGCGGCTGGAACTCAACGTCCGCACGACTGCTCCGGGTGTGAGAGAAGTGACCTTTGCGGTGCAGGCCGATGGACTTTCCCTGGAGGGAGTCGCGAGGCTCGACGCGCGCGCGGAGGGGGAGTGGCGGGTGTCCAACGGAAGCGTGGATCTCGCGGCTTGGTCGGGGCCGTTGCTCAGTCGCTTTGCCCCGGCGACGGGCGGATCGGTGGGAGGCCGAGTGCGCGTCATTGCCGCGGGGACGCTGCGGGGTGGCTCGGTCGAGGGCGGCGCCGAGCTCGAATTGGACGGAGGCAGCTACGACAATCCGGCCAAGAAAATGGCCATCACCGGATTGGCGGCGAAGGTTCGAATCGCCGATCTCCGCACGTTGCGCAGCGAGCCGGGGCAGGTGGCCACCTGGGAAGGCGGCAGCGTCGACCAGCTCGCGATCGGTGCGGGTCGCGTGCGGTTCCGGCTCGAGGAGAATGCGGCGCACATCGAGGAGGCGAGGGTGGCCGTGCTGGGCGGTGAACTCACGGTCCCGCGGGCCACCGTGGCCTTCAACGCGTCCTCCTACTCGCTGGCGGCGAGCCTGACGGGGGCCCAGCTGGGCGCGATGCTGCCTTTGCTGCCGCCGCTGCTCGCTTCGGCGCGGGGCAGTCTCGACGGACGCGTTGACTTGCGCAGCGACGCCGAGGGCATCCGGATCGAGAGCGCGCACCTGGCGCTGCGGTCGGGCGAGACGGCGGAGCTGCGGTTTCTGCCAACCCCGGGGTTCATCTCCGGCCAGTTGCCGGCGAGGGTGCGGCAGTACTACCCGGGGCTCGTACAGCTTGAGACCGGTGGTATCCCGCTGCGCGCGGAGCGGCTCGAATTGGTCATGAGCGCGGAGGGGGACGAATTGGGCCGGACGGCGGTGGTGGCGCTGGAGGGCGGGCCGGCGGATCCTGCGTTGCGGGCCCCGCTGGTCATCAATGTCAACGTGCGAGGTCCGCTGGATCAGGTGGTCGCCTTCGGCACGCATTCCCGGCTGCGTTTCGGCGGAGGCAAGTGAGTCGTGTTCGTGGTTGAAGGCCACGGGGAAAGGGACATTTTTTGCATCATGAGATCCGCCGCGGTCGCCGCCCCCCTGCTGCTCGTATTCCTGGCCGGGTGTCTCAGTGTGAAGACGGATCCGATCGAGGTGAAACCGATCCACATCACGGTCGACGTTAACGTGAAGGTCGACAAGGCGCTGAAGGACTTCTTCGGCGACATGGACCGCAAGGCGTCCGGCAGCTGAACTTTCTTCCTAGACCATGAAGACCTCCGCCCTTCTCCGCATTGGATTTCTTGCCATCGCAGTGCTCGCCGGCGCGGGAGCTGCCCGTGCCGCCGAGGACCTCGGTGCCGTGCGTTCGCGCATGGAGAAACGGATCGGTTCGGTGAACGCCCTGAAGGACCGCGGCGCGGTCGGCGAGAACAACCGCGGGCTGCTCGAGGGCCGCGGGGCGCTGGGCGGGGCTGACCAGCAGCTGGTGAGCGATGAAAACTCCGACCGCCGCAAGGTTTACGCGGCGCTGGGCGCCCAGACCGGCGCGTCCGCCGACGAGGTGGGTCGCAAGCGCGCCGCGCAGCTCGCGGACCTCGCGCGCCCGGGCCACTGGGTGCAGACCGCCGGCGGCGAGTGGCGCCGGAAGTAAGGCGGCGGCGCGACCTGCCGGCCGCGCCTACGGCCAGCGGTGGGTGAAGGGCGGGGCGGGAAGTCCTTCGGCGTTGAGCAGCCACGACCGGGGATAGGCTCGCCACGCGTGGCGCACTTGGCTCGGGCGCTCCATGTGCGGCACATCGATTCGCAGCCGCGAGCCGTCGATGATCTCGACATCGGAGACCTCGGTGAAAACCCCGTCGGGGCCCGCGGCCTCGAACGCCGGAACGGCCTCGCCCCCCAGCCGCAACGCGCCGCCGGTGTACTTGAAGTCCAGTTCGATGACACCGCGTCGCGCGGACGCGCGGACCAACTCGGGACCGCGGTCGAGCACAGCCTCACCGTACACGCGGTGGCGGGCGAGGCGGGCGAGCCTTTCGCCAACCTCCCGTTTTCGCACGGGGTGGATGTCGGTGGGGTCACCGAGGTCGATCGTGATCGCCTGCCCGGTCGCCGGCAGTGCGAGCGTCGCGGTCTGCGCTTCGCGTAGCGCGATCCAATCCTCCCGCGTCGTGGTGGGCGGCATGCGATCCAGTCCCGGGAGTTGCACCCAGAGGAAGGGTGCCTCCGGAGCGCGGAAGTCGCTCCGCCATTGGCCGATCAGGGCCCCGAAGAGCCTTTCGTATTCGGCCGCGCGTCGCGCGTTGCCTTCGCCCTGATACCAGAGAAAGCCGCGCACCGCGAAAGGCAGGACCGGCGCGATCATGCCGTTGAACAGGGCGGAGGGTTCCTGCTGGTGGTTCGGGCCGGCGGGCGCAGCCGGCGGCGACGGGGGAACGCGGCCGGCCGCCCGCTCGATCGCGGCTTCCTGCTCCCAGCGCCGGAGCGCTTCCGTGTGCCTCGCACGCGCCGCCGGATAACGGTCGAGCACCTCGGCCCAGCGATCCGACACTGCCTTGAAGGCGGGGTCGCCGGCCAAGGCCTCCGCGCTCATCCAACCCTCGACCGGGCTGTTCCCGTGGGAGCAATTGATCAGGCCGACCGGCACGCGCAGAGCTTCCCATAATTCACGTGCGAAATGAAACCCCACCGCGGAGAAGTCCCCCGCGCTGGCGGGAGAGCACACCGACCATTCCGCGACCGTTTCCTCCTGGCGGGTCGTCCGGGGATTGCGCGCCACCTTGAGCTGCCGGATGAGGGGAAGGTCGGCGGCCATGATGTCCGCCGGCGCGTTGGCGGAGAAGCGCAGTCGCCATTCCATGTTCGACTGCCCGGAGCACAGCCAGACCTCGCCGATCAGGATGTCGCGGGCGACGACGCGTGTCGCGCCCGCGGCGATCAGTTCCAGCGGGGTGGCGCTGGCGGGTCGCGCGGGCAGGGTTACCTGCCAGCGGCCGTCGCCGCCGGCCCGGGTTGAAACTTCCTCGCCCGCGCCGAGGGTCACCCGGATCTGGTCGCCGGGCCGGGCCCAGCCCCAGACCGGCAGAGGCCGGTCGCGTTGCAGCACGGCATGGTCTTGAAACGGCGTTCCAAAGCGAAGCTCGGACCGCACCTCGCCCATCAGGCCTGCTGCCAGCGCGAGCAGGGTAATGACTCGGCCGAGACTCGACGGAGGGAACACTCCGGATCGCCTTTGCGACACGCCACCCCGGCTCATGGTGAGACCGCCGGTCGCCTTGACTGCGGAGAGCCTGCGCATGCCGGGGAACGGCGGATCCGGAGGTTCCGGTCCGCTTCGCTTCAGACGAGGATTCCCGCGACGCAGGCGGACAGGTAGCAGGCGATGGTCCCGCCGATCATCGCCTTCACGCCCAGTTGGGCCAGCGTGGTGCGCTGGTTGGGGGCGAGGGAGCCGATGCCGCCGATCTGGATCCCGATGGAGACCAAGTTGGCGAAGCCGCACATCGCGTAGGTGAGGATGACGAGCGTGCGCGGGTCGTTGAACGTGCCGGCGGCCTTCATCGCCCCCATCTGCTGGAAGGAGATGAACTCATTGAGCGCCGTGCGGGTGCCCAGCAGGGCACCCGATTGCAGGAGATAGCCGTAATCGATCCCGATCAGCCACGCGACCGGCGCGTAGAGGACACCGAAAATGAACTCGAGCGAGAAGGTCTTGAAGACGCCGCCGGTGATCCCGGCGATCCAGTCGTTGAGGCCCGGCCAGGAAACCAGGGTGGTGCCGCCGATCGCGAGCGTGTGCGGGGCGCCGATCCAGCCGAGGATGGCGTTGAACATCGCCACCAGCGCGGTGAACGCGATCAGCATCGCGCCGACGTTCACGGCGAGCTTCAGGCCGTCCGTCGTGCCCACGCACACCGCGTCGACGGCATTGGCCCCGATCCGGTCCTTCGACACGTCAAGCTTCGTGCTGACCGGCTCCGTCTGCGGCAGCAGCATCTTCGAGATCATCAGACCCGCCGGGGCGTTGATGACCGACGCCGTGATCAGGTGCGTGGCGAAAAGCACTTTTTGCTGCGGATCGTCGCCGCCGAGGAAGGCGATGTAGGCGATCATCACCGCACCGGCGATGGTCGCCATGCCGCCGACCATGATCGTGAGCATCTCCGACCGCGTCATCCCCGGCAGGTAGGGCTTCACGAGAAACGGGGCCTCGGTTTGCCCGAGGAAAATGTTGGCCGAGGCGCTGAGCGTCTCGGCACCGGAAAGACGCAGGGTCTTCGACATCAGCCACGCGAACACGTAGACGATGCGCTGCAGGATGCCCAGATAGTAGAGCAGCGAGGAAAAGGCCGAGAAGAAGATGATCGCCGGCAGGATCATGATGGCGAACACCACGCCGTGCCGTGACTTGTCCGCCAGCGAGCCGAACAGCAACCCCACCCCCGCGTTGGTGAAGTCGAGCAGGTCCACGAAACGCGCTCCCACCCATTCGACGGCGGCCCGGGCCGGCCCGAAATAGAGAACCAGGGCGGCGAGGGTGAACTGCAGCCCGATGCCGATGGCGACGTTGCGCCAGTTGATCGCACGGCGGTCGGCGCTGAGCAGCCAGGTCACGAAAACAAGGGCGGCGATGCCGAACAGGCCGCGGCTGGTGTGGACGAGGGATTCCATGCGGGAGGGGCGTGCGCGGGAGCTTGCGGCGGCCCGATCACCGCGCGAGAACGATTTTCCCATGACCCCCGCGGAACGCCTTGCGCGCCACCTTTCCCGCCGGCCCGACACCGCCCGCGCGGCGTTCGTGGCGGCCAACGCGACCATCGTCGGTGACGTCTCGCTCGGGACCGACGCCAGCGTGTTCTACGGTGCGGTGCTGCGGGGTGATATCGCGCGGATCGTCATCGGCGACGGTTCCAACATCCAGGACAACGCCGTGATTCATCTGGCTGACGATCTCGACGCGGTCATCGGCGCCCGGTGCACGATCGGTCACGCCGCGATCGTCCATGCCTGCGTGATCGGCGACGAGTGTCTCGTGGGCATGGGAGCGACGGTGCTCGACGGTGCGGTTATCGGTGCGCGCAGCATCATCGGTGCGAACTCCCTGGTGCCGCAGCGGTTCTCTTGTCCGCCCGGTTCAATGGTCTACGGTTCGCCCGCCCGGGTGGTGCGGCCACTGACCCTGGAGGAGCAGGCCGGCCTGCCCCGCTGGGCGGAAAAATACGTCATCGTCGCGCGCGCCCACCGGGCGCTGGTAGCCACTCCCGGAAAGCCGGAGCCGGGGGCGGCGTAAGGCGTAAAACCGCGGGAAAACGGAGCCCTGGCCCGGGGTTGCCGAGGCGGAAGCCTCAGAGGATGACGCGAGGCACGCGGCCGAAGGCGGCCCCGATCGCCGCTGAGCCTTCGCGGCGGATTCCCCAGCGCGGCTCCGCCGGAACCAACGTAACGTACAGGCAACGCCGCGCTGGAAGGGGCGAGTGAAAACGGGAGTGAGAGAGGGGGAAGTTGGCGGAAGAAGTTCCCGACGATCCGAGGGAGCCCGCCTGAGGCGGGTAAACACCCTCGGCTACATCGCACGCGTTTCTTAACGAAAGGCGGTTCAGCCTTTCCGGACGAAAGGCATCCCGTGTAGCCGCGGCCGTCCGCCGCGGACCATGCGGAGGAAGGCACCGCCGAAGTCTATTCGGCAGCCCGCGGGTTTTTTAACCACGCATGCACACGGATGATGCGGCGAGCGGGAAGCGCCACGGAATCGCCTCGCGTTGGGTAACCACGAATGGACACGAAGGGGCACGAATGGGACGGCCGCCTTCGGCGGCCGTGTTGAAGTTGAGGGTTGAAGTTGAAGTCCAAGCCAGGCCACGCGTTCGCCCCCGCCGGAGGGGCGACTGAAAACGGGAGCGAGAGGGGAAAAATGGCGGAATGAGTTCCCGACGATCCGAGGGAGCCCGCCTGAGGCGGGTAAACACCCCGGCTACATCGCACGTGTTTCTTCACGAAATGCGTTCGGCCTTTCCGGTCGAAAGGCATCCCGTGTAGCCGCGGCCGCCCGCCGCGGACCATGCCGCTTGCGTGACGGCCGAAGGCGGTTCCGAACGCAGCGAAATGGAGTCGCGGATTTTCCAGATGGCGCGGATGAATGCGGCGCTGGCTGGAGCGGGCGGAATCGTGCGGAAAAACACGCTCACGGAATAGCAGCGCAGACCCCGCAAATGAGTTCGAAGAGGGATGGGCCGAGAACCCGGGTCGGACGAGGGGCGTGAATACGCGGGCGGATGCATATTCTACCCGGCGGTGGCCTCGGCGCTCGGGTTTTCGGAATAAGCGGCGGGCTTGCGCGTGCGTCCGGCTCCGTGACAGTGGCGGACATGATCCGGCGTCTCTCCTGCGGCCTCGCCTTGCTGCTCCTCGTCCAGGTCTCCGCCGCGGCGCCCTTGCCGGCCGGCCCCGGCCGCACCGAGCTGCCTGACCCCGGCGAACCCATCACGTTGTTCACCTACAAGCCGCCGACTTACCGCGGCGGACCATTGCTGATCGTATGCCACGGCGTGCAGCGCAACGCGGAGGACTACCGTAATTTCGCGATCACGCTGGCGGAGCGCTTTGGCGCGCTCGTGGTCGCCCCGCTTTTTGACAAGGAGCGCTTCCCCCTCGCTCGTTACCAGCGGGGCGGCTTGGTCGGCGCCGATGGCAAGGTGCAGCCGGCGGAACGGTGGACCTATTCGTTCATTCCGCGGATTGTGGCGCGCGTGCGGGAACTGGAGGGTAAGCCGGACCTCCCGTATTATCTCATCGGGCACTCCGCCGGCGGGCAGTTCCTGGTGCGGCTGGCGGCATTCATGCCGGGAGCAGCGGAGCGGATCATCGCGGCCAACACCGGCTCGCATCTTTTCCCCACCCGGGAGGCCGACTTCGGCTACGGCTTCGGCGGGCTGCCCCCGGAACTGTCGGATGACGGCGTGATCCGCCGCTACCTCGCGGCGCCGCTCACGTTATTCCAGGGAACGGGGGATGTCATCGCTGACGCCAGTATGGACGCCTCGCCGCCCGCGATGCGGCAGGGGCCCAATCGCCTGGCGCGCGGCCGCGCCGTGTTCGCGGCCGCCCAGGCGCTCGCGAAAGAAAAAGGCTGGGTGTGCAACTGGCGCCTTGTGGAGACCCAAGGCGTCGCGCACGAGGCCGCGTTCATGTTCTCCGCCCCGGAGGCGGGCGACGCGATTTTCGGCAAGTGACCGGAAACCCGTTGGTCGATCGGAAGGCGCATCCGCGCCGCCCTATTTTTCGGGGGTGGCCGGATTGGAGGTGACTGGCGCGCCGGACGAGGGGTCCGCGGCGGGGGCGCTGTTCCGGAACTCGATTTCCCAACGGGAGAGTCCGTGGATGAAAAATCGGGCGACCCGCCCGGCAAGGGTATCGGAGCCTTCCCGATCCAACCCGATCACCTGCGGGTAAAACTCCGTGGGCCCCGGCAGGTCGGCGACATCGAGCAGCTTGCCCGGCGTCGTCCAAGAGCCCGGGTCCGAGAGGTCGCGGATAAACGCCACGTAGATGCCATCCTGTGCCCAGCCCGGTGCTCCGCTGGTGCGATTCAGTAGCACCACATGGCGCCGCAGATGGGTGTTCCAGTGGACGGAGGGGCCCCAGAACGAGTCCGGCTCGCGTGACCGCCACGAGCGGCCCGCGGGTAGCACCGCCGAAACCTTTCCGCCCAGACCGGGCTCCTCCCACTCGCCGTCGAAGTATTTGCGCACCTTGCCCGCAGGTTCGAAGCGGTCCTCGTAGGCCAGGCGTGCCATCACCACTCCCTGACGTCGTGGAGGACCGCCGTAGTTGGTGAAGAGAAAGTAGAAGAACTTAGCCTCACGATCGAGGATCACTGAGAAGTCGCCGTGCCCCCCCGTGAAATAGCCATTCTGGGCATCGTCATCGAGCGGGTCACCCGAAGTGAGGATGAACCCCAGGTCGGTGAACGTGCGCCCGCCGTCGTCGGAGATCGCCGCGCCGATGCTCGGCGCGGTCAGGAGCGAATCCTCGTACATGCCCCACGGCTCGTGGTGATACCATGCCAGGATCGCGCCCGACGGATCGACCCACGCGCCCTCGAACCAGACGGTTGTGTCCTGCAGGGTGGTGAAGCGGATTTCGTGGGTCTCCCATTCGTCTCCGGTCGCGCCCGCGTAGCTCACTTTCGGGGTGGCGCCGTTGGAGGTGAACACCACCAACCGCCCGGCGTGCCATACGACCGCCGAGTTTCCATCCGTCGGCGCTGGCAGCCGCCATTCGTCAGCGGGCCGCAGGCGAACCTCCTGGGCATGAACAATTGCGGCTGCTATCAGGGCCGTTAGGAGCGCAAAGGAAAGTTGGAGGGCGGGCATTCCTGACTCTACAGTCAGGAACCCACGCCAAAAAGCAAGGAGCCCGAATATCCTGATTCTGTCCGTAAGAAACCCGGCCGACGAGTCGCGGTGGCCTTCGCGCGTTCCGAGGCGGTATCGCCGGACTGATCGGAATGGGCTTTCAGAACCTTCCGCTCACCCCGGCGGTGATGGTGGTGCCGGGGATGTACATCTGGGCCATCTGGTCGGGGATGCCGCGGTACCAGCGTTGGCCCTCGTTGAAGACATTTTGGACATCGAGCGTGAAGCCGACCGATGGTCGCCATTGGTAGGCCACGCCGGCATTCACCACGGTGCGGGCCTCGGTGTACAGGTTGGCCCCGGAGCCGACCGCGGTGAAGTTGCGAATGTAGTCGCCGACGCGGTTCGCCGTCGCCCGCGCGCTGAACCCGCGGTGGCGCCAGCCTAGGCTGATGTTGCCGGAGCGCGGGATGAAGCCCGGCACCTGGCCGGTCGTGCGCTGCACGCTGCCGCCGAAATCGCCGCTGGTGTCGAGCAACGTGTAGTTCACCGAGAGCGACAGCCCCTTCAGCAGGCCGGGCAGGAAGGTGAATTGCTGGAGGTAGCTGAATTCCCAGCCGCGGATCTCGGCGGTCCCCAGGTTGGCCTGGGTGAGAATCGTATAGCCCGCGTACTCGCCGCCGTAGCCGTTGTCGCCGCCGGTGCCGACGATGCCGTTCTGGATGCCGCTCACGAAGTAGTCGCGGATCGTCTTGCGGAACCAGCCGGCGGACAGGTTGCCGACGGGCTCGAAGTAATACTCGAGCGTGGCGTCCCAGTTCTCGGCGGTCTGCGGCCGCAGGGAGGGGTTCGGCACGGTGAGCGTGCGGGCCGTGTCGTTCGCGGTCTCGCTGGGGTAGAACCCGCTGAGCGGCGGGCGACCGAAGCTGTTGGACCAGGAGAGCCGCGCCTTGAGGTTCGTCCGCAGGTCCTGCGTCAGGTGCACGCTCGGGAAGGACTTGGTGTAGCTGCCCTTCAACTCGCGGCGGTTGGCGGCGTAGTCCCGTTGCGCGGCGCCGACGGGGTCCGCCAGCTGCTGGGCGGTCGTGGACGGCACGCGCGAACGCACCCAGCCCCAGCTCTCATCGTCGGTCTTCTCGGTGCGCACGCCGGCGAGGAAGCCGGTGCGGCCGACGGCACCCTGCGCCATCACGTAGCCGGCCGTCACGGTCTCGGCAGCCCCGCGCGTGTTGGTGAACTTCTGCTGCTCGGCGAAATAGCGGTCCTCGGTCCAGAGCGCGGCGTCGAGCGGCGTGCGGCCGCGCGCGATGGCGTTGGCGCTCCAGGCGGGGATCCTGAGCCCGGTCTTGAGATCGCCGTGGGTGAGGATCGAGGGGTCGGTTGGCAGCTGGCCGGCGTGCTGGCCGGTGAAGTTGTAGCGGCGGGACTTGCTGCGGTCCTCGACTTTTTCCAGGCGCCAGCGGGCGCCGGTCTTGAGGGAAAGCTTCATCGCGACAGGCACCTGGTACTTGAGGTTGGCCCGCACTTCCCGCGGGTCGTGAAAGGCCTTGGTGTCGGCGAAATTGTAGCTGTTGGGCCGGTAGCTGGCCGCCAGCCGCAAGTCGGGGCCGGCGGTCTGGATGAAGCGCGGAAAAAGGTCCGACTGCGTGCGGTCGAGGATCCAGCCGACCGGCGAGAGGTTGCGGTTGACGAGCACGCCGCCGTCGCCGCCGCCGCCGTTGATGCGGTCGAGGCTGAGCGCCCAGCCGTAGTCGGCCTCCAGCCCGCCCCACTTGTGCTCGACGTTGAGGTCGATGTGACGCTGGCGGTGGAAGAAATTCGACATCTGCGAGGTGATATCGACGTTCGACCCGGCGACGGCGCGCACCTCGGTGAGGCGGTTGGTGAAGCCTGGCACGATGCCGGTGGCGGGTCCGGGCACGACGGTGGCGGAGCCCGTGTAGGCGCGGAAGCCGTACCGGAGCCGGAAACGCTCGAAGGCGTCGTTGTAGATGGTGTTGAGGGAAACCTTGGTGGAGTCGGAAACGCGGAAATCGAACTTCGCGTTCACGCTCGATTGCTTGCGGTTGTTGTAATTGTCCTCCGTCCCGTAGTCCCAGAGGTAGGCGGGCTGGCTCGCGGTGGTCTGGAAATTCCGGCTCGTGCCGAAGGTGCCGACGGCCTGCTCGCTGTAGAAAAGGTTCACCGAGACTCCGAGGTTCCGCTCCCCGCCGAGGACCCCGAAGACCTCCTGCCAGGCGACGTTGAGGAGGGGATGGGCGCGGTGGCGCTCGCGCATCGGGATCTGTTCGGTGAACGACGGGGCGACGCGGGTGGAAAGATTGAAAGTCACCCGGCGCTTCTCCTTCAGGTTGAGCGGCGAGCGGCTCTTCAGGTTGATGGTGCCGCCGAGGGAGTCGGCGCCCTTGTCGGGCGTGTGCCCCTTGGTGAGCTCGAGGCTCTCGAACATCGAACCGGTGATGGTGTGGATACGGGTGGCGCGCGCCGCGCCGCCCTGGCTGCCGAGGAGGGCGCCGTCGACCGTGATGGTGTTCAGGTTGGCGGCGATGCCTCGGATGTTCATCCCGTTGTAATTGCCCTCGTCGTTCACGGTGCCGGCCACGCCCGGCAGCAGGACAGCGAGTTCGCTGGCATTCATGTTCGGCAGGTTCCCGTAGGCGTCGATCGCCACGATGTTCTTCACGTTGGGCGCATTCTTCTGGGCGGTGAGCGCGAGCGCGTTGCCCTCGCGCTCGCCGGTGACCTTGAACGTGTCCAGCTGGTACACGCCGCTGCTGAGGTCGAAGTTGCGGGTGGCCGGTCGTCCGGTGGTGACCGTCACGTTGGCGCGCAGCGGATCGAGGCCGATGTACGAGGCGACCACCTCGTGCGTCCCGGCAGGCACCGCGGCGAGGCGGTATTGGCCGGTCGCGTCGGTCAGGGTCGAAAGCCCGAGCGCGGGGATCTCCACCCGCGCGCCCTCGAGTAGATTGCGGGTGACGGCGTTGCTCACGGCGCCGAGAACGGTGCCGCCCTGCGCCTCGGCCGCCGGCAGCATTGGCGGCGCGGCAACGGCCGCGAACAGCAGGGAAATTAACCAAAGACGCGCCGCGGCGCGCCGGACGGGAAGGGTCGGGGAGTGCATGGGGTAGGAGGCTGCCGGCTTCCTGTGACGTCGCCCGCCGGGTGTCAAAGCCGGGGTGGGGACCGCAGGGAGTTACGCCTGGTCTGGGGTGAACCGCCGCCGGCGGGGCGGGAGTTCCGCGGATCGAACCTAGAACTTCACGCTCACCGACAGGTCATATTGCGCCGGCATCACGTAGGAGTAGCGGTAGACATTGCGGCCGTCGGCCATCGTCGTGAACCCGGTCTTGCGGACGCCCCCGTTCTCGAGGTCGGTAAGGTTCCGCACGCCGGCGCGCACGCGCACCTGCTGGCCCCAGAGCTTCTGGTCGCGCATCACGTAGGCGTTCACGAGGTGCGTGCTGCCGCCGGTCAGCTGCTGGCCGGCGGGCAGACCGAAGAGGTAGTCGTCGCGCCAGACGCCGTTCACGCCGACGCGCACGCCGCGGAGCAGCGCGGAGTCGCGGGAAAACCCGTAGTCGGCCACCCAGCTGGCGGACCACGGGGCAGCGCGCGCGCCGGTGGCGCGGTCGGCGACGTCCAGCGTATCGAGCAGCAGCTTCGCGTCGGACAGCAGCGCCGGGCTCTCGTTGCCGCGTTTCACGGCGGCATCGTAGTAGCCACGGAACGACGACAGGTCGGGTTGGCTGAAGACATCGGCGTAGCCGACGGTGAAGCGGAGCTGGAGTCCGCGCGTCGGCTTCAGGGTGAGCGTGAGGTCGGCTCCCTTCGATTTCTCGGTCGCGGTGTAATTGCGCGCGGCGCTCGCGGTGCCGGGCTCGCGGTACTTGTAGCGCGGGTCGCCGGGCAGCACGTCGTTGGGGTTCATCAGGTCCTCCGTCTGCGTGTCGGTGAACGGGATGATGTTGTTCCACGAGCGAACGACGTTCTGCCGGTCGATCTCGAAGAGGCCGAAGCTGAAGGCGAGGCGGTCGCTCCAGAGGTTGCCCTTCAGGCCGATTTCCTTCGTGACGCCGGAGATGGGCCCGATCGTCACGCGGTCGTACGTGCGGGCGTCCTGGAAGCGGAAGGATTCGGAGTAGATCGTGTAGAGGTTGATGTCTTTGTTCAGCGCGACGGTGAGTCCGCCGGAGTATGTGGTCTGCGCCTGACGCAGGGCGCGGTTCTGCACGTACTCGCCCGGCAGCGCGTCGGCGCGGTTGGGGGGCTGGATGTCCTCGGACCAACGACCCTCCTTACGCGTGGCCACGTAGTCCCACGTGCGACCCCAGTCGGTGCGCGCGCCGGCCAACGACTGGACCCGTCCCTTGAAGTAACGCCCGGTGGCGGAAATAGAGGTCGAGTAGGTCTGGCGCCACGCGGTGCCGTCGGCGGCGGAGGTGCCGGAGGCGAAGTAACGAAGCGGCACCATGTTGACGGCCGAGGTCGTGGGCAGGCCGTCCTTCTGGAGCCGGTCGAACACGGCGCGCGAATAGAACTGCGGATCGTCCAGGTAGAGGCGCAGGACCAGACGGTCGTTGTTGGTGTTGATCGCGCTCGCCGTGCCGGCGAGAGCGGGGGCGATGTTGAAGTACTGCCAGCGCAGGTTGAGGGCCTGGTCCTCGCGGTACTCGGCGCCGGCAACGAACAGCTGTTCCATCCAGCGGAAGCGGTCGAACTTGTAGACGGCCGATCCGCGGAAGGAGTGGACGTCATTGCGGAACCACTTCCGGTCGCCGCGGCTGTCGATGTAGGGGCGGCCGTTGACGTCGACGCTGATCGTCTGGTCGAAGGCGTTGTCGTTCCGCTCCTCCTGCTGCGTCTGGTAGTTGTAGGCGAGCTCGGTGCTGACGGGGCCGACTTGCTGCTCGATGGTCGCTGACCAGGTGCGGAACGGACGGCTGTGGTTATCGAAGGATCCGCGGATGTTGTAGTGTTTGGGGAAGCCGTTGATGCGTTTGGTGCCGACCGCCACTCCCGCGGCGTTGAGCATCCTCACGTCGAAGAAGCCGCCCTCGAGCAATGAAGGTGAGCCGCCCGACGGGTTTAGGGAAGACGTGCGGTCGGCGACGGGAAGCGTCGAGGAGATGATCCACTCGCGGTCCGAGGTGTAGTAGGTGCCGGCCGTGCCGAAAGCGCGGCTGCGCGCGGAGTTTTCCCGCACCCAGATCCCGGCGAAACCGCGGACGTTCTCATAGGCGCCTTGCTCGAATTCGAGGCGGATGCCGGTGCGCCGGAACGGCTGCCAGGCCAGGGCGATCGTCTCGCCGCCGAACCGGTAATCTGAGGCGTCCTGGAACGTGCGCTGGAGGCGACGCACCGCGTTGAAGCGGAGGGCGAGGTCCGGGCGCAGCCGCCGGTTGACGTCGAGTTGGAAGCGGTAGGCGCCCTCGTTGGTGTACTGCCCGTAAAATTCCCCGAAGTTCCGCAGCAGGGGCCGCTTCGTGAAGACGGCGCCCTGCCCGCCGGGCTCGACCTCGCCGAAGATCAGGGAGTTGGAGCCTTTGCCAAAGTCGATGCGCTCGACGTTGTAGGTGTCGCTCGGAATGTACCAACGGAAGTAGTTCCGGCTGACATTGTTCGTCTGCGCGAGGCCGCGGAAGGAGAAGTTACCCTTGTGGTTGTCGTTCTCCATGATCGGCAGCGCGTAGACGTTGGCGACGAAGAGCGCCACGTCGTCGGCCGAATCGAGTCCGAGGTCCTCCATGAAGTCGCGCGTGATGGCGTCGATGTTCACGGGCACGTCCTTTAGCGCCTGCTTGGTGCGGTTGGCGGAGAGCGTGTCATTGGCCGACCAGCCGGTGTCACGTTCCGTGGCGATGATGAACGGGGAGAGCTCCACGGGTTCATCGCGCACGGGCGCCGCGGGGGCGGGAGCGGTCTGGGCGGCGGCCGGTCCGGTCGCAGCTCCGAGGGCCATGCTGAGGCACGGCAGTGAGCGGGTGACGACGCGTAGTACCGCGGACATCATGAGTTTATTCATGGGGATATTAACTTGGAGGAAATGGCTGGCGGGCCGGTTGGCAAACCCGCCGCGGCGGTGGCTGTTCTGATGGGTCGTGAGGCCCGGGGCCAGGCATCACGGCTTCACGTCCACGATCACGCGGCGGTAGCGACCTGGGGATGATTCGCTTCCCTCTTCGGTTTCACTCCAGTCCATCCGCGGGGCCCCAGACGCAGACCCAAAGCGGGCGGGTGTCGGCGCGCGTGGCCGCCGTGATGATCAGTTCCTGGCTCGTGGACTCTTTGCCGATGCCGACGGCGCTCATCCCAAATTCCGGACGCCCTTCGGCCACGACGCTCTGCAGGTTGGCCTCGAGAGGGAATCCGGTTTCGTGCGTCTCCAGATTGGCCCGCACCTCGCCGGAGGCGGCCACGATCTCTCGGATCCGCCACGCGGCGGTGCGGTCGGTGCACCGACGTGGTCGCGACGAGGCCCTCGGTGTCCCAATGGTTGGAATAGACGAGGAATCTCACGAGGGACATCGCGTCATCGGGCTCGTCCTCGACGTCGGGCAGAAAGATCACCCGCGGCCTGGGAGCGGTGACGGGCGGGGTTGGTTCCGCGTGGCCCCCGGAAACGATCACGAGGACCCGAATAAGGAGGGCGCGACCATCAGCCCCCTGACGCGAGGGAGGCGACAGTGCGACACGGCCTGCGAACGCGCCTGCGCGGTGCGAGAAGCCGGGGCAATTATTTCTTCTTCGGCGGCGGAGGTGTCTTCCCTTGGGCGCTCACGACTTTCGGCTTATCGATTTTCCGCGCGCCGGCGGGGAGACGGGAGGCGTCGAATGCCGCGGGCGCCGTGGTGGGCAGTTCCCGCAGAAGAATACTGCGCACCTCGGTGCGGTGGGGCGCACCGGCGTGGAGTTGGATCGCGAGGAGCCCCTCCAGCGCGCGGTTTTTCTCGTCGTGGTCGATGAACACCGACGTGACGCGGCCGTTGAGCCGGTGTTCGAGGCGGTTGCCGCGCGCGATCACGGTGAACTCGTTCCACTGTGAAAGATCGGCCGCGACCGGGGCACGCTCCCCGACCTGCCAGCGCTGGCCCTCCGGATCCATCACCACGTCCATGCCGTTGTAGCCGAAGATGCCGCGGCCGCGTTCCTCGTAGGTCATCGCGGTGTGCACTTCCACCGGGTGCACGTCGCATTGGTAACCCGAGATCGTCCACGGGGTGATCTCGGGCCGGCGCCGGCTGCGGTACTGGATGCCCGAGTTGTTGTCCCCGATGACGCGGATCGACACGCGCAGCTCGAAATCGCGCAGCGTGCCATTCCAGATCAGGAAGGAGTTGGTCGCCGGTTTGCCCGGCTCGCTTACGCCCACGATCACGCCGTCGACCACGCGCCAGAGCGCGGGGTCGGCATCCCAGCCCTGGAGATCCCGGCCGTTAAAGAGCGGCCGGAAGCCGTCCTCGACGGCCGAGGCGGAGGCGGCGAACAGCAAGGCGAACAGCGGGGCGGCGAAGGGGTTTTTCATCACCGCAAACCTCGCGGCGCGTCGGCCGCGGGGCAAGGCTGCGCCCGCGAGGCGGTCAGGATACCGGCGGACGGCCCTCGTGCCAGCGGGTCGCCCGCTGGAATGCGTGCGCGAACTCCAGCGCCCGGTCGTCGGCGAACAGCGGGGCGTGGAAGGTGATCGCGGTCGCGTTGCGCCGCGGCGAGTCCGCCGGCTGATCCTTCACTGGAGCGAAGCCAGCGGGGACGCAAACGGCGGGGTGCCCCGTGGCGTTCGTGAGCGAGAGGTGGTCGCCCTGGGCCGGGGTCACCCAAGCCTCCACGCGGTGGCGCGAGAAAAGATCCTCGGTCTGGCGGATCAACCCGGTGCGAACGCGGTTCGCCTGAATGTACTCCACGGCCGGAATGAAGCGGGCCTCCCGCATCGACTTCGCCCAGTTGCTCGGGCGCGGCGCGAGGATGTCGTCGATTTCTCCCGATAGCGTGAGATCCGAAAAAGCCGCGGCGGCTTCCGCGCTGAGGATCGTGCTCACCACCCGCCCGGGGACCTTCGGCATCTCCACGGGCACGAGTTCCGCTCCGAGCCCGCGCAAAGTGTCCAACGCCCCGCGATGCGCGTCCCGCCATTCGCCCTCCGCGGCGAACTGCGCCTCCACGAACCCCAACCTTCTCCCACGGATCGGGGCGGCCGGACGCCAGTCGAACGGCGCGTCGACCGCGCTCGGGTCCGCCGGGTCCGCCCCGTGGATCGCGGCGAAGATCAGGGCGCAGTCCTCGACGGTGCGCGCGATCGGGCCGATCTTGTCCATCGACCACGCGAGCGCCATCGCCCCCGAGCGACTCACCCGGCCGTAGGTGGGGCGCAGTCCCGTGACCGCGTTACGGGTGCACGGGGAGACGATGGAACCCAGCGTTTCCGAGCCGATCGCGAACGGCACCAGGCCGGCCGCGACCGCCGCGCAGGAGCCGGCCGATGAGCCGGAGGAGGGCAGGGCTGGGTTCCACGGGCACTTGGTGCGGCCGCCAAACCAGTCGGCGCCAAAGGCCAGCGCGCCAAGCGAGAGTTTGGCGACCAGCACGGCCCCCGCCGCGTCGAGGCGGCGCACCACCTCCGCGTCGGTATCGAAAGTCTGCTCCCGGAAGGGACGCGCTCCCCAGGTCGTCGGATAGCCGCGCACTGCGAGCAGGTCCTTGGCGCCCCACGGGACGCCGTGCAAGGGACCGCGCCACTTTCCCGCGCGCAACTCCGCGTCGGCGGCGTCGGCCTGCTGGAGCGCGCGGTCGGCGGTCAGCGTAACCACCGCCTCCAGCGCCGGATCGAGTCGCCGGAGGCGTTCCAGGCAAAGCTCGGTGAGCTCTCGGGAGGAAACCCGCCGCGAGCGAAGGAGAGAGGCCAGCGCCGTGACGGGCAGGAAGGCTAGATCCCCGGGCGAGGACGGTCGCTCCGCGGCCGAGGGTGTCCAGACCGCCGGGGTCCGGGCGCCGCTGGCGGCAGGTGCGGGAACGGCGGCCGCGCGCAGGTCCAGACCGAGGGCGGGGGGGACGGAGTTCGGGAGCGGATGCTGGCGGACGTCACGGTAACCCGCGGCGCGGGTCGCGAGATCGCGGGCGAGCGGCGCGCGTTGATCGGTGGTGAATTCGACGGCGGCCACGCGTTCGGCCGCGGCGATTGTTTCGGGCGTGATCGCGGCGGCATCGCCTGCCGGGACCGCGGGCGCGCTCTTCGGTGCCGCGGCGTGAATCGGCGCGGAGGCGAGAGGCAAGGCGGCGCCAGCGGCGGCACGGGTCAGGAAGCGGCGGCGGTTCATGGAAGTGGCCCCGAAGGTGTCAGGGCGTGGGATATTAAGCCGAGTCCGGCTTTTCGAACCTTTAGCCTCCGGGGTGGCCCGGGTGGGAAGTCCGGACCGCGTTGCCCGTCCGGGCGGATGAGGGCTCAGAGGGTGTCGCGGAAGACCTGCAGCACGGACCAGCAGCCGTCGGGGTCGTCCTTGATGTCGGCGAAGAGACTCGGGTTCTCCATGAACGCGCTGTAGCCGGGCAGTTTTGCGAGTGCAGGGTCGTCGAGGTTGCGGAAGGCCATCGACCAGTCGCGGAAACGGCGCTCCGGGATGGAGCCTTCCATCACCACCGAGCAGGCCCGGTGCCGATCGTCGCTGGCGATCTTCGCGTACAGCCCGCGCACCTGGTCCGAGTCGCCTTCGAGCACCTGCAGGAAGAGCCCGGCCTTGTACAGCAGCATGCCGGTGATCCCGATGCGGGAATTTTTCTCTCGGGCTACGGAGAGCAGCTCAGCCAGCTCCGCGGGGCCGAATTTTCGGCGGGCGGAGCTCACGTACATGAGGAAGTGCAGGCCGGATCCGGCCCCGGAGGAGACACCTCCGGCAGGGTTGGAACAGTTGGGGTTATTCATCTCAGGCGGTCCCGTCGGCTCGGGCCGGGGGTTGGGACCGCCACTACTTCTCCAGCGAGAACGCGGGGCGTCGAGCGGTTTTTCCGCCGATGCGGGCTCAGAGCTGCCGCCGGTAGAAGTCGAGGGTGCTCCAGTAGTTGGCCGGGTCGCGCGGGACGCTCTTCACGGCGGAGCGCGGCGTGTTCATGAAATCGGAGAATCCCGGATGGGACGCGATGCCGGGATCGTCGAGGTTGCGGAACGCCATCCGCCACTCGGAGAAGATGCGTTCGTCGGAGTCGCTCTCGTCGATGATATCGCAACTGGAGATCCGGGAATCGTTGCGGATGCGACCCATCAGGTTGCGCACGGGGCCGGCGGGGCCCTCGAGGGCTTGGATGAAGAGTCCGTCGCGGTAGAGCATCATGCCGGTGATGCCGTCCCGCTCATTGTTGATCCGCGATCGCTCGAGTAGCGTCGCCAGTTCTTCGCGGGACAGCGGCGCGCGGGCAGTGGCCACGTAGAGCACGCGGTGCAGGGGGACGGAGGAGGGAGCCTGGGCAGGGGGGGTCATCCTGTGTTCTTCTAGCTAGAGGCCGGACGCGGCACCGCAATACCGGACTCCAGCAGGGGCGCGGCGTGGGTGGCGGACATCGGGCCCAGGGATCAGCGCGCCTCCGCCTTGCGCCGGATCACCCAGTCGATGATCGCGGCGGGATCGTTCTCATGCCGCCACGTTAGTGCGAGGAACTCGGCGGGCAGGATGTTGTGCTCGCGGAAGAATCGTCGGTCGCCGCCGCAGCCGTACATGAGCGAGGAAGGGAGCTCCCCGCGCAGTTTGGCGCGGGCCTTCGGGAGCAACCGCGGCAGCCACGCGATCCCGCGCACGGCGTCGGTCTTCGCGGGCAGGGACGTTTCCTCCAGCACCGTCGCCGACGGGCGGCCGCCTTGCACGTTGAGAAAATAGTCGCGGCGCACCAGCTCGATCGCGAGCGCCTGCTCGGGACCCGGCTCCCCGCCATAGCCGTTATGGTCCTCCGCGTAATCGAGGAAGTTCTGCGCGGTCAGGCCGTTGGCCGACGCGAACTGCCGCTCCTCCGCGGTCAGGAGCGTTGCGGCATCCCGCTGACCCGCCGCGAAGCGGGTAACGGCGGCGTCGTAGACTTTCCGAAAATCGCGGGCGAAAGCGTAATGATCCATGCCTCCACCCAACCGGCGGCGTGTGGGCGCGTCAAACCGCCGCGTCGTCGGCCGGCCGGAAATCGATCAAGCGCTTGTAGCGGTCGACGCGCGCCACGACGACCTCGAGCCGGCCGTTGAGCGCGTAACGCCGGCGATGGCGCCGGCCGGTGAGCACCGCCTCGCCCTCGGCGAAATCGTAGCGATCGGCGGGCAGCAGTTCCGCCGGCACGAAGCCGAAAGTCATCGATTCGGTGAGCTCGACGAAGAACCCGTGCGGGCGCACGTCGGTGATCACCGCGGCGAAGCGGGCGGGCGGGGTGCGGCCGAGCTCGCGGTCGAAGTACTCGACCAGCTTTACCTTCACGCTCTCGCGCTCCGCCTCCGCGCTGTTCACCTCGGTTCGCGTGAGGTGCTCGCCGAGCCGGGTCACCTGCGGGAGATCGTGCGCCGTGGCCGGCGCGCCCGGCTTCGCCAGGTGCGCTGCCAGCACGCGGTGCACGACAAGGTCCGAGTAACGGCGGATGGGCGAGGTGAAGTGCGTGTAGTCCCGCTTGTGTAGTCCGAAGTGCCCGTCGGGGGTGTGCCGGTAGGCCGCCTTGCGGAGGCTGCGCAACAGTTGGGTGCGGAGGGTGTGGCCTTGCGGGTGGTCCGCCAGTAGCGCGAGGAGGCGCGTAAGCTCGCGGCGGTTCGAGAGGTCGCCGGTCTTGATGCCAAACTTCGCCAGCGTCTCCCGTAGCTCGATTAACCGTGCGGGCTCCGGGTCGTCGTGCACGCGGTAAAGCGAGGGCAGGCGGCGGGTGCGCGTGAGTCGCGCGACCGCCTCGTTGGCCGCCAGCATGAATTCCTCGACGAGCTGGTGGCTCTCGTCGTGCTCGACGCGTTCCAAGCGTTCCGCGTGCCCTTGCGCGTCCACGAGGATGCGGGTTTCCGGCATGTCGAGGTCGAGGCTGCCGTGCGCCATGCGGTCCGTGCGCAGCCGCTTCGCGATGGTCCACAGGCTGCGCACCCAGCCCTGGAGGTCGCGAAGTTCGCCCGTCGATAGGTCGCGCAGCGGCCGCCCGGACGATCCGGTGCGGTGCCGGGGCGGAGAGGGCAGGGTGCGCACCCGCTCGAGGTCGTCCTCGGTGAGCAGCGCGTAAGCCTGCTTGTACGTGAGGCGCTTGCGGCTGCGGATGACGGTTTCGGCGAAGTCGGTCTCACGGAGCGCCCCGCGGGCGTCGAACGTGAACAGCACCGCCTTGCAAAGCCGGTCCTCCGCCTCGACGAGCGAGCAGAGCCCGTTGGAAAGCTTTTCCGGCAGCATCGGCACGACCGTGCCGACGAGGTAAGTCGAGTTGCCGCGGCGCTGCGCCTCGGCGTCGAGCGCCGTGCCCGGACGCACGTAGGCTGAGACGTCGGCGATGTGGACGCCCACGCGAACTGCGCCGTGGGGTAGTTCCTCGAGCGAAAGGGCGTCGTCGAAGTCCTTCGCGTCGTCGGGGTCGATCGTGAACACCGCCTTGCGTCGGAAATCCTCGCGCCCGGCTGTCTGCGCGGTCGGCACGCGGTCCGGCAGCTTGGCGGCCTCCTGCTCGGCCGCATCGGGAAACTCCCGGCTGAGGTTGTAGCGCAGCAGCACGGCGCGCATCTCCGCCTGGGGTTCGAAGGTCCGGCCAAGGCGGGCGACCACGACACCTGCCGGCGGCATCTCGCGGCGGGTCCACTCCGCCAACTTGACCACCACCTTGTCTCCCTCCCGTGGGGCGGGTCCCGATTCGGCGAGTTCGATGCCCGTGACGTGGATCTCTCGACCCACGCGCGGATCGTCGGGTAACACGACCGGATGGCGGCGCCCGCGCCGGAGCTCGCCGATGATCGTGTCCCGCTCGCGCTCAAGCACGCGCACGACGCGACCGACCTTTTCACCCGGCCGCCGGCCGCGCCGGCCCACGAGCTCCCGGACAATCACCCGGTCGCCCGGCAGCGCGACATCGGTGTCGTCCGGGGCGATCTGCAGGCCGACTTCGCCGGCCGCGCCCTCGCGCACCACGTAAGCGGAGCCACCGAGCCGGAACTGGATGCGGCCCACGCTTTCGCCATGCTTGAGTTTGGGGGCGGACGCCGGTGCGTCGGCGGGGGTAGGGCGGTAATTGGCGGCGATGGGCGGCTTTTCCGGCGAGGCGAACGGTCCGGGCGAGCCGGGCGGTGGCATCGTGGGACCGCGACGCGTGGGAACAAAGACCGCGCGGGTGGCCACGGTTGACGACGGGGCGTTTCGCGCGGGTTTCGACGCGGGCACCAATCGCCCGCGGGAGTCGCGTCTGGCGAGTCCCGCCTTGAGCAGTGATTCGATCTCTTTGCGGACGGTCGCGCGCGCCTGCTGGCGTAGGCCGAGCCGGCGGCAGAGGCCAAAATCATCGGCGGGGGTGAAATCGTCGGCCCGGAGGAGGGAGAGAAGGCGTTCGCGGAGCGTCATCGTTGGGGAAAGGCACGCCGGCGCGGCGCGCCCGGGTGTTTCGTGTTGGCCTCAGGAAACTCCCGCGGTACGGTACGAGCGATGAAAATCGTCCACGTCGCGAGCGAACTCTTCCCCTATGTGAAGACCGGCGGTCTCGCGGACGCAGTGGGGGCTTTGACCGGTGCGCTGGCGGATCGCGGACATGAGGTAGCGGTCTATCTCCCCGGTTACCGAGCGGTGCTGGAGCACAAGGACGCCGCGGCGGCGGAACGGACCCACCGGCTCAAGGTCGAGCAGGGTATCGATTTTCTTTCCGGTGAGGTGCGGTCGTTTTCCCCGCGGCCCGGGGTCACGGTGCACCTCGTTTGCCGTGAGGAGTTCTTCGACCGTCGTGGCGCCTACGGGAACGGCGAGCGCGATTACGACGACAACTCGGAGCGCTTCATTTTCTTCTCCAAGGCCGTCGTGGAGTCGCTGCGGCTCTCCGATGCCGGAGCCGACATCGTGCATTGCCACGACTGGCAGGCCGCGCTGGTGCCCGTGCTGCTGCGCCAGGCGGAGCGGCGCCATGGGGTGACGCTCGCGCTGAAGACCGTCTTCACGATCCACAACATCGCGTACCAGGGCGTTTTCCCGTCGCGCACGTTCGCTCGCACCAACCTTCCCGACGAGGTCAACCAGATGGACGGGATCGAGTACTACTCGCAGATCAACCTGATGAAGGGCGGTATCCTGTTCGCTGATCGCGTCACCACCGTGAGCCCGCGGTACGCTCAGGAGATTCAGACGCCCGAGTTCGGCTGTGGTCTGGACGGCGTGGTACAGACGCGTGCCGAGGACCTCGTTGGGCTCATCAACGGCGTCGATACCGCGATCTGGAGTCCGGCGACCGACGAACATCTGCCAGCGCGCTACTCGCGTCAGAACATGTCGGGCAAAAAGGTCTGCCGGGCCGAGTTGTTGAAACGCTGCGGATTCACCGGGGCCTTCAAGGGCCCAATCTTCGGCGTCGTCGCGCGGCTGGCGGCGCAGAAGGGCGTCGATCTGATCCTGGCCAATCGCGACTTTTTCCAGGCCAACGACGTGCGCCTCGTGCTGCTCGGCTCGGGCGACCGCCGCCTCGAGGAGGAAGTGCGTGCGCTGGCCCGCGAGGCGCCGGCCAAGGTGCATTTCACCCCGCGTCTCGACGAGGCGATGAGCCACCTGATCGAGGCGGGTTCGGATTTCTTCCTGATGCCCTCGGTCTTCGAGCCGTGCGGCCTCAACCAGATGTACTCGCAGGTTTACGGCACGGTGCCGGTGGTCAGCCGCGTGGGCGGTCTGGTCGACACGGTGATCGATGCCGATGCGGACCCGGAGCACGGCACTGGTCTGATCTGCGAGCCGAACAGCACAGGGTTGCTCGCCGCGCTCCAGCGTGCTCTCGCGTTGGTCGCTGATCCGGTCCGTTACGCCGCGGTCCAACAGCGCGGCATGGCGCGCGACTTTAGCTGGAAGTCGGCCGCCGGGGCATACGACCGACTTTACCAGGATTCGCTCTGAGCCCGCGGCCGCTTACCAGCGGACTTTGGCGGGGAAAAATTCGCGGATCAG
>CAXRGI010000138.1:0-16394 GCA_964229935.1 Opitutales bacterium
CTCCGTGACATGGCGGTGTTGCAGGCGCGCGCGGGCGTCGATTTCGTGGCGCCGAGCGACATGATGGACGGCCGGGTGGGGGCGATCCGCGGGGCGTTGGACGCGGCGGGTTTCACCGACACCGGGATCCTGGCCTACTCCGCGAAGTACAACTCGGCGTATTACGGTCCTTTCCGCGACGCGGTGGGCAGCGCGCAGGCGGCGGGCACGCGTCTGCTGAGCAAGGCGACCTCCCAGATGAACCCGGCGAACCGGCGCGAGGCGGTCGCGGAAGTGCTGCTCGATGACGCCGAGGGCGCGGACATCGTCATGGTGAAGCCGGCCGGCATGTACCTCGACATCATCCGCGACGTGCGTGAGGCGACGCGCAAACCCGTCGCGGCCTATCAAATCTCCGGTGAGTATGCGCAGATCCACGCGGCGGCCCGGCTCGGCTGGCTTGATCTCGCGCGCTGCCGGCACGAGTCGCTGATCGCGATCAAGCGCGCCGGGGCGGATCTGATCCTGACTTATTTCGCCAAGGACATGGCCGCTGCGTTGCGTTGACGGCGCCAGCGACGGGTCAGAAGGGTGAACGAGGGACTTGCAAAGAGTCCCCGGGAACGAGCCGCGGGTCGCGGCTGGGGTCCTTACGGGCGGCCTTCACGTCAACGGAGTAAGCTGCCTGGTCGCGGACGAGACTGACGGCGTTCTCCTTCGCATAGAGGGTGAACCCACCCGCCGCCTGGATCGCCTTGGCTACCGTAAGATCGGGAGTCCAGCCGATGCGGCCGGGGCGCTGGACTTCACCGCCGACGTAGACGAAGCGTTCGGTGACGACGATCGACACATCCACCGCGGTGTAGATGCGGCGGTTCAGGTAGGTTTCCCGCACCCGTTGCGACAGTTCAGCCGGGGTCGTGCCGGCGGCGCGCACCGCGCCGATGAACGGCAGGGTGATGAGCCCCTGCTCGTCGATCTGGACGTTGTTGGTGGAGGGGTCGGGTACACCCTGCAAAGCCACCGTAAGGCTGTCCCCCGGGCGCAACTGAGCGGTGGAGCCGGCCTCGGGAATCCGGGCGGAGGCGGGGGGCGCGCCAGCGTCGCCGGATGCGCAGCCGCCGGTGACCAGCGCGGCGGCCAGCAGGATAAGGAGAACGAGGGGGCGGGGAGCGGTCGGCATGCCGTCCGGTCAAAGCTCGGTCGACATCGAGAAGCGGAAGGTGCGCGGATCGCCCCATGACCCACTGCCGATGGCGGCGGACCGGTAATACTCCTTATCCAGGAGATTATCGACGTTGAGCTGGAACGTCGTGTTCCGGTTCAGCACCTTGCGCGCGTAGGAGAGGTAGGCGTTGTACAGCGAGTAAGCGGGCGACCACAGTTCCGTGGGCGTGGCGTTGGCCGCGGCGATCGCGACCGTGCCGCGGTAGGTGCGGAGACGCCAGTTCATGCCGCCGCCGAAAGAGAAGCCCTTGAGCGTGCCGTCGGTAAACTGGTAACGACTGAAGAAATTTCCGCGGGCCTTGGTGAAGCCGCCATTGGGAACGCCTTCGGGGATCGTGGCGAGCAGGTCATCCAGCACCGGCGTGGGCTTGTTCTGCGCCTTGGCTTGGTCGCGGAAGGCCTTGAGCAGCGGTACGCGGTCGGTGTTGACGACCCCGTTATTGGCATAGGTCGCCATCAACCGCCAGTTGCGTGTGAGGTTGGCGATTACCTGCACCTCGTTTCCGCGAGTCAGGGTGGTCTGGTAGTCGGCGGTCGCGGTGGGGTCGAATGCCCCCGGGAAGATCGCGACGAGCTCGTCGCGCAGTGGTTGCGTGACGCCGGGCACCGCGTATCGGGCGTTCGGCGTGAAGTTCTTGTAGCGGGTGACGTTCAGCTCGAGCCGGCCTTGCAGCAGCGTGAATCGGGCCGAGATGTCGGTGCCTTCGCCGACCGGAATGCTCTGCAGCTCGCCGGAGTTGAAGGTGGCGTTGCCCTGCCCGACGGAGATGCGGAACGACTGCGCGTAGTTGTAGCCGAGCGCGAACATCTCGTTGAAGCGGAGCACGCCGCCGTAGTTGGCGCCGTCGACCTTGTACTGGACGAACTCGAGCGCGGGGGTGTTGAACGCGTCGACATAATCAACTTCCCACTGCGGCTGGGCGCGGAGGATGCCGCGGCGCGTGCGCATATTGAAGTGATCACGGCGGTAGCCGATCATCGTGTAGAGATGGTTCCGGAAGTAGTTGCCGGAGGCCCCGAGACCCCAAGATGGCGTATAGAATCGGCGGTTGATGAACTGGCCGGTGGCGGCGCGTCCTCCCACGTCAGGATACATCACCGATGTTCCGGGAACCGGCGACAGGTTGTCGGTGCGATCCGGCCCGAGACCGTCGCGCAGGTAGTACCGGCGATAGAAACGGTTGGCGGCGAAGGTTGCGCGGTTGGCGGCGAAGGCGGCGGTGGTGAGCGCAGGGTTGATGGTGCCGGACCAGTTGGCACTCGCGGGATCAATGTACTCGACGTACTTCGGCTTCTTCTGTCCCGGCGTGTCCTGGTGCTGCTGCACGTTCGCGATGAACTGCTGCTTGAACCACTTCGTCTCGAGGTCGTACACGGCGGAGAACCGCATGTCGCGGACGATGTTGCCGTCGATGTTGCGCAGGCGGTAGTACTCGGCGTACAGCTCGTTGAAGTAGGGGTTGGGCTGTCCGTTCGGTAGGAGCGGGCTGCGATCGCGGAGAATCGTGCGGCCGCTGACGGCCCAATTATCGATCTTCTGCTGATAAAAGTTGCCCGTGATCTGCAGGTGCAGGTTCTTCCCGATGTGATGCTCCGCCTCAATCGTGAGCGAGGTCGTCGCGTTGCTGTAGGTGCTGTCGGGCCCGTTGGTCTGGGTTTTCTTCGGGATGAGGTTGTAATCGGTGATCGCGATGCCGGGGCCGGTGCTAACCACGCGGCCCTGTCCCCGGAAGCCGGTGCCGGTCGCGGTGTTGTAGATGTAGCCCACGTTGCCTAGGTTGGAGGTAGCTGCGCGCGAGAAGCCGTCGATAAACATGCCTTGGGAAAGCACCGCGGTCGTGCGGCCGTGTTCCGTCATCAGGCTCAGCGTCGTGCTCCGCGTCGGCCGGTAGGTGACCGCGCCGTAGAGGCCGCGGAAATCTCGCCGCACGTTGTCGATCCACGAGTCGCTGCGGTGCACCACCGCGGCGAACCGGGCGGCGAGCTGGTCCTTCACGAGCCGGCGGTTGAAATCGATCTCTCCGCGCTGCACGCCAAAGCTCCCGAGCATCAAGCGCACGCGATTCACATCCCGCGTGAACAGGCCGCGTTTTGTCACCTGATTCTGCGCGCCGCCCACGTCGGCCTCGCCGTAGAGGAAAGCGTTCGGACCGCGGAGTTCCTCGACGCGCTCCGTGGAGAAGGAGTCCATCGGCGAGTACCAGATCCAGCCGTTGCGCAGCGCGTAGGCGTTCGAGATGCCGCGCAGGATGACTCGGCTCTGGACGGTGGCGTTGGGATCGGGGTTCGACTCGCCCGAGACCATCCAGGTGGACATCTCCTCCATCGTGGTGAGGCCGAGGTCCTCGATGAACTGGGCGTTCATGATTGAGATCGAGTTCGCGAGGTTCTTGAGCTCCTGCACGGTGCGCATGCCGGAGGTCGTCTGCATCGACTCGTAGCCGATGTCCTGCGCCTCGCTCACAGTGAAGGCGGTGAGCTGAACCGCGTCGTCGGTCCGGCGCGGTGAGGGCGAGGAGGCGGCTGGCGCGGTCTGGGCGGCCAGCGGGGATGCGAGGGTGAGCGCGAGCAGGAGGCGGAGGTTTTGCATGGTACTAGTGGGCGGACTGCGGGCGCACCAGCGGCGCGCGAGCCGAGTCTCCCGCCGCGGAACGGGCGTTCAAGGCGCAATTTACAGAGGAGGCGCCCTCATGCGCGTTGACATCGCTATTCGCGACACGGGACGCTCCGCGCGCTCCCCATGCCCGCTCCGGCCGTCCCCGCCCAAGGCGGTTTTCCCTGTTGTTTGATCCGGTGCCACCGGAGCTTCGCGGCATCGGGTGAACGCGTCGGTCGCGCCAAACTTGGCCGCGCGTCCTCGAACGTTAGTCGCGGGGTTCATGTTAAGCCTGTGAAGGCCTACCGATGAACCCGTTGCCCACATCGCCCGACGTGGTCATTGGTCCATTCGCGCTTTTGGTCCTCGCTTTGCCCGTGGTGCTAGCCGGTGAGTGGATCAGCCGCCGCTTTCCCGGGCTCGGCCGGCTGCATATTCCGCCCGCCATTCTCGGGGGAGCTCTGGTAGCGCTGGGGGTCCTCATCGCGGGCGAAGTCCGGCCCGGGTCCGTGCGGATTCAGGGGGAAACCTCCGCCGTGGCGTGGCTCTGGCCGATTCTCTCGCAGTGGGATTTCAGCGCGCCGCGTCCCACGGGTGTCGAGCGACCTTTGCTGATCCTTTTCTTCACCTGCATGGGTTTGAACGCGAGCTGGGCGCTGGCGCGACAGGGAGGTCGTCCATTGCTGCTCTTCTTCGGTGCCGCCTCGCTGTTGGCGGTTGTCCAAGCCGGGGTGGGCGCCTCGGTGGCCGGAGCCTTGGGACAGAATCCGCTTCTCGGTGTTCTCGCCGGCACGACTGCGCTGATGGGTGGCTTCGGCACGGTGGCGGGCTTCGCGCCGGAGTTCACCAAGGCGGGTTTGGAAGGCGCGCCGGTTTTCGGGGTCGCTGCGGCCGCCTACGGCGTCATTGCCGGCGGGATCCTGGCGGGCATCGTGGGAGCGCGGTTGCTGCGCGCGCAGATCGGCGTTCAGGGCGAGGCGGCCGGGGCCGGGCCGGCCGCGGAAGGTCCCGTGACCGGGGTTGCCTCACTGGCGCGCTCCTTGGCGGAAATGGGCAGGGTTGCCGTGCTTCACTCAGCGTTGGTGCTGGTCTGCATGAAGGCCGGAGCCTTCCTCAGCGCCTTCCTGCAGGCGAGGGGACTAACGTTTCCCGTCTACATGGGAGCGCTCGTGGTCGCGGCGGTCGTCCGCAACGCGCACGATGTTCTCGGCGGCCGTTGGCTGCGCACCGGTTGCGCCGACGCGATCGGGGCGTTCGCCCTGACGTGGTTGCTCGCGGTGGTGATGATCAGCCTGCAACTGGCCCAGCTCTCTCGCGCGGCGCTTCCGCTGCTCCTGATTCTCGCGGTGCAAACCGCGCTCACGGTCTTGCTGGCGCGTACCTTGGTTTTTCGCCTCATGGGCCGCGATCGCGAGGCCGCGATGATGACCGCGGGCTTCGTGGGCTTCGGCCTTGGGGCGACCTCAAACGCGCTCGCCAGCATGCGTGAGCTGGCCGCCCGTTTCGGCCCCGCGCCGCGCTCCTTCCTGATCGTTCCGATCGTCGGAGCCTTCCTGATCGACTTTACCAACGCCCTGGTCACCACGCTCGCACTGAACCTCTTGCGCTGAAGCGGATCGGAGTCCGCCGGGGTTTAATGAATCCCGCGACGCATCAAGTATCCCGTCGGTCGCCTTTAAAACAATAAGGCCGGGAAGTTCGGAGGAAGCTTGGGAGCCGCCACGCTGCTGCGGCTGGCCCCGATGGGGTCGGCTCCAATGGGAAACACGGACCGTTTCTTGATGTCAGAGTTGCCGGGTATCGGCTGGAGAAAACGGCCCAAGCCACTGCGGAAAAGAGGCCGGAAATTCGCGGGGTTTTCCCCGGGTGCCGCACCGGCTCAAAGGTCCTGCAGGGCGATGAAGGCGCCGCCGTGGAGGTAGGTGACGGTGCGCATGAGGTTGGCGAAGCGCAGGCCCGTGTTGCCCATCGAAAACTGGTACCGGATGGTGGTGGGAAAGCCCACGGCGTTGATGGTCACCTTCCGCGCGCCGGATTCGTCGGCGGGGTTCAGCTCCTCCAAGCGGCGGATGACGACGTCCGCGCTATCGCTGGAGTTGAATTCGTCGCCGAAGACGAAGATGCCCATGCGCATCTTCGGGTTGTCCTTGTCGTAGAGGAAACGCATCGCGTTGTAGATACCCGGGACCGGATTGGACACGGTATCCTGGTCGTAGCGACGCAGGGTGCGCTTGATGTTGTCTCGCACCTGCGGTGTGTCGGGCAGCCAGCCGGCGGAGCCGCTGCCGCGCCGGCCGAGGACGAAGCGTCCATCGCCGTCGATCAGCTGGATGCCGTCGACGATCGGATAAGCGTCGAGCACGTTCTCGATGGTCCGGATCACGATGGGCCAGAGGCCGCCGTGCTGCGGATCACGCATCGATCCGGAAGTGTCCACGATGAAGGCGAGGTAGTTGCTGCCGACGGGCAGACCGACGGGGGCGGGCTTCACGTCGGGCAGAACAATCTCGTGGTCGGGTTTCTTCTGGCGGGCGGCTATCTCCTTTTTAAGCACGTCGACATCGACCACCAGCGCCTCGCGGCCCCGCTTCTCGCGCTGCAGGTTTTTTTCCAGGTCGTCGACCAGAGAGCGCAGCGCGTCGTTGCGGAGTCGCGCCTCGTTCACCTGCGAGTTGACGCGCTCGCTGTCGCGGCGCACCTCGACCTTCGCCGCCTCGATCCGGGCGAGGGCGGCGGCGCGCGCGGCGATCGAACGCTGGACCTCAACGAGGGACTCCAGCTTCTCGCGTTGGCGCGAGCCGATGTTCAGCACGAAGATGAGGATGATCGCCCCGAAACCGCAGCAGATGCAGTCGAGGAACGAGAGGCTGAAGACCTGGGTCTGCCGCCGGCGGATCATAGTTCGGGCCAGGAGCGGGAGGGGCTGACCAGGGCCCCGCGGGTGGCGTTGGCGAGTTCCCAGTAGAGCCCGGGCGCCCCGGGATCGCCCGTGAGCATGGGGAACAAGATGGTGCTGACCGGGATGCGCGGCGGCAGCTGCTTGCGTGCAATTTCGAAGAGCCGCACACGTGTCCCTTCGTCGACCTCGCCGTCCATCGTCAGGGAGTCAGCTCCCGTGGGCAGGCCGTCGGTGAGCAGCACAATGCTGTCCGGAAGTCGCGGCAACGCGCGCACGGTGGCGAATGCGCGTTCGAGGTTGGCGGAGCCGCGCGGCACGATCTGGTTCAGGCGGGTGATGACCTCGCCCATGGTTTTTTGGTCGCGCGGGCTGAACCATTCGTCGCCCCGCTTGGGCAGCAGGGGTGCGGTCTCATCGTTGAAAAGTAGGATCTGGAAACGCGTCTCCGGTTCAAGCGAGGCCAGCATCCAGGTCATCGCGGCGATGACCCGCTGCCACTTCAGGGAGGCTCGTTTCTTGTCGTCCGGGTCATCGAGCCGGGCGGCGGCGCCATCAATGGTGTCATCAAGCATCGAGCCGGACACACGGATCAGGAACACGACGAATTCCCCGTTCAGGCGGACGCCGGTGAGGTACTGGCGTCGGTCGGGGTTGGGAATGGGCACCGGGGGTGCCTTCTCCTCGGTGGGCAAGTCCCGTTTCTCCCCTAGCAGCGCATGGAGGGCCTCCTGCATGGCGGCGATCTCCTGCAGCATCAGCAGCAGTTGTTTCCGGCGGTCGGTCACCTTGGTCTGGTCCTCGGTGTTGCGGGTGCTGAGGCTCTGGAGCTCCAGTTGCGCGGCGGCCAGCATGGCCGCAAGCCGGTCCAACTCGGCCTGGTTGAGCGTGGCCTGCGCCTCGATCCGCCGCAGTTGGTCGCGGGCGGCGTCGATGTCGGACTTATCGACCTCGGTCTTGCGCGCGATGGTGATGATAAAGATCAGCAGGACGGCGCCGAAGCCGCAGCAGATGCAATCGAGGAACGACAGGCTGTAGATCTCGGTCTCGCGACGCCGCTTGGCCAGGCTGGACATGGCGGAGGGGATGCCTGATCAGCCGCGCACGGCCGGTGGGCAGTGCGCGAAGAGGACTTCGGAGGTCAGCTCGTCGCTGGAAAAGGAGAGGCGGTCGCCTGCCGCCACCGCGACGCGGGCCGGTCCGTCGCCCGAGGCGTCCAGCCACCACACAGCGCCGCCCTCAATCGAAAGGCGCGCCAGGCACCCGGGGACGTGACTGAAGGCCGAGGGCAACGACAGCCCCGGAGAATGCTCCGCTCCTCCGATAGTGAATTCGGTGCCTGATCCCAGTGGATATCCCCGGCCACCGAGGATCGCGTGCGTGGGGGCGGGAAAGTCGGTCGTACCCTCGGTCTTCAGCAGGCGGATCCGGGCCCGGGCGTGATGCGAGCCAGCGGCCTCGTTCCTTGGAACGGAGGTTTCCACCGGCACCTCCGCGAGGTCGGCCGGCGTCTTCAACCAGCGTCGGGCGAGGTGAGCGGCGCCCGCCGCCGCGGCCCCGCGGGCGAGCCGGATCTGGCGGGCTGGGCCGCCGGAGCGCAGCCGCGCGGCCAGCCCCGGCAGCCGCGCCGCGCGGTCGGAGAGTGCAAGGGTGAACGGGGCGCCTCCGGGCAGATGCTTCTGCACGAAGGCCTGCGCTGCCTGCGCCAGCGCGGCGGTGAACGCCTGCGCATCGGAGACGAGTTGCTCGTGCTTGGCCGGCATCTCGTAGGTGCGCGTCGCGGTGTTGATCACGAACCGGTAGTCCGGGGCCTCGGACCAGAGAAAGTTCTTTGTTTGCCGGAAGAACTCCTGCTCGATGCGGCCGTCTTCCAGAATGTCGAAGGTGGTGTGGCGCAGGAACCGGTTGCCGAAGGAGCCCGTGACTTGCTTCAGCAGCGCGGCAAGGCCCGATTGCGGCAGTCTCACGAAAGCGCGGCGCACCAGGCGCGCCCCGTCCTGGGCCACCAGCGTGAGATCGCTGCCGTCGAGGCCGATGTCCACCACCACGAGGGGCAAGGACGGGCTGAAGGCCGGCCCGCGCGGATCGCAAAGCGCCGCGCAGGCGTGGTCGACGAGACCGGAAACCGGCAACTTCAATTCACCCACCATGCCGAGTACCAGCCCGACCTTTTCCTCCTCGGTTGCGGCGTCGCGCAGGTAGTCGCCGGGCAAGGCTAGGACGATGCTTTCTGCGGAGGGTGCGCCGGCGAGCACCCGGGCGGCGAATTCGCGCAGATGGAAGAAAGCGAGTTCCGAGAAGGCGACCGGCTTCGCTGCGCTTTGGAGCCCCGATGGCTCGTGGGCCAGACGCGACCAGAAGTTGAACGCCACCCGCCTCGGGTGGATGAACCACTGGTCCTCGGCCGCACGCCCGAAAACCAATCCCCGGTCGCCGGCATGGGCGAAGGCGGGCCAATCCTCGCCGGCCGAGGCCCCGGCGGCCGGGAGGAGTGTAAGCTCGCCGTCCCCGCCGTGCGCGGCGAGGAGGCCGGCGTCCGAGAGCTCGATGCCGTGGAATGCCATGGCGGGGTTCAGGCGGGCGCCTCCTCGCGCGCCGGCACTTTCATCACGTCGATGAGTTTGCCGCGACAGAAGGTCTGCAGGTCGATCACGAAAGCCTCCTGGCGCGACTGCACGACGTGCATGATGTACATGAGCCCCATGGAAAGGATAAGGGCGACCAGCGTGGAGTTGAACGCGAGTCCCAGCGCGTCGATGACCGGGGTGATGTCGCCCTTGAGCGCGTCTTCGGCGAAGGCGAGGGCGAGACCGATGCCGCGCACCGTGCCGATGAAACCGATGGCCGGGATGGCCCAGGCGATGTAGCGCACCAGGGAGAGAGAGGAGTCAAGTTGGTCGGCCGCGAGCTCGGCGCGTTCCTTCACGGCATTGGCCGCGTCCTGCACGGAATGCGTGGCATGAAAGCGATGGAGCGCGGCCAGCAGGCATTCGGGCAGCAGGCGCTCCCGGGCGCGTGCGTCGGCGTCGACCAGGGCGCGGAGCTCCTTGTGCCGGTCAAGGGCTTCTCCGGGGATGATGCGTTCTCCCGGCTGGAGCCGGACGAGTTCCTGGCGGAAGAGGGCGCGCTCCCGGCGCACGACGTGCAGCTTATGGGCAAGGATGATCACGCCCCAAATCGCGAAGATGATCTCAATCTTCTGCTCGGCGTCCTTGATGATGATGTAGACCGAGCGCATCTCGGACTCTCCGGCGGCCGTGTTGCCCTGGGCGGAGCGCACGCGCTGCTTGAGCTCGATCTGTTCCACCCGGGGATCAACAACGATCCGGTAGAAAGGCTCCACGAGGGCGATCGCCACCAGCAGGCCGAGGAACGGGACAAGGAAGTCGGCGGAGAGGAAGCCTTTCGGGCGCAGGGAGGAGAACATGAGGAAAAGAAGGGGCGACGGACAGGTGAACCCGTGACGCAAAACCCGCGGTTTTCAAATCACGCTGTGCAGGACGCGTCGCAAAAGACTTAGTAACGGTTGAATTCGGGGCGAAGACAATTTTAGTTCCCGACCGGGAAACCTTCCTCCGCTCCATCCGTCCCTTCCAACCGCGAGACTCCTCCGCCTCATCCGATGAACCGCCGAATCGTCTCCCTGGTCACCGCCACCGCCGTCGCCGGGCTTACGGGCTGCTCCTCCGGTGTGGCACCCTCCAAGACTGCATCAGGTGCCGGCACGGGCGCGATGATCGGCGGAGTAGGCGGGGCGGTGGTGGGAAACAACAGCAGCCTGGGCACCGGTACGGGATTGGCGGCGGGTGCCGCGGCGGGCGCCATCATCGGCGGAATCGTGGGCATGGTGCAGGATGCCAAAGACCGTAAGGAGCAGGACCGTCTGGCCCAGGAGCGCGCCTATCAGCAGGAGCGCGCGAAAAAACTCGCCGAAGAGGCCAAGCTGAAGGCCTCCATGGATGAGGAGCTTGCGGTCGCCGAGGGCTTCCGCATCTCGGATCTGGAACTTTCCGACGCCAAGAAAAAGCTCGAAAGCGCCGAGGATCGCCTGAAGCGGCTTCGCGATGAGCGTTCGGCGGCGCTGGCCAAGAAGCGCCAACTCGACGAGGCCAACGAGAAGACCCTGCAGACCGAGGCTGAGATCGCCCGTCTCGAGGAGGAGTTGGCCCGGCTCAAGGGCGAGGAGGCAGCAGCTTCGCGTAAGCCCGGTGACTCGGCGCCGGCTCCCACCACGGTAGTGCGGCCTTCCAACTAGGCAGGTCTGCCTTCTCGGGCCACCATGCATGCTGCGCCCGCCGTGGATACCGCGAAGCGCTCGGTCGTTTTCAGCTCCGCCTTACTCATGATATTGGGCGCGGGCTGCACGACGCCCGGGCACCAGGTGAAGGTCGACGCCATCGCGCGTCAGGAGGGCGCGCGCGACGCCCAGTCCTACGTCCTGAGGACCCGTGGTCCGGCGGCCAAGGACGACTCACTGCGCTCACGGGAGGCGACCGAGTTCATCCGCACCGCCCTTTCGGGCAAGGGGCTCTATGAAGCTCCGAGCGCCGAGCGCGCCGATCTGGTGATCGAGGTCGACTACGGAGTCGAGGCTCCGCGCTCCAAGATAGAACGGGTCACGGTACCGATCTACGCGCAGGTGGGGGGCGGGGTTCGCTATGGTACCGTTGCCGGCCGCGACGCCCAGGGCAACGCGGTGCAGCGCTCCGTCGCAGTCTACGAACCGCCCCGGACGGAGATCGTGGGTTACGATGAGGTCCCGCGTCTGGTGACCGTCTACGAGAAGTACCTGAAGATCTCGGCGCGGGAGAATCGCTCCACCAGCGAAGGCCGCCCGCCGCCGGAGTTGTGGACGATCCACGCGAGCACGGAGGACGAGAGCAAGGACATCAGGAAATACCTCCCGATCATCGCCTCCGCGACGATCGACTTCGTGGGTGAGGGTGCGACAGCGGAGAAGACCGTGAAGGTCCGCGCGGATGGCCCGGGGGTAGACTTCATCCGCAAGGGCATGGGGCAACCCGTGGTGCCGCCTGTGGTGCCTGCGCCGCGGAGCTAGCCGCGGAGCGGTTCAGCGTCCACGGCGCGGAAACGGCGCCACGGTTCGGCCGGTGTGGTGAGGCCAGCACCAGCGCGCGAGCGCCGGTAGCAGAAGAATGGCACCAACCATGTTCACGAGGAACATGAAGGTGAGCAGCAGGCCCATGTCGGCCTGGAATTTCAGGCTGGAGAATACCCACGTACTCACGCCGATCGCGAGGGTGAGGCCGGTGAAAACGACGGCGGCGCCAGCGTCCTTGAGGGCGGCGAACATCGCGTCCTCGAAGTACTCCCCGGCCCGCAGATCGGCGAGCAGGCGGGCGAAGATGTAAATTCCGTAGTCCACGCCGATGCCGACCCCGAGCGCGACCACCGGCAGCGTGGATGTTTTCAGTCCGATCTCCAGGAAGGCCATGACCGCGTAGGCCAGGTAGCTCACGATGGCGAGTGGCAGCACGATGCACACGGCGGCACGAATGGAGCGGAATGCGATGAGGCAGAGGACGATGACCGCTCCGAAGACCCAGAGCAGGATGGGTTTTTCCGCCGCGGCCACGACCTCGTTGGTGGCTGCCATGACGCCGGCGTTGCCCCCCGCGAGGCGGAACTTCGCCTTGGCCGAGGGACGCGCGGCTGAGAATTCCCGCACCGCGCGGGTGACCGCGGTGAGTGTCTCGGCCTTGTGATCGGTCAGGAAGATCATGACCGGCATCACGCTCGAGTCGGCGTTCAGCAGGCCCGTGGCGGTGTCGACGTGGCTGACGGCCTGGGCCAGCGCCTGCTGGTTCATCGGTAGCACGCGCCACTTCAGGGAGCCCTCGCTGTAGCCCGCGTTGATCCCTTTGGCGACGGAGGCGAGCGAGACGACGGACTGCACGCCGGGAACCTCGCGCATCCGGCCTTCGAACTCATCCATGAGGGATAGCACCTCGTGGTCGACCGCGGCGTCGGGCGCGGCTTCCACCATCACGGTCAAAATGTCGATGCCGATGCTGAACTCCCCGGTGATCACGCGCGCGTCCCGGTTGTAACGGGAGTCGGCGTGGAGCTCGGGCACGCCCGCATGCAGGTCGCCGATCTGCACGAGGGACGACTGGTGCACGCCCCACGCGCCGAGACCAAGACCCGCGAGGATGATGAGCAGCGACGGCCGCGTGCGCATGCCGCGGGCGAGTTTCCGCCAGAAGGCGTCACCTCGCTCGCGGCGCGCGGCGACCCACGTGGCGTACGATGGCGGGAGGCGCAGGTAGGAAAGCAGCAGCGGGAGCAGGAAGAAATTGGTGATCGTGATCACGCTCACCCCGAGGCTCGCGTTGATCGCGAGCTCCTGGATCACGGGTATCTTGATCACGAGCATCGTGATAAAGCCGATGGTGTCGGTGAGGAGCGCGACGATGCCGGGGACGATTAGCTGGAGAAACGCCGCGCGGGCGGCGCCGGTGCCGTCCTGCCCCTTGAAGACCTCGGTGCGGAAGGTGCAGATCTTCTGGACGCCATGGCTGACGCCGATCGCGAACACAAGGAAGGGCACCAGGATCGAGAATGGGTCCATGCCGTAACCCAAAGCCGTCAACGTTCCCAGCTGCCAGATTACCGCGACCAGCGAGCAGGCGACGGGGGCCAGCGCCAGCTTCCAGCGTCCGGCGTAGTTCCAAACCAAAAGAGAGGTGACGAGGATCGCGGCGCCGAACAGCGAGATGACGCCGTGGGCGCCCTCGCTCACATCGCCGATGATCTTGGCGAACCCGATGATATGGACGGTGACGCGGCCGGCCGTGTCGGCCTCGACGCGCGCACGGATTTTTTCCAGACCGCGGGAGACCTCGGTGTAGTCGATCTTCGCGCCGCTGCGCGGCTCGATCTCCAGCAGTTGCGCGCTGATGATGGCGCCGGAGAAATCGTTCGCGACCAACTGTCCGAGCCGGCCCGACTTGATGACGTTCTCCCGGACGCGCGCGAAGGCCGCGGGGGAGGGCGAGAAGTCCGCCGGGATCACGTTACCGCCCGCGAAGCCGTCCTCCACGACCTCGATGTAGCGCACGTTGGGCGTGAAGAGGGACTGCACCTGCGGGCGATCCACCGCGGGCAGGAACATCACCTCGTCGGTGGCGCGCTTTAGTTCGCGGAAAAACTCCGGCGTGAACATGTCTCCCTCCCGGGCCATCAACGCCACCAGCACACGGTTGGCGCCGCCGAAGCTGCCCTGGTGCTTCAAGAATGTCTCGATGTAGGGATGCTTCTGCGGAAGGGTCTTGTTGAAGCTGGCATCGACCTTGAGGCGCGCCGCAAGAACCGCCATCCCCGCGGTCAGCACGAGGAAGAGCGTCACCAGCAGGTTGCGGTGGCGGAACATCCAATCCGCAAAGCGCTCGATCGCCGGTGTTTTCGTGGGAAGGGCCACGGGCTTCAGGGTAGCTTGAGATCGATGGCGCCAGCTTCGCCGAGGGCGAGTACGCGGCCGTCACCGAGATCGAGGAGTTCCGCGATGGCGGTGGCGGGAGCGGAGGCGGCCGCGGAGAGGGAGTGGCCGTCGTCGGCACTCGCCAGAAGATGTCGGGCCTGACCGGCGAGGACGATGCCCTTGCCCGGAAGGGGAAGGGCGGAGGCGATGAGTACCGGCGGCGCGCCGGTTATCTCCTTCCACGAGGCACCGTCGTCCTCCGACCGGAAGACGTGTCCGCGCAGCCCGTAGGCGAGGAGCGTGCGTTCCCGAAGCGGCAGTACTCCGAAGAACGAGCCTTGGTAGGAGCTCGGTATCGGGCGCCAGGTGGAGCCCTTGTTCGTCGACTTCAGCAAGGTGCCGGCCTCACCGGCGATGTAGAGCGTTCCGGCCGGGCTGGCCGAGATGCGGTTCAGATGTGAGTCCTCCTCCCGGATCCTTCGCGTGGTCCACGTCGCGCCGCCATCCGCGGTGGAAGCGAACAATCCGTAGGCGCCGATCGCGATCGCCTGCTGCTCGTCGATCGCGATCACATCGAGGAATGAATCGGTGCGGTTTTGGCCTTGGAATTGGCGTGACCAGGTGAGGCCGCGGTCGACCGACACGAGTATCTCGGCCTCGTGCCCGACGGCCCAGCCGCGGCGGGGCAGGGGCAGGGAAGGAAAGCTGACCCCGGTCAACGTCGCGCGGGTCGGAGTCGTCGCGCGGCGCCAAGTCACTCCACGATCAAGCGAGACCAACGCGGTACCCCTTTCGCCCACGGCGACCAGGGTGGAGCCCGCCAGCGCCCCGTCGAGGAGCAGCATGGAGGGCTTCACCGACTGGGCGCCGACGGGCAACATGAACCCGGCGGCAAGCAACCGCCAACGGCCGGGTAGTAGGTTCAGGCGGGAGCGGAGTTGCACGGAGTTGCCGCCCGGGCCGGTCTAGCCCGATTTCTCCCCGCGGCGGAAATTCCGGCGCGGGACCGTGCGTCGAGCCATCAGCGAACGCCCTCGCGGCGCAGCGACTCGGGGGTGTAGTCAGCCGGGGAGCGCTTCACGCCGAAGTCGTACATCTTGTTCTCGTTATCGAGACCGACCGCGAGATAGCGGCCGTTCTGCAGATCGATATGGGTCTCGAGCGTGCTCCAGAGAACCTGCGCGTCGTAGTAGTTGATGCAGTGCGCCTCGGAAACGCGCCAGAGTTGGCCGCGACCGTCGTACTGGTCGGCGGCGAGGATCTGCCAGGAGTCCTCGTCGATGAAGAACGTGCGGCGACTGTAGAGGTGAGAGGTGCCCTGCTTCAGCTTGGCCTCGACGACCCAGACACGGTGCAACTCGTAGCGCGCCAGGTCCTGGTTGATGTGCTGCGGTTTGAGGACGTCGGAGACCTTCAGCTTGTCGCTGTGCAGGCGGTAGGAGTTGTAGGGCATCAGCATCTCCCGCTTCCCGACGAGCGTCCACTCGTAGCGGTCGGGCGCGCCGTTGAACATGTCGAACTGGTCGTTGGTGCGCTGGCCGTCGGCGGCGGTGCCGGGATTGTCGTAAGCGACCTGCGGGGCGCGGGTGACGCGGCGGCGCCCCGCGTTGTACACCCAAGCGCGGCGGGGCTCCCGGACCTGATCCATCGTCTCCTGCGCGAGCAGGATCGTGCCGGCAAGACGGGCCGGCTGGGTGACGGCCTGGCGGAAGTAGATCAGCGTGTTCCCCTCATCCAGCTCCTTGGCGGTGATCCCGGGCCGGGCGTAATTGAAGAGAAAGTCCTCCTCGAGGCGGACAAGCTGGTAGCCGCCCGCCCGCTCAACGGCCGCTTGGTCGATATTGCGAGTGGCCGCGATCCCCCGGTAGCGCGTCAGGAAGTTCCACAGCACCTCGAGAGCCGACTGGGGAATCGGGAACGGCACTCCGATCGTGGCGCCGCTGAGGCCGTTACCCCCGCCGACCAGCTTGGCGGTCGCAACGTTGGCCTTCGTGGCGTCATAGATCCGCTGGGGATTGGAGGCGCTCCGGCGCGTCGGGTACACGACCATCTTGTAGGACGGGTAGGCCTTCAGCACGGCCTGCTGGCCGGGCGAAAGCTTTTCGGCGTACTGTCCGGCATTGGCGCCGGTGATTGTGAACAGGGGCTGATCGGCCGCGAACGGATCCGGATGGTGCTGACCTGGCTTGTAGCCGGCCGGGGGCGTCGTGATGCCGCCGGTCCAGGCGGGGATGGAGCCATCGGCGTTACCTTTG
>CAXRGI010000139.1:0-5332 GCA_964229935.1 Opitutales bacterium
ACATCACCGGCGGGTTAAGGAAGGTGGCCAGCAGCCCGAGCCGCGGTTCCGGCGCCTCCTCGCCGGCCTCGACCTCCACGGTGCCGTTCACCGCCTCCGCCCCCGCGATCGTGCGCCACGTGTTGTAGCAGAGGAGCACGAAGCCGGAGAGGTACAGGACCCCGCCCACCACCCTCATCAGCATCAGCGGCCGGATCGTGTTCAGCGTGTCGAGGAAGTTCGGATACGCGAGCACCGTGCCGTTGTCCGCCGTGGCGCCGAGCATCAACCCCTGCGTGATGCCGCTCGTCCACATCGCGGCCAGGTAGAGGAGGATGCCGACCGTCCCGATCCAGAAATGGAGATTCGCCAGCGCGACCGAGTGGAGCGGGCGGTTCCAGAGGCGCGGCAGGAGCCAGTAGATCATGCCGGCGGCCATGAAGCCGTTCCAGCCGAGCGCGCCGCCGTGGACGTGGCCGATGATCCAGTCCGTGTAGTGTCCGAGGGCGTTGACCGATTTGATCGAGAGGAGCGGCCCCTCAAAGGTGGCCATGCCGTAGAAAGTCACGGCCGCCGCCATGAACTTGAGCACGGGGTCGGTCCGCAGGCGGTCCCACGCGCCGCGCAGGGTGAGGAGGCCGTTCAGCATGCCGCCCCAGGAGGGCGCCCAGAGCATGAGCGAGAACGTCATGCCGAGCGTCTGCAGCCAGTCGGGCAGCGCGGTGTTCAGCAGGTGGTGCGGCCCGGCCCAGATGTAGACGAAGACGAGCGACCAGAAATGCACCACCGAGAGCCGGTACGAATACACCGGCCGCTCCGCCGCCTTCGGCAGGAAGTAGTACATGATGCCGAGAATCGGCGTGGTGAGGAAGAACGCCACGGCGTTGTGCCCGTACCACCACTGCACCAGCGCGTCCTGCACGCCGCCGAACACCGGGTAGCTGTGCGTGAAAGAGGTCGGCAGCGACAGGTGGTTGACGACGTAAAGCATCGTCACCGTCACGATCGTCGCGATGTAGAACCAGATCGCGACGTACAGGCTCGGCTCCCGGCGCCGCGCGAGCGTCCAGAAAAAGTTCACCGCGAAGACCACCCAGACGAGGGCGACCGCGACGTTGATCGGCCAGATCAGCTCCGCGTACTCCTTGCCGCGGGTGAGGCCCAGCGGAAGCGTCACCGCGGCGGCCACGATGATCGCCTGCCAGCCCCAGAAATGGAGGGCCGACAGGAAATCGCTCGCGAGCCGCGCCTTCACGAGCCGCTGCGTCGAGTAGTAGACGCCGGCGAACATCATGTTGCCCACGAACGCGAAGATGACCGCGTTGGTGTGCAGGGGTCGCAGGCGGCCGAACGTCAGCCACGAGGTGCCGAGGTTCAGCTGCCAGAAGTTGAGCTGCGAGGCGACGAGGACGCCGACCAGCATCCCGACCACCCCCCAGACGAGGGTGGCGAGGACGAACTGGCGGACGACCTTGTCGTTGAACTCGAGGGTGAGCTTGGAGACGGACATCGGGCGGGCGGAAGGGGTTTCAGGATCCGGCGCGGCGGCGGGGAGCCGACCCGCCCGCGGAGCGCGGGCTTTCCTCGGCGAGGGGCAGGAGCGAATCACGCTCGGGGCTGCTCAGCGGCCCGCGGGCGTGCTCACGGAGGAAGAACACCACGAAGGTGAAAACGAGACAGAGGCTGATGGTAAGGGTGAGCGGGACGACGGCCATGGAGGGAGAGGGCTCAGTTGGCGACGGAGGCGGCGGCGCCGGGATGGCGGCGCGGGCGGGCCGCGCGCCCGTGGCGGTGGCGGAGCAATTCGCGGGCGGCGAACCAGTGATCCTGGTCGCGGCCCTCGGGACGGCCCTCCTCGATCCAGAGCAGGTAGGCCTCGTGCTGGATGTCGGCCTCGGTGGGTTCGGACGGGATGGGCGTGTTTTTGCGGTGGTGCATGATGCCTCCAGTGGTGGTTGGTCTGAGGTGGCGTTCGGGTTTTACCTTACGAATTGGGCGGGAGGAGGTGCTCGTCGGGAGTTGGCGGGCGCTGCGCGGATCTTGGCCGCCTATCAGGCGGCGAAGGGGATCGGATGCGTCGGCGACGCGGGCGCCGATCCGTGGATCCGCGCGCGGTAGCGCGTGGGCGATTCGCCGGCGAAGCGCCGGAAGACCCGGTTGAACTGCGAGAGCGACTGGAAGCCGGCCTCGTACGCCGCCTCGCTGATCCGCGTGTGCGGGTTGAGCAGCATCTGCTTGGTCCGTTCGATCCGCGCGCGGGCCACATAATGGGTGAAGGTCAGCCCGGTGGCCGCCTTGAAGACCTTGCAGAAGTAGAACGCGCTCATGTTGGCGGCGCGCGCGACCTGCTCGAGCGAGAGGGGCTCGCCGAGGTGCTCCGTGATGAACGCGCGGGCCTTGGCGGCCGCCGGCGGCTCCGCGGCGGCGGACCGGATCATCAGCTCGTTGCTCAGCGACGAAAGGTGCTGCGCGAAACTGGCCAGCAACCGTAGCGCCGCCTGGTAGCGCGCCTTGGGCAGCACGCGCGTCTCGAAGTAGGCCCGCCGCAGCAGGGCTACATCCACGGTCGCCCGCCAGCGGGAGAGCTCGGCCAAAGCCGCGCGGAACCCCTGCTCCGAGGGTGGCCGGGTCATCACCTGCCCGGTCTGCAGGTAGGCGATGATCCGCTCCCCCACCCGCACCGGCACCACCGACTCCGCCAGACCGGCGAAGCAGCGCACCGTCTTGCCCTGCGCTCCGGGGTCGCGCTCGACCTCCTGCTGCACCTGGAGGCACGTCGCGCAAGTCCGGCTCGAACCGGTCAACATCGCGCAGAGCCGGTTCGGTTGCTTAGCCCCGTGGAGCGGGGGTTGGAAGGAGCCCGCCTCCCGCAGCACCAGCGGCAGGCCGGTCGCGGTCTGGAAGGCATCCTGGTAGTCGCGGAAGATCTCCGATTGGCGCAGGCGGGCGACGACATCGTCGCCGCGGTGGGACGCGGGGGCGCTCTGGGCGCAGTGGGTCGCTTGCATGGCGCCACCAGCATAACGCCGTACCCCCGCGCGGGATATTGGAGGCGCGGCCACATCTCGCTAGGGACTTTCCCTAGATCCCGCGCGCGGCACGACGGCCCTTGCCGATCTCGAGGGTTTGGCCCACCTCTCACTCCCTCGCCCGCATGGAAAAAACCGCCCCGCCGGCGCCGTCCGACGCCTCCGCCACCGACCGGGAACTGCGCGACCTCAAGGCCGCGTTGGACGCGCATTCGATCGTCGCGATCACCGACCCCGCCGGCCGCATCACCCACGCGAATGACAAATTCTGCGCGATCTCCGGCTACTCACGCGACGAGTTGATCGGCCAGGACCACCGCATCATCAACTCCGGGTTTCACCCGCGGGAGTTCTTCCGCGAGCTCTGGTCGACCATCGGCCGCGGCCAGGTTTGGCGCGGGGAAATCCGCAACCGCGCCAAGGACGGCGCGCTCTACTGGGTCGACACCACGATCTTCCCGTTCGTCGACGCGCGCGGGCGCCCGACGCAGTACGTTTCGATCCGCACGGACATCACGCAACGCAAGGCCTACGAGGCCGAGCTCCGGCAGGTGGCCTCCGAGCTGGAGGAGAAAAACAAGGAGCTGGAGGCGATCGTCTACACCGTCTCGCACGACCTGCGCTCCCCGCTGGTGAACGTGCAGGGCTTCGGCCGGCAGCTGAACCGCGCCTGCGACGCGATCCGACAGGCGCTCGCGGAGGCCGGACCCGACGGCGCGGTGCCGGCGCGGCGCCTCGAGCTCGTGGTGGCGACGAGCATCCCGCAGGCGCTCCGTTTCATCAACGCCGGTGTCCAGAAAATGGAGGCGCTCCTCGCCGGACTGCTGCGTTACTCACGCCTCGGCCGCGTCGCCCTCCAGATCCGCCCGCTCAACATCAATGGCATCCTCAGCGAGATCCTCGCCGCGATGCGCTTCCAGCTCGACGAGACCGGCGCCGAAGTGACGGTCGGTCCGCTGCCGGTCTGCCGCGGCGACCACGCGCAGACGAGCCAGGTCTTCGCCAACCTCATCGACAACGCGCTGAAGTACCGGCACCCGGACCGGGCGCCGCGGATCAACGTCACCGGCCGCGTCGTCGACGGCCGGGCGATCTACGCCGTCGCCGACAACGGCATCGGCATCGCCCCCGAACACCAGGCCAAGGTCTTTGAGATGTTCCACCGGCTCGATCCCGAAGCGACTCCCGGCGAAGGGTTGGGCCTCGCGATCGCGCAGCGCGTGCTCGAGCGGCAGCAAGGCCGGATTTGGGTTGAGAGCACCGCCGGCGAGGGGTCCATTTTTCAACTCTCCCTGCCCGCGCTGGACGCGGCGAAAAACCCATCATGACCTCCGAGCCCACGATCCTCATCGTCGACGATGACGAAGGGCACGCCATCCTCATTCGGGAGAACCTCGAGGCGGCGGGACTCTCCAACCGCATCCGCCATTTCCGCGACGGGCAGGCGATCCTCGACTTCTTCTTCAAGGACCGCCCCACCCCCGGGGATGCGTTCCTGGTACTGCTGGATATTCGCATGCCCAAGGTCGACGGCATCGAGGTGCTCCGGCGCATCAAATCCGACCCGAACCTCCGGAGGCTGCCGGTAATCATGCTCACCACCACGGACGATTCGCGCGAGATCGCCCGGTGCCACGAGCTCGGCTGCAACGTGTACATGCAGAAACCCGTGGACTACGACCGGTTCTCCGAGGCCATCCGGCGCCTCGGCGGGTTCGTGCCGTTCCTGCAGATCCCCCGGCTGACCGCCGGCTGAGCCCGTCTCCCGTGGAGAACAAGACGTCCGCCCCGGCCCTCCTGGTCGTCGATGACGACGAGGGCCTGCGGCTGCTGATGGCGGATGCCCTCCAGGGCGCGGGCTACGCGGTGGAAACCGCCGCGAACGCGCGCGAGACCCTCGCGCGTCTCGACCGGAGTCCGCCCGATCTGCTCGTTCTGGACCTCAAGCTGCCCGACGGCGGCGGCCCGGAACTGATCACCCGTCTGCAACGCGATCGCGCGGCCGTTCCCTTCGTTGTGGTGACGGGCCGCGGCGACGAAAAGGCCGCGGTCGAGGTGATGAAGCAGGGCGCGCTCGACTACGTGATGAAGAACTCGGAGCTGCTCGAGCACCTCCCGGCGGTCGTGCGCCGCGCGCTCGACGCGGTCGCCCGGGACCGCGCGCTTGGCGCGGCCCAGGCGGAGCACCGCCGGCTCGAACGCGAGATCCTCGATATCAGCGAGCGAGAGCGCCAGAGCATCGGCGCCGATCTCCACGATAACCTGGGCCAGCAGCTCACCGCCCTGGAGCTGATGTGCACGCTGGCGAAGGACGACGCCTCCGC
>CAXRGI010000140.1:0-11604 GCA_964229935.1 Opitutales bacterium
CGCGCAGCGTCGGGCTCTCGGCCGGGGAGCGATCGCAGGAAGCGTGGCGGACGCCATCGAGAGACACCAGGATGAGCGGCGTGGCGGCGTTCGTTCCGCGTGTCTCGCCGGCGATCGCCGCCAGCAGGAAGACCAACCCCAGCAATGTTGTCTGTCTCATGGGATCAAATCCACCCGCGTCGCTCCCCACGAACCGCTCGTCTCGTCGCAGGCGCTGAATTTCCGCACCTGCGGACAGCGGCGCAAGAGGGAGTGAACGGAGGTGCGGAGCGTTCCGATGCCCTTGCCGTGGATCACCCGTACGCGACGGATGCCGCGCGCGCGGCATTCCGTGAAGTAGGCCGGCAACAATTGCCCGAGGTCAGACGGTCGAAAGGTGTGCAGGTCCAGCTCGCCGGTGATCGGCAGGGGCACCGCTTCGGGCGTGGCCTCGCCGGTCCTGGTCGGCGCGCTCACGGACAGTCTTCGCTGGCGACGACGCGCTTGGCCGGGGCGGGAGCAGGGGAGGGGGGAGGTTCCGCGGCCGCGGGCGCTTCGGGACCGGCCGCGGCCGGTCCGGCCTCGGCTACCGCAGACACCGCGGGTTCCACCCCGGTTTCGGCCGGGGGCGGGGAGGGATTTTCCGCAGCGTAGGCCGCGGCGGCCTTCTTTCTCTCATCCTCATCCATGGCGCGGCGAAACTCGTCCTCTACGCCGGAGGCGGCCTTCTTCAGCTCCCGCATCGTCTTGCCCATCCCGCGGGCGAACTCGGGCAGCTTATCGCCACCGAAGAGCAGCAGCACGATCACGAGGACGAGCAGCATCTCCGGCCCGCCAAGCCCGTCGATGAACGCGAGCGGCGGAAGCAAGATGGTCAACATGGAGACGGACGTCATGCGGGCGGAAGAGAAGTCAAAGGACGCTTCACGCTCAACGCAGATTCACTGAAACCGAGAATTTCCGTGTCTCGCCCTTCTTCACCCACTGCAGCCCGATCTTGTTTTCCGGCGCGTTGGGCGGGCCCATCCAAGGTTCGACGCAAAAGAACGGTGAGTTGTCCGCAAGCGTCCACGTGACGAAGACCGCGTCGGGCGGTGGCACCGGCTCGGTACCGAGACGCACGATGATTGAGCCCGGGCGCCCCTCCTCCCCGAAAACCGCCTCGTTTGAACGCAGGCCTCCATGGATGCAGTCCACCATGGCGGCGTTGCCGAAACTTTCCTTCTCACCGATTTCCGGCCCCTGGATCAGGGCTCCGGTGGGGTCATGACGCAGCCGCTTGGTCGCCGGTATGCGGATGGAGTAATCGGACCGTTTGGTTCCCTCGCTCCAAGGAAGGGTGAAATAGAAGTGATGACCGGCCGACCACGGCAGCGGCTCGGCGCCGAGATTGGTCACCGCGAACTCGCAGGACAGGCCGAGCGACTCGAACCGGTAGGCGACGACGAATTCGTACTCATAGGGGTAGCAGGCGCGGGCCTCCTCGCCCGGGACAAAGACGGCATCGAAGCCGCGGGCGTCGAGCCGGGTGACCTTGAATTCCCCCTGGCGTGCGATCCCGTGCAGAGGCATGGGGCGCCGGACGCCGTCCGCGGCGCGCCAGTGGAAGATGTCCCCTCGGTCGAAGCATCTGCCGTTGAACGGAAACAGGATCGGGTTGCCTCCCCGCACCTTGGCGATCTCCCCGAAGTCGGCGTTCTCGGGCCAGTAGATCACATCCCGCACCGAGCCATCGCCCAGCCGCAGGTTCCAGTTCATCAGACGCGCGCCGCGTTCGGGCAGGGCGAGGAATGTCGAGTTGCCGACCTGCCACCGGGTGAGGGTCTGGCCCTGGTAAGCAATTTTCTCCATGCGCGGCGAGGTACCGGTGCGGCCGGGCGGGCGCAAAGGTTTTGTTGAGTGCTTCCCGAGGGAAACCCGCGAAAAGACCGGTGCACTTGCGGGGCGGGGCGGGGCTGTTACGGTGACCGGATGGTTTTGTCCCGGCTCAAATCCTGCGTCCTCGCCCTGCTGGCGGTCCTCACGATCGCAGGCGGTGTTTTGGCCGCGCCGGCGGCCGGGGACTCATCCGCGCCCGCCCAACCGACGCGCGTGGTTGTGATTCCGGTGCGGGAGCAGATCGACTCGCCGATGCTTTTCATCATCCGCCGTGGGTTGAAGCAGGCCATCGAGGACAAGGCCGATCTCGTGATACTCGACATGAAGACGCCCGGCGGGGCGCTCGACTCGACCTTCGAGATCATGGAGGCGATCGGGAAGTTTCCGGGTAAGACCCTGACTTTCGTGAACAACGAGGCCATCTCGGCTGGCGCCTTCATTTCCGCCACCACCGATGAGATCTGGTTTTCACCCGAGGGGGTGATCGGGGCGGCGGCCCCGGTCATGTCCACCGGCCAGGAAATCGACGCCACGATGCGCCAGAAGATCGTGAGCTACCTCAAGGCGCGCGTCCGTGCCACGAGCGAGGGCAAGGGGGACTACCGCGGCAAGGTCATCTCCGCGATGATCGACGCCGACTATGAACTGAAGATCGAGGACAAGGTTTTGAAAGGGAAGGGGGAGCTTTTGTCCCTGACCGCGAAGGAGGCCGCCGAGACTCACGGCGAGCCCCCGCAACCACTGCTCGCGGCGGGAATCGCGAAGGACCTGCCCGATCTCCTTCGCCAGAAATTCGGCGCGGGCGGTCACTCCGTCACTACGCTGGAGATCACCTGGTCCGAAAAGTTCGCGGTGTTCCTGCGGTCGCTGGTCCCCGTGCTGCTCGGCCTCGGACTCCTTGCCCTCTACGTTGAATTCAAGACGCCCGGTTTCGGGGTTTTCGGGGCGGTGGGCATCGCGTGCCTCGCGGTGGTCTTCCTCAGCAATTATGTGGCCGGGCTTTCCGGACAGGAGCCCATGCTGGTCTTCGGGCTTGGGCTCGCCCTCGTGTTCGCGGAAATCTTCTTCATGCCCGGCGCGGTCATCTTCGCAGTGACGGGCCTCGCCCTCATGCTCGGCTCGCTGGTGTGGTCGATGGCGGACATCTGGCCCGACCAGCCGGTCAGGGTTAGCGACGATCTCTTCCTCGGCCCCCTCACCGAGCTTGGCCTCGGGCTGGTTCTGGCAGTCGTGTTCGCCCTCCTGTTCGCGCGTTTCATCCCGAAAGGATGGTTTTTCTCCCGTCTCGCGGTCGCCGGCCCGATTGCGGGTTCCGCCCAGTTTTCCGGGGCTGCGCCCGAGGTCGCGCCCGAGATCGACGCGATCGTCGGCCGCGTCGCCGTGACGGCCACGGGACTTTTTCCAAGCGGGCAGGTCGAGATCGATGGGCGTCGCTACGAGGCGCGCCTGGCATTCGGCGTGGCCGAGCCCGGCACCCGCGTCGTGGTGCGCCGCCGCACCGACTTCGATCTGTTGGTCGAGAAGGAGGAGCGTTCGTGAGCGCGGTCATCCTCCTTTTCGCCTGCGGCATCCTGCTGCTTGCCCTCGAGGTCATCGTGCCCGGCGCCGTCCTCGGAATCGTGGGCGGCATCCTCCTCATGGTTGGAGTCGGCCTTTCCTTCGACCGATTCGGCGCCGAGGGCGGCGCGCTCGCCAGCGCCGCGGCGCTCCTCATCGGGGGAATCGCGTTCTACTTCGAGTTCGTGCTGCTCCCGCGGAGCCGGCTCGCCCGGAAATTTTCCATGACGGCCACTGTCGCCGGAACCAGCCAGCCGGCGGTGGCCGACGCTTCCCTGGTCGGCCGGCGGGCGGTCGCCGCGACCACGCTTGCGCCCAGCGGCCTCATCGAGTGCGAAGGCCGTCGTTACGAGGCTTTCGCCCGCAGCGGGCATGTGCCGGCGGGTACCGCGGTCGAGGTGGTCGGCTTCGACACCTTCCGCGTCATCGTCACCCTTTCCACCAACCCTAACTCCTCCCAACCAACTCCATCATGAGCCTGACACTCATCGGTTTCGTCCTCATCGGCCTGATCATCCTCGTCGTCGGGGCGATCATCTTCAGCCTTATCGGCGCCTGGGTTAAGGCGCTGTTCAACGGCGCCCCCGTTCCTCTCTCGAAACTCGTCGCCCTCAAATTCGCGAGTATCCCCTACGGTCTGATCGTCGACGCCCGCATCACCGCGGTCCGCGCCGGTATCAACATCGACGCCGACCAGATCGCGTCGCATTTCCAGGCGGGTGGCAACGTGGTCCCTACCGTGCAGGCCCTGATCGCCGCCCAGAAGGCCGGAATCGAACTGGGATGGGACCGCGCCTGCGCGATCGATCTCGCGACCAAGGGTTCGGGCAAGAGCGTCGTCGAGGCCGTCCGCACCTCCGTCGATCCCAAGGTCATCGATTGCCCCAATCCCGAAGGCGGTCGCACCACCATTGATGGCGTCGCCAAGGACGGCATCCAGGTGAAGGTGAAGGCCCGCGTGACCGTGCGGACCAATCTCGACCGCTTCGTCGGTGGCGCCAAGGAGGAAACCATCATCGCGCGCGTCGGCGAGGGCATCGTCACGACGATCGGCTCGGCCGAGAGCTACAAGTCCGTGCTTGAGTCCCCGGATAGCATTTCCAAGACCGTGCTCCAGCGCGGCCTCGATGTCGGCTCCGCCTTCGAGATCCTCTCGATCGACATCGCCGATGTGGATGTCGGGGAAAACGTCGGAGCCAAACTCCAGGAAGCGCAGGCCGAAGCCAATAAGAACATGGCCCAGGCTCAGGCTGAAATTCGTCGCGCCGCGGCGGTGGCGCTCGAGCAGGAAATGAAGGCCCGCGTGCAGGAAATGCAGGCCAAGGTTGTCGAAGCGCAGGCGCAGGTCCCGCTGGCGCAAGCCGAGGCATTCCGCAACGGCCGCCTGGGGGTGATGGATTTCTACCGCATGGAGAATGTGCAGGCCGACACGCAGATGCGTTCCTCCATCGCCCACCCCGAGGGTAAGAAGTAACCCGTCCGCGCCCCGCCTTCGCGCGTGAAAGCGTCGTTGCTCGACTGGCTGCTCGACCGCCTGGGGGTCGTCATCTTCGTCGTCATCTTTGTCGTCCAGATCGTCCGCGGTCTGCTCCAGGCGCGGCGGCAGTCGCCGCCGCCGCCCGCCTCCAAGCCCGACGCCCTCGACGAGGAGCGACGGGTGCAGGAGATCCAGGAGCAGATCCGCCGGAGGATCGCGGAACGGCGCGGTGAGGCGCCGGCCCCGGCGGCCGCGCCCGAGCCTCCGCCCCTGGCCCGTCGGGAGGCTCCGGCTGAGGCTGGTCCGGAGACCACGAGGGCGCCGGAGCCGTTCGAGGATCCGTTGCGCCGCATGGTGCGCGAGTTCGAGCGAGCGCTGAATCCCGAGGCGGAGCCGGCCGCCGCTCCTCCCGCGCCGCCGCCCGTCGCCGCCGCCACCGTGGTGGATGCGACGGACCGTCGCACCGCCGAATTGGAACGGCAGCGTCGTCTGGCCGAGGAACTGCGGCAGCTGGAGGCGGAACGCACTGAGGCCCGGAGGCGGGCCGTGCGCGAGTCGGCCGAGGCTGCGGCGGCTTCATCGGCCGCGCGCGCCGCACGGGGCGGGCTGGCGGAGGAGCTGCGCGACGCGGCTTCGGCGCGTCGCGCCGTCATCCTGCGCGAGGTGCTCGGCACACCGGTCGGCCTGCGCTAGGCTGGCGCCAAAAACCTCGCGTTGCGCCCCCGCGGGGCGGCGCCACCCTTGTCTCGCATGTCCGGCGACCTCTCCGAGCTCTACCAGCAGGTTATTCTCGACCACAACAAGCGTCCGCGTAACCGCGGCCGTTTGCCGACCGCGAACCGCGTGGCGCATGGCGAGAATCCCACCTGCGGCGACCAGTGCAGCGTTTACCTGCGGATCGAAGGCGACCGGGTGGCGGAGATTTCCTTCGATGGCGCCGGCTGCGCCATTTCCCAAGCGAGCGCCTCGTTGATGACCACGCTTGTGAAGGGCCGCACGGCCGACGAGGCCCGCGGTCTCTACGACGAGTTCAAGCGGATTGTAACCACCGGCGAGGCGCCCGAGGAAATCAGTGATCTTGCGGCGTTTGCCGGCGTGCATGCGTTCCCGGCGCGTATCAAGTGCGCCACCCTTGGCTGGCACGCGGCCCTCAACGCCCTGAAGGGCGAGGCGGCCCCCGCCTCGACGGAGGGCGCCGCGGGTTGAGCGACCGCGCCGCCCTCTCCTCGATTGCTTTCGGCGCGCGCGCCGCCCACGTTCGCGCCGCTTGAACGAATCCTGGGATATCCTGAAGGCGCTGTCGGATCCCACCCGGCTCCGGCTGCTCGCCCTGCTCTCGCGCGAGGAGTTGTCCGTCGCGGAATTGCAGGAGATCCTCGGGATGGGCCAGTCGCGCATCTCCTCGCAGCTCGCCCTGTTGCGCACGGTCAATCTCGTTTCGGACCGCCGCGAGGGGAAGAACGCGTTCTATTCGCTCCGGGCGCGGCAGCCGGCGCGCACGCAGGCCCTGACGCGCGCGGCCCTTGATTCCGTATCGGACCTTCCGGTCCTCGCGGAGGACCGGGAGAATCTCGACCGCATCCTGCAGAAGCGCCGCCGCACCCAGGAGCAGTATTTCAACCTGATCGCGGGCCGGCTCGGGCGGAACTATTGTCCCGGACGGTCGTGGGAGGCGATCGGCCACCTCGCGCTGCGTCTGGCCCCGGCGATCGACATCGCCGATCTCGGCGCGGGTGAGGGACTCGTGTCACAGCTGCTGGCGCGCCGCGCGCGGCAGGTGTGGTGCATCGACAGTTCACCGCGCATGGTCGAGGTCGGCACGGAGCTGGCCCGGCGGAACGGGCTGGCGAATCTCGCCTACAAGCTCGGCGACATCGAGCAGGTGCCGTTGCCCGACGCTTCCGTCGACCTCGCGATCCTGAGCCAGGCGCTCCACCACGCGCGGCACCCGCAGAAGGCGGTTGACGAGGCTTGGCGGATCCTGCGGCCGGGCGGCCAGCTGCTGGTGCTCGACCTCAACGAGCACGGCTTTGCCAAGGCGCGGGAGCTCTACGCCGACCGCTGGCTCGGCTTCAAGGAGAGCGCGCTCCACGGGTTCCTGCGGAAGGCGGGTTTCGCCAAGGTCGAGGTCACCATGGTCGCCCGCGAGGCGGTCGAGCCGCACTTCGAGACGCTGCTCGCGTGCGGCTTCAAGGAAAGCCCGGCCTGAAGGTTCGCGGCGCTCAGGCGCGGATCTGTCCGTCGCCCTCGACGAGGTACTTGTAGCTGCAGAGCTCGGGCAGGCCCATCGGACCGCGCGCGTGGAGACGGTCGGTGCTGATGCCGATCTCCGCGCCGAATCCGAATTCGAAGCCGTCGTTGAAGCGCGTGCTCGCGTTCCAGAACACCGCGGCGCTGTCCACCTCCGCGAGGAAGCGACGTGCCGCCGCCGCGTCGGCCGTGATGATCGCGTCGCTGTGCGCTGATCCGTCGCGGTTGATCGTCGCCACCGCCTCGTCCAGCGAATCCACCACGCGCACCGCCAGCACCGGACCGAGAAACTCGGCGGTGAAGTCGGCGGGGCCCGCCGCCACGGCGGCGATGCCCGCCCGGGCCAGGATGGCGGCGGCGGCCGGGTCACAGCGCAACTCCACGCCGCGCGCGGCGAGCGCGCGGGCGACAGCCGGCAGAAAATGTTCCGCCACCGAACGGTGCACCAGGAGCTGTTCCGCCGCGTTGCAGGCGCTCGGCCGGGAAACCTTCGCGTTCACCGTGATCGTCTCCGCCATGGCGAGGTCGGCCGCGGCGTCGACGTAGACGAAGCACACGCCCTTGTAGTGCTTGATGACGGGGATGGTGCTGTTTTCCGCGACGTGGCGGATGAGGCCCTCGCCGCCGCGGGGGATGATGCAGTGGATGAGATCGTTCAGCTTGAGCAGGGTCGCGAGCGCCGCGCGGTCGGTCGTGGGCACGAGTTGCACGGCATCGGCGGGCAGGCCGGCGGCGGCGAGCGCGCGCTGCACCAGCGCCGCGAGCGCGAGGTTGGTGTGGAAGCATTCCTTGCCGCCCCGCAGTACGGCGGCGTTGCCGCTCTTCAGGCAGAGCACCGCGCAGTCGATCGTCACGTTCGGGCGCGATTCGTAGATGATCCCGATCACGCCGATCGGCACGCGCACTTTGCGCAGCCTCAGGCCGTTGGCCGGCCTCGTTTCCTCCAGCACGGTACCCACCGGGTCGGGAAGGGCGGCGACCTGCCGGACCGACTCGGCCAGGTGCCGCAGGCGCTCCTCGTTGAGCACCAGCCGGTCCCGCGCGGCCGGGGTGAGGGCGGCGGCTTCGGGCGAGGCGAGATCCTTGGCGTTCGCCGCAAGCAGCTCGGCGGTCGACTCCTGCAGCAGATCCGCCAGCCGCAGCAGGGCGGCGTCCTTGGCCGCCCGCGGCGTCGTCGCAAGCGTGTACGAGGCGGCGCGCGCGCGGCGCGCAAGGGACGTGACGAGCTGGCCGAGATCGCCGGACATGGGGATTCCACTCTCGGCGGCGGTTGTGGTCTGACAACCCCCAACTGGGAGCGGCGGCGGCGCCAGCAGCGGGGGCTCGGCCGTTCGCGGGCAGGGGGCGGCGGGGCGATTCCACGGCGCGGCCGGCGGGGCGTGGCGGTGGATCCACCACAAGCCGGCGACCAGTAGCAGCGTACCGATCGCGTTGAACCACCACGGATGGAAGACCACCGCGGCTTCCTCCGGGACAAAGTTGAATCCGCGAACCTCGAAGGGGAAGTCGGCCACGTAGGTCGAGGCGTTGTTCAAGGCGTGGCCCACCACGCAGAGCCCGAGCGAGCGTGTGCGCGCATAGATCCAGCCGAGGAGCAGCCCGAGCAGCATTGCCACGGGCGCCTGCGCGGGATTGAGGTGCGTGGCCGCGAACAGGAGGGCTGATGCCGTGATCGCCGCCGCGGGACGCCATCGTCCCAGCAGGCCCCGCAGGATCAGTCCGCGAAAAACGAGCTCCTCGGTGAGCGGTGCGATCACGACGGCGAGTACCGGTCCCTGCCAGGAGAGGTTGACCAGCGCGTCGAGGTCGGGAGCGAAATCCATCTGCTCGAGGAGCACCCCCGGCAGCACGGCGCGGAACAGGTTGTCGAGTTCCGACAGGCCCACGATGACGCCGGCAACGATGGGAAGAAAAGCGGCGGCCAGGTGGCCGGGTTGGAACCCGATGAGTCCCGCGTGACCCCAGGTCTCGTTGTTGCGGCGCAACGCCCAGCCCGCCACCACGGCCGTCGCCAGCAGCTTGGTGGCGATCAGGAGCGACGCCTCGATTTCCTCCCATCCCGCGGGCGAGGCGAGCAGTCCGTACGCCGCCGCGGCCCGCAGTCCTCGCACGAACAGGGTCTCGATCACGACCTCCGCGACGATGACCCCGAGTACGAGGACGATCGCGGTGCCGGCGGTGAAACGGGCGGGCGGCTGGATGTCTCTCCTCACGGGTCCAGCCGCGCATTTCCGCGTCGGGGCGTCAGCCGAAATCTTCCGGTCCCGTGCGGTCACTCCAAAGTTGCGCCGCCTCGAACCGGCGGTTTCGTGTGGGGTGATGATCTCTGCCGTCCTGCCTTCTCCCGTTGCCTCCGCCCCGGGGGTGAACGGGCCCGGTTTGCCCGACGGGGTCCGGGAAGGCGGGGAAAGCCTGGTGCGGCTGACGCCTGCGGCCGGGGAAAAGGTGCGGGCTTTGATCGTCCGGGAGGCCCAAGGCGAATGGCTGCGCGTGGCGATCACCGGCGGTGGCTGCAATGGCCTCAGCTACAAGATGAAGTTTGTTCCCGAACCGCGCCGGGGTGACATTTTGGTGCGCACGGCGGGCGTGGCGGTCGTGGTGGACAGCCGCAGCGCACTCTACCTCAAAGGCACGGAGGTGGATTATTCCTCCGCACTGGTGGCGGGGGGATTCAAGTTCTCCAACCCCAACGCGAAGGCCAGCTGCTCCTGCGGCGAGAGCTTCAGCATTTGAAAGCTCCCTCCGCCGCCCGAAATAACCCTTGCCCCTCGGTGCGCATCGGGCGAAATGCGGGCGTCCCGTTTATCGTCCAATCCTAATTGATGGCCCTATCGTCTCCCTCCGCCCCAGGCGGCCGCCCCGGTTCCTACCAGCGTCGCAACGTCGACCCCTTCGCGGCCATCCGCCGCAATCACCGGATCAAGGTGCCGCAGGTGCGGCTGATCTCCCCCGAGGGAAAACAGCTGGGGATCATCGATACCACCAAGGCCATCAATCTCGCGCTGGAGAACGGGCTGGACCTCGTGGAGGTGGCTCCCAACGCCACGCCGCCGGTTTGCCGCATCATGGACTTCGGCAAGTACGTGTACGAGGAGCAGAAGAAGACCTCCAACGCGAAGTCCACGGCCAGCAAGATCAAGGAGATCGAGTTCACCGCGCGTATCGAGCAGCACGACTTCGAGACGAAGTTGCGCCACGCCGAGGAGTTTCTCGACCATGGCAACAAGGTGAAGATGCGCCTCAAGTTCCGCGGGCGTGAGATGGCGCACACCGAGATCGGTTTCGACGTGATGAAGCGCGCGGTCACCGAGCTCGCCGGCATGGCTCACCCCGACGCCGACCCCAAGCTCATTGGTCGCAACATCCACGTGATGTTGACGCCGTTGCCCGCCAACAAGCGGAAGCCCAAATTCCTGCAGGAGACCGAGGACGAGGAGCCCGAGGAGGAAAACCAGGCTCCCGCCGCCGGTCCTACCTGAGGTTGTCGCCGCCATGATCAGGGCGGCGTTTCTGCTGTTCCTCGCGATCGTTCCGGCGTTGCCCGCCGTCGCGGCCGAGAATCCCGTCCGATCCGCGCCGACCCGTCCGGGCGCGGCCCCTTCCGTCGCGCCCGTCGCTTCAGCTCCGGCCGCGGCTCCCGGCGAGAAGGCGCTGCCCGGAAAGCGCTTCGGCCGGATCGACTACGTTTCCCTCACCGCCGCCGCGCCGCGGCTCGGCGCGCGGCTGAACTGGCTGGAAGCCGGGCGCCGCCTCGAACTGAAGGGACCGGGCGGCCGCGTGGAAATCGAGACCGACAGCCGTGAAATCACGGTCAACGGCCTGCGCCTGTTCCTGGGTGACCCAGTCGTCGCCAGCGGCGGGGAGGCCTTCGTGAGCCGCGTTGATCACGAGCGTTGTTTGCTGCCGCTGCTACGGTCGGGGCACGGACAGTCCCCGCGCCCGGCTCCCCGCGTGATCGTGCTCGATCCCGGCCACGGCGGGAACGACCCCGGGAAGATCAACGAGCGTCTCGGCATCAGCGAAAAGACGCTCACGCTCGACGTCGCCCGGCGGGCGCAGCGCCTGCTCGAGGCCGACGGTCACCGCGTGGTGCTCACCCGCGACGACGACTCCTTCGTCGCCCTGCCCCAGCGGGCGGCGGCGGCGCGCGCGGCCAAGGCGGACGTGTTTGTGAGCATTCATTTCAACGCCGTACCGCGCGACAACCGCACCTCCGGCGTCGAGGTCTACACCTTCGCCCCGCGGTTCCAGCGTTCCACCAACGCCTGGGGCCCGGGCGCGCGTGACGATACGGAGGAATTCGCCTCGCCGGCCAACCGGCATGACCATTGGAACGTGGTGCTCGCCCACGCGCTACACCGCCGTTTCGTCCACGACCTCAAGTCCGACGACCGGGGCAAGAAACTCATGCACCTCGCCGTGTTGCGCCCGCTGGATTGCCCGGGGGTGCTGGTCGAGTGCGG
>CAXRGI010000141.1:0-2500 GCA_964229935.1 Opitutales bacterium
CGCCCTCGCCCGCGCCGACGTCTCGCCCCTCGGGGCCGGGGCGCTCGCGGGCACCTCGCTGCCGATCGACCCCGATGCCACGGCGCGGTCCCTGGGGTTCGCCGGCCGCTTCGAGAACTCGCTCGACGCGGTGTCCGACAGGGACTTCGTGGCCGAGGCGCTGTTCGTGCTCGCCCTGCTCGGGGTCCACCTCTCGCGGATCGGGGAGGAGTGGGTGCTCTGGACGAGCGAGGAGTTCGGCTTCGCCACGCTGTCCGACGCCTACGCGACGGGCTCGTCGATGATGCCGCAGAAGAAGAACGCCGACGTCGCGGAGCTCGCGCGCGGCAAGGCCGGCCGCGTGATCGGCAACCTCGCCGGCCTCCTCGCGACGCTCAAGGGCCTGCCCCTCGCGTACAACCGCGACCTGCAGGAGGACAAGGAGCCGCTCTTCGACTCGATCGACCAGGTCGGTCGCGGCCTCGTGGCCCTCGCGGGCATGATCGGCACGGCGACCTTCCGCGCCGACCGCATGGCGGCCGCCGGCGCGGCCGAGGCGCTGGTCGCCACCGACCTCGCCGAGTGGCTGGTCGCCCGGGGCACGCCCTTTCGCGAGGCCCACGCGCGCGTCGGGGCACTCGTCGCACGCGCGGGCCGCGAGGGCGCGAGGCTCGTCGACCTCGTCGCGGCAGACGCCGAGCTCGCGGGGGCCGCGTCGCTGTTCGCGCCCGGGGCCGCACTCGCGCGACGCACCAGCGCGGGCGGATCGGGCCCCGCGGCGGGCGCGGCGCAGGCCGCCGCGCTCGCCATTCGGATCACCGGGACGCGCGAGCGCCTCGCGGGCCGCCTCGGGGGCCGCGCGTAGGCTCGGTCGCGTGGCGCGGCCGATCGTCGAGGAGTTCCGCGCCCGCGGGCTGATCCACGACTCCACCGACCCGGCGGCCATCGACGCCCGGGCGGCCGCGGGCCCGATCGGCGTCTATGTCGGCTTCGACCCCACTGCCGACTCGCTCCACGTGGGTCACCTGCTCGGCCAGATCACCCTGCGGCGCATGCAGCTGCTCGGCCACCGGCCCTTCGTGCTCGCCGGCGGGGCCACCGGCATGGTCGGCGACCCGTCGGGCCGCAGCGAGGAGCGCAACCTCCTGGACGCGGACACCCTGGGGCACAACGTGGCGTCGATCGCCCGGCAGCTCGAGCGGATCCTCGACTTCGGCCCGGGGCCCACCGGGGCGACCCTGGTCAACAACGCGGACTGGACCCGCGGCGTGGACGTCCTCACCTTCCTGCGCGAGGTGGGCAAGCACGTGACGGTCAACCAGATGCTCGCCAAGGACTCGGTCCGCAGCCGGCTCGCGGGGGAGCAGGGGCTGTCGTTCACCGAGTTCAGCTACATGCTCCTGCAGGCCAACGACTTTCGGCACCTGTGCGAGCACCACGGGTGCGAGATGCAGATGGGCGGCTCCGACCAGTGGGGCCACATCACGACGGGCATCGACCTCATCGGCAAGCGGCTCGGCCGCACCGCCTACGGGCTCACGTGGCCGCTCGTGACCCGCTCGGACGGGTCCAAGTTCGGCAAGACCGCCCAGGGCGCGGTCTGGCTGGACGCGCGGCGGACCTCGCCCTACCAGTTCCGCCAGTACTGGATGCAGATCGCCGACGACGACGTCGAGGCCACCCTCGCCCGCTTCTCGCTGCGGCCGATCGGGGAGATCGCCGAGCTCGTGGCGGAGCAGCGCCGCGCGCCCCAGCACCGCATCGCCCAGCGGGCCCTGGCCCGCGAGCTCACCGCGCTGGTGCACGGCGACGAGGCCGCGGACGCCGCGGAGCAGGCGGCCGACGTGCTGTTCGGGGCCAACCCGACGTCGGCCAGCCCCGCGGCCCTGCATCTCGTGGCCTCCGAGGTGCCCCGCACGGAGGTCGGGGCGGCGGCCCTGGGCGACACGATCGGGCTCCTGGTGGCCACGGGGGTCGCGTCGTCCAACAGCGATGCCCGGCGCCTCGTGGCCCAGCGGGCCGTGCGGGCCAACGGCGACGTCGTCGACGAGCAGGGCGGGCTGGCCCGGGCGGGACTGCTGCACGGCCGCTGGCTCTTGCTGCGCAAGGGAAAGACGACGTACCACCTCGTGGAGGTGCTCCGCTAGGTCGCCGTCCGCCCGCGGCGTTGCGGGGGCCCGCGCGGGCCCGCTAGATTGCTCGGTCCGCACCCACGGGGGCGGCACCCATTCCGGTGGGGCATCATCGCGCAGCGGCCACGTCGCGGCGAGGAGTGCCCGAAGCGAATGCTCCTTGAAAACGGAAGAGAAGACTGAACGCCAGTGCGGAACGGTCGCGCGTCGTCGCAAGACGTCGCACGTCCGTCCGTCAATCGAAATTGAAATCCGATCGGATGCAGATCCGGTCGGCAGGATGAGCGGCGCTCGACCCGGGTGACCGGGGAGGACGCCGATCTCCGCACATTGGACGCAGTTCCGTCGCGGCCCCGCGCCGCACCTTCGGGTGCGTCGAGGGAACGGCG
>CAXRGI010000142.1:0-17696 GCA_964229935.1 Opitutales bacterium
GAAGGCGCGGTTCGTGCCGTCGGCGTCGACCACCGTGCTGTTCACGGACCATTGGGTGGCCTCGGCGACGTCGGTGAGATTGAACGCCTCGAGGAACTCGGCCGTGACCACGGAGTAGGCCACGGGGGTGTCCTTGAGGGCAGTGGCGATGCGCCCACCCGCGAGGGAGCTCGCGGCCACGAAGCCGACGTCCTTTTCCGCCGAAATGGTGAAAGGAGTGAGGGTGACGCGTTCCTCCGTCGCGGCACGCGGGGCGGGCGCGGCGGCCTGACCTCGCGCCGAACCGGCGGTAAGGCAGCCGGCGGATAACAGCAGGAGGGAGCGCGCGACACAGGTCGCCGCGAGGCGGCGATTCAGGGTGTTCATGGGGCACTGGGACGCGAGTACCGCGTCGCAGGGGTTGGTGGGGTGAGGGGTGACCGGCGCCGGGCTGTTCCGGCGCCGCTAACTTAGCAGCGACCGAGAGCGTCTGCGCGGCACCGCGCGAGGCAACGCGATTTTGCCCGCGAAATGCCTGGTCGGCCTCGCTCCGGGGGCGCCGGCCGATCGGGCGCGGGAAGCAGGCCGTTCCGCGCGCCGCGATCCCGCGGCCGGGGAGGAGATCCCGAGCAGCGGGGCGCCGCGGAGATTTTCCCGTATACACCCGACCATGATAACCCAAGGCTGCTGAGCACTCCCTCCCCTTCCCGTTCCATGAAACTCCGCCTCCTGTCGTGCGCCAGTGCGCTTTTGCTTTCGCCTTTTTCGGCCGGCGCCGCCGCCCCCAAGCCCAACATCATCTTCATCCTCGCCGACGACTACGGCATCGGCGAGGTCGGCTGCTACGGCTCCGACCATTACCAGACGCCCCACCTCGACTCCCTCGCGCGCAGCGGCACGCGCTACACGCACGCCTACACGATCTCCCTCTGCGGACCCTCGCGCGCGCAAATCCTCACCGGCCGCTACGGCTTTCGCACGGGGGGCAGCAACCAGGATGCAGTGGGCGAAATCTCACCGCGGAAGGAGAAGCTCATCCCGACGGTCCTCAAGCCGGCCGGCTATGTCTCGACGATGATCGGCAAGTGGAGCCAGTTCTCCCGGCAGCCGTCCGATTTCGGCTTCGACGATTACCTGCGCTACGCCGGCAGCGGCGCCTACTGGAACACCCAGGAAAAGGTTAAAACCTACGTCGTGAACGGCGAGACGCGCCCCTTGCGCGACAAGGAGTACATGCCGGACTTGATGCACCGGCACCTCGTGGAGTTCATGACGAAGCACCGGGACCGCCCGTTCTACGCCCACTACTCGCTGTCCCACGTCCACTCCGACATCCTGCCCACGCCGGACAGCGCGCCCGACAGCAAGGATCTCTACGGGGACAACGTCCGCTACATGGACAAGCTGGTCGGCAAACTCATCGCCGAGCTAGAACGTCTGAAGCTGCGCGAGAGAACGCTGGTCGTCTTTTTCGGAGACAACGGCACGAGCAACGGCCGCGCCGCGCGGGCCACCATCGGCGGCCGGCCCTTGGCCGGCGCCAAGGGCTCGTTGCACGACGGCGGCGGCCGCGTCCCGATGATCGTCAGCTGGCCGGGGGCGGCGCCCGCCGGTCGCGTCTCCGCGGACCTCGTGGACTCGAGCGACTACCTGCCCACGTTCGCCGAAATGGCCGGGGTCGCCCTGCCGGCGGACACCGTCATCGACGGCCGGAGTCTGGCCGCCCAGATCCGCGGCGAGAAAAGCGGTTCCCGCTCGTGGGTCTTCCACCAACTGGCGCGCAACTGGTATGTGCGCGAGGCGGACTGGAAATTGAATCAAGCCGGGGAGCTGTTCGACATGAGCGACGCCCCGTTCGTCGAAAAGCTTGTGGCTCCCGGCTCCGAGACGCCCGCCGCGCTCGCCGCCCGACGGCGGCTCGCCGCCGCCCTCGCGCAACTTAATCCCGCCGGGGGCATCCCGGACACGGGCGACGAGTCGGGCCGGCACGCGAAAAACGTCGAGGCGAAGAAGAAGCGCCGGGAAAAGTGAACCACCTGCCAACATTGTCCCCCTCCGGAGTCCCCTCATCCCACCCGTGAAGATTTTTCTCTCCCTCCTCGGCCTTGCGCTGCTTTCCGTGCCGGCCCATGCGGCGGCGCCCCGGCGCCCGAACATCCTCTTCATCGCCGTCGACGACCTGCGGAATGACCTCGGCGCGATGGGCGCGACCCACGCCCGGACGCCGCAACTCGACGCCTTCGCCGCCAGCGCGCGCATCTTCACCCATCACTACGTGCAGGCGCCCACCTGCGGCGCCTCCCGTTGCGCCCTGCTCCGCGGACGCTATCCGACCGAAGCGGCCCACGTCGGAAATGGCGGCATCGCCTCAACCCATGCCAGCTGGGGCGACGCCAATCTTCCCGCCTGGTTCCAGCGCCACGGCTACCGCACCTATGCGCTCGGGAAGATCACGCACCATCCCGGCGGCCGCACGGGCCGGCTGTGGGCCGACGGACCGGAGGAGCTTCCCGGCTCGTGGACCCGCTCGTGGATCCCCACGACGCCCTGGCGAGAGGCGGAGAACATCATGCACGGCTACGCGAACGGCCGCCCCCGCTCCCCCGGAAAGACCCCGCCCCTCGAAGCCTTCGCCGGCCCTGACTCCGCCTACCCGGACGCCTGGGTGGCCGACGAGGCCGTGAGACAACTCCGCGAACTCGCCGCCACCGCGGAACCCTGGTTTTTCGCGGTCGGGTTTTTCAAGCCGCACCTGCCCTTTGCGGCGCCGAAAAGCTACTTTGATCTTCACGACCCGGAGCGGATCCCCGCGCTTCCGCCGGCCGCGGCCGCCAAGCCGGAGTGGCCCTCGACCTGGCATCCGAGCAACGAGTTTCGCCGCAATTACGCCCACGCCGGCCGGGATCCCGACGCCGATCCCGCTTACGCCCGCGAGGTGCGCCGCGCCTACGCCGCGAGCGTGAGCTATGTGGACGCGCAGATCGGCCGGGTGCTGGACGCCCTCCGGGCGCTTGATCCCGCGGGCCAGACCATTGTCGTGCTCTGGAGTGACCACGGCTTTCTGCTCGGTGAGCACGCCATCTGGGGCAAGCACTGCCTCTACGAGAACTCGCTCCGCTCCCCCCTCCTGATCCGCGCTCCCGGGCTCGCCCAGCCGGGCGCCGCCAGCGCCGCGCTCGTCGAGACGGTCGACGTCTTTCCCACGCTCACCGATCTCTGCGGGCTGCCCGCTCCCGCCGGGCTCGACGGCCGGAGCCTGCGCCCGCAGCTCGACCGTCCCGCCACGCCGGCGGCGAAACCGGCCCGCGGCTTCTGGACCGAGGGACAACGCACCATCCGCTCCGAACGTTGGCGCCTCATCGCTTCGCGCGCGTCCGACGGCTCGCCGCAATTCGAGCTCTTCGATTACGCCACCGATCCGCTCGAGACCCGCAATCACGCCGCCACTCAACCGGAGATTCTCCGCGATCTCCGCGCTCAGCTCGCCCTGCGACCGGAACTGCCCGCACCGTCCGCGAAATCCTCCGGAAAGAAGAAGGCGCCCGAGTCTCGCCTGCCCTGAGCCGAGGCAAAGCCCCGCGAAGTCGAGGCCGGGGCAAAGCTGCAGCTCCTCGCGCGAAGGCAGCTCTCATTCTTTCACTTGCCCCGTAAGCCGATCGTTCGTTTCCCCTTTTGTCCGGCCGCATCCGTCCCGCCCTCTCTCCCCGGCGGACGGCACCCCGTACCCCCTTCCCCATGCTTGGAATCCTGTTTGTTCTCGCCTCCGCCTCGGTTGTCAGCGCGCAGACCGTAACTTACCCGTCGCCGACGGCGCCCGTCGTATCCCTTTCCCCGTTCGAGGTCTCGACGGAGAAAGACACGGGCTACGCCGCCTCGCATTCCCTCGCCGGCGGGCGCATGAGCACCGAACTCATTCGCACACCCGCCGACGTGACTGTGCTGACGCGCGACTTTCTCAACGAGATCGGCGCGCTCGATTACCAGGACGCCGCGCCCTACCTGACCTCGATGGCCCAAACGGACCCAGTGGTCACCACCGACTTCGGCAACAAGTTCACGATGCGCGGCCTGCCGGTCGGATTGCAGATGCGGAATTACTTCCGCGTGGCCCGTCCGGTCGACGGCTACATCACCGAGCGCCTAGAGGGTCTGCGTGGACCCAACTCCCTGCTGTTCGGTGATGGAGCGCTGGGGGGTGGACTGAACACCATGACGAAGCGCGCCCGCCCCGGACGGAACTTCGGCGAGGTTGTGCTGCGGGTGGACTCGGAGGGCTCGCGCTATGCATCCGTGGATGTGAACCGCGGCCTAGGGCCGGGGACAGCGATTCGCGGAAACGCGTTCAGCCAGCGGATCATCCATTGGATCGACCGTAAATTCGACGAGCGTTCGGGGGTTCACCTCGCCGTCCTTCATCGTCCGTGGATGAACGCGGAGGTTCGCTTCGAGGGTGAATTCGACCGATCGGCGACAAATTACCCGCCGCCGTTTTTCCGTGACACCCAGTCCAACTATACCGGCGGATACCGGGTAACCGGCCCGCTCTCCGTGGGATCGCCAGCCCCGGGCGTGAGCCGCATCACCACCGACACACTTGTGTGGAGTCCGGGGCAGTCGACGCGCGTGTTCAACGCGCTGAACTTCGGACGCACGACCGGTTCAAACCTCGCCCTCGCCCCCGCCCTGCGCTCCGTCGTGCCGAACCTGCCGGTGGTTCGCGCGAACTTCAGCAACCAGCCTCTCAACGGCACCGGGGACATCAGGCACTACCTCCTGAACGGAACCCTCGAGCAACGCCTCGCCCGCGACCTCGTCGCCGAGGTTGCCGTGCAGTACGTGAACATCGCCCGCCACGCCCGGAACGTGAAGTGGGACAATTCCTTCATCGACCCAAACGCCATCCTTCCCGACGGCTCGCCCAACCCGAAGTTCGGCCGCCCATACGACGAAAAGGGCTGGCGCTGGTACCTGCAGGACACGCAACACTTCGATCTGCGGGCCGCCCTCGCGTGGCAGGTGCCCGTCAAAAGCTGGGAGCAGCGCGTGAGCCTTTTCCTCCTGCGGCGCGATGAGTCCACCGACTTCGAGACCTTCGTGATCGGACGGAACAACAACCCCGCCAACCCGCTGATCAACGCGACGGTCAACGAACCGCTCTACCGGATTTACTGGGACGAGCCGGAGCCGCGATTCACACCTCCTCCCAACGACGCCACGTACACCTGGGAAACCCTGCGCACTACGGATCAGCGCGTCCGCAACACGACTAACAGCGCACAGGCCGCTACCGTGGCCTCATTCTGGAGCGACCGCCTGAGCGTCATCGGCGGGATGCGCTTCGACGATTACCAGCAGCGCCAGCGCGACGGCGCCGCGCGTGACGCCGCGGGCCGCTTCATCTCGCGCACCTGGCAGGGGGTGAAGGCGCGCCCCCTCACCTCCTCCTTCGGTTTCGTGCTTTTCCCCGTCCGGCCGCTGGGAGTCTACGCCAATTACGCGGAGACCTTCAGTCCCGTATCGAGCGGCGGCCGCGGGCTGCGCGGGGAGTTCTTTGGACCGACCCGCGCGAGTTCCTACTCCGGCGGCCTGCGTTTCCGTTTCGCCGGCGACCGCGTGACCGGCTCGCTGGGCTTTTACGACTCGGAGGAGAAGGGCCGTCTGCTGCAATACCAGAGCGCCGCGATCAACCGCATCTGGACCAACCTCAACCGCGGCGAGCGCCAGGTGGAGGCGGCGCTGGGCAACTACCGTGATTCGCTTGATTACGCGGCGAGCGGCGTGGAACTGGACCTCACGGCCAATCTCGGCCGCCACTTCCGGCTACGCGGCAACTTCGCCCGCCCGAGAACGAAACAGACGAACACCGTGCCGGGCCTGCGTTCCTACTACGCCCAGTACATCGGGGAATGGCGGGCGGGGGCCGCCGACACCTCCAATCCCAACCGCGCGCAAATCGCGACGGACATCGCGGCGATCGAAACCACGCTCAGCAACGCCAACGAGGGCCGGGTCCTGAACTTCACGCCCGACTACACCGGGAGCCTGTTCGCGATGTACACGGTGCCCGCCGGCCGTCTGCGCGGCCTGCGCCTCGGCGGCGGAGCCGCGTGGCAAGGCCCTAGGGTGATCGGGAATCAGCTGAACCGCGCTTTCGAGTACATCCGCAGCGACAGCTACGTCACCGCCAACCTCTCGCTGGGACTCTCCCTCAAGGCGGGCCGGCAGCCGGTCGACCTGCAGTTTAACATCACCAACCTCCTCAACCACACGGACCCGGTCTACAGCGGAACCCAAACCTTCGGGGGTCAGGCCCTGAGGTCTCTGCATTACTATCTCGACCCGCGGAAGGCGGCCCTGGCCGCCACCCTGCGGTTCTAGCCGCCTCCGCCCGATTCCTCAGACCGACCGGCCCCGGCCCCCGGCGCACCCCATGCAACTTTTCATCCACCGTGCTCCGGTTTCTTGCGGCGCGGCCGCCGCGGCCGAGGCGGCGGCGGTGCTGCGTTCGACGTTGGCGAAGCGCGCCCGGGCGCACCTGGTGGTCGCGACCGGTGCCAGCCAATTCGAGACCTTGAAGGCGCTGACCCGCGAGCCGGGGATCGATTGGACGCGCGTGGTCGCTTTCCACCTCGACGAGTACGTCGGCCTGCCCGCTTCGCATCCGGCCAGCTTCCGTCGGTACCTTCGTGAGCGATTCCTCGAGCCGCTTTCCGCACCACCGGAATTCATCCCGGTGCGCGGCGACGCCCCCGACCTCCCGGCCGAGCTCGCGCGGCTCGCCGCCCGCATCTCCCCGGTCACGATCGACCTGTGCCTCGCCGGCATCGGGGAGAACGGCCATCTCGCGTTCAACGATCCCCCGGCCGACTTCGAAACGAACGCGCCCTACCTCGTCGTCGCGCTCGACGAGGCCTGCCGGCGCCAGCAACTCGGCGAGGGATGGTTCGCCCGGCTGGAGGACGTGCCGCGCCAAGCGGTCTCCATGTCCATCCGCGAAGTTCTACGCGCCCGGCGAGTGATCGTCACCGCGCCCGATCAGCGGAAGGCCGGGGCCATCCGAAACGCCGTCGAAGGGCCCGTCACCAACGTCTGTCCCGCCTCCGCGCTGCAAAACCATGCCGGCTGCTCGCTGCATCTGGATCAGGCTTCAGCCTCCTTGCTGCAGGGGCCCGCCTCCTAGCCTCAGGCCCTGGGTCAGATCCGGGGCGAGGCGCCCGCTGCTACCGCCCGCCGGGGGCTGGGAAATTCAAAGTGGTACCCCGCCTGTGCCGTATGCCCAAAGGCTCGTGACCTTTTTAAGTTAAGGTGGGCGCCCCCGTCGCATCTCCTGCCTTCCGGTTTACGGCCTGGCATTCCTCGCGCCGGTTTCGGCTCCCGCATTTATCCTAAGGTAAAGAGCAGTTATTGAAAGCACCTCGAACACCGCCGGGTACCGCTTCCAACGTAGGGCGCCGGGCGACCCCGTCAAACGGCATCTCCGCCGGCGCTCTCCCTCGAAAAACCGGGCACCCGTGTGAAGCGTCGCCCACCGCCAGTGAACGCGGGATTCATCCCGCGCACCTCGTCAGCCGCCCAGGATGCTTTCGTCGAGGTGCTGGATGATGACTTCCTGCAACGTCGCGAGGAAAACGTAGCAACGGAAGGCCCGGTTGGTGTCGCGCGGCAGCCGGGAGATCTCCAGCTCGCCGGTCTCGAGCGCCTCGTCTCCGACGGTTTTCAGCGCATGTTCCCTTAGCCGCAGGCGCACGGCCGCGCAGGCGCGCAGGATCACCTCGGCGTTGTCACCGTCGAAGGCCACGATGCCTTCGCGGAAAAACTCCTCCCCGAACAGCGCGAGGAGCGCGTCGATTTCATCCCGCTGGCCGGCCAGTAGTTCGTCGGACCACGCCTCCCGCAGCTCGGGGTCGGCGTCCGGCAGGCCGGGTGCGCCCGCGGGAGCCTCCCGCAGGCCGGGGGCTTGCTCGCGGATCACATCGAGAAGCGGTGCCACGATCGGCACCGCCAGCTTCACCTCAACGCGCTTCATCCGGTTCGATCACCGCCGTGAGATGCCATTGCTGCAGCGTGAAAACGTAGGCCTCGGCCTTCTCGCGCAGGCCCCGCCACACGACCGATCGCCCCTGCTCGTGCACCTCCAGCATGCGACGCCTCGCGGTCTGGTCGTCGAAACCAAACACCTTGCGGAAGACCAGCACAACGTACGACATGAGGTTCACCGGATCGTTCAGGACGACGACGCGCCACTGCCCGCCGAGCGACGTCTCGGTGCGGACGTCCTCCTGGGGCAGAGTGCCGTTCTTGGTCATCACAACCCTTTCAATCGCCGGGCCGCGCGCGTGCAAACAGGATCGTGCATCGCACGGTTTCAGAACCGCTTGCTCACCTGCGCCTCGAACACGCGTCCGCGGGGGTTCGTGCCCGCGCCACGCCGGTAGCCCGAATCCTCGTCGGCCAGCGGCGGCTCGGCGTCGAACAGGTTGTTGACCCTGAATCGGAGCGTCGTGTCAGCCAGCAGGCCGCCGCGGCGGCCCGCGAAGGCGTAATTGAGATAAGCGCTGTGGGTCGCATAGGCGGTGACGAGGTAGCGGTAACGCCGCACGCCGCCGGAGTCGACGTAGCTGGAAATGTACTCCGGCTTGCCGAGCACCTCGTAGATCTCGCGCGTGGTGGAGGCCCCGGTATCGACGTAGGTGCCGTAGTAGTAAGTGATCCATCCGCCGGTCCACGCGCCCGCCCGCCAGGTGGCGCCGATGTTGCCGCGGAAGCGCGTGCGCCCGTCGCGGTTGATGTTCTGCACCTTTGGCGCGCCGGTGTCGGCCTGCGTCTCCGCCGTCAGCAGGTAGCCGGCGTCACCGCGGACGGTGCCCTGGCCGAAGCGGGTGCGCGGCAGCCGGTACTCGACCCCGAAATCCAGCCCCTCGGTCTGACGCCCGGCCAGGTTGACGTAATCAGTTACAACCGAGCGCACGCCGCCGACGGGCGCGCGGCGCGAGTCCGCGGGCCGGCCCGCGTTGTACGCGTCGTAGGCCGCGATGTCCGCGGGAGTGACCGGATCGCGCACAACCTTGGGATTGCCGACGTACGCTGCGGTACCGCTGCCGAGGTTGATCTGGGAAACCGGTGTTCCCGCGAGGATGGCCTTCCGCACGGCGCCATCCAGCAACTCCTCGTCGTAGAGCAGCTGGCTGGCGACCGTGACCGACGAGATGACGTCCCGCTGCCGGATCCGCCAATAGTCGACCGTGAGCGTGAGGCCGCGGACGAAGGGCGGCGACACGGCGAGCCCCGCCGAGAGAGAGCGGGCGGTCTCGGGCTTCAGCGACTCGTTACCCTGCCGCAGCACGACGGGCATCGCGCTCGAATCGCGGTTCAGCCCGGTGACCTCCGAGCGATAGAGGTCGTTGTAGGTGCTACCCGAACGCTGGAGCGGCGTCGTGTTGGTCTGCACAAGATTCGGCGCGCGGTAGGATCCGGCGACACTGGTGCGGAGGAACATCCAGTCGTTGGGGCGGTAATTGAGCCCGAACTTCGGCTTCGCGTTGGTGCCCGTGCGCGAGAAGTGCTCCACGCGGCCGGCGGCCGAGAACTCCATCGACCGCGCCCACGGGCGGCGGTTGGAGCGGCCGACCAACGGGACCAGGGACTCGGCGAAAACCGAGGCGACGGTCCGGGAGGCGTACATGTTCACATTCGGGCTGAGCGCGATGAAGTCGTTCTCGTTCGGGCCGAAGAACAGGTTGCGAGGGTCGTTGGCGTTGCCGTTGAACGGGGCATCGGCCGGGTTGCGTCCGGCGTAGGGCGGCCGGTAGTCGCGGTAATCCTCCCATCGCAGCTCCGCACCGAAGGCCAGACCGACCGGCCCGCCCCAAAAACGTTCCCAGACGTTGCCGTTGACCTTGAAATCCCACGTCGCGAGCTGCGTGCGGCCCTCGCGAATGAAATTATCGTAGAGGGAGGCAGTGAGGGCCTCCGGGTTGGAGTACGGACGGTCCACCGCGAGAAGGTAGGGGTTGGCCGCGTTGCCCGGTTGCGCGACAAGCTTGAAGGTGTAGCTGAACGGGTTGAACGCCTTGGCCGGGTCCGATGAGGTGAGCGCCGCGCGCAGACGACTTTCCCGGACCGCGAAGTGCTCCTCGTCGCGCGTCTTGTTCCGGCCGTAGAGGACGCCCGACTCCCATTCCCAACCTGCGCCGATCCGGCCCCGCAGGCCCGCGACCAACCGGAGGGCCTGGGAATGCACGTGGATGCGCCGGGGTTTGAAATCACGCGGGATGACGCCGACGCCCGTGAGGAACTGCACCTGCGCCGGGTCGCCCGAGAGGCGCGGCGAACCATCCGCATTGGGCGCACCCGTCGGATGGTAGAAGCGCGTTCCGAACGGGTTGAACGGATTGTCGGCGCTCATGAAAATGTTGTGGTCCGTCGCGACATCGAAGCTCGTCGGCAGTCGCCCGGTCACGGACACGGCCCGGTAACCCAGCATCTCGCCGAAGAACTCCAGGTCGCCCGCCAGCTTGTGCCGGAAGATCGCGGTGAGGTTCATCCGGTCCGTCTTCGGGAGAATCGGCTTATGGTCGTTGGGGTTCTGGTACCAGTTGACCGTATAGTCGTCGATGTTGTGCGACGGGAGCGTCTGCCGCCAGCCGATGCCGCCGTCGGCAAGCGGGATGAGGTAGAACGTGCCGTTGGTGGCGAGCGTCGCGGCGGTGGAGCCCGAGGTCGTGATAATGCCGCGATTGGCGGTGGGACGGGCCCCGATGAATGCCCCCGCGGCGTCGTAATTCCCGCGCACATAGCCGCCGTAGTAGCTGGAGTCGGTGCTCAGGCGGTTGTCGAAATCGTTGTCGCGCGAAACCACTCCGGCGGTGTCGGTGATGGGCAGGCCGTCCCACGGGGCGGGCACGTTGCGGGTCACGCGGATATCCTGGTCACGGGAAAACTTCCGCTGCGCGAGCCACAGGAAATCACGGTGGTAGTAGTCGAGCGTGAGCAGAAGGTTACCCCGGCCGCGGTTCAGGCGAATGCCCTCGGTGAACTCGAGGTTCCAGTCGTTGCCCCCTCCGTGCTGGCTCACGCTGCCGCGCAGGCGCATGCTCCGGCCGTCATAGCGGCTGCGGGTGATGTTGTTGACCACCCCGGCGGCGGCATCGGTGCCGTAGACCGCCGACGCGCCGTCACGCAAAATTTCGACGCGGGAAAGCGCGGCGGAAGGCAGGTTGTTGATGTTCGTGGAAAGCGACGGGACACTGCCCTCGGCCATGCTGATGGGGTGCGGGGGCATGCGCCGACCGTTCAGCAGCACGAGGGTGTTGCCGCTGCCGATGCCGCGCAGGTTGATGGCCGTATTGTCGCCGCGTGCATCGGCGCCGAGCGTGTTGCCCTCGTCGAGCTCCAGCGGCCCGCCGATCGAGAGGTTTTCAAAAAGTTCCGCGGGCGTGGGGGCGCCGCGGAGGTCGAGATCCTCCATGTTGAGCACCGTGACCGGCAGCGTTTTCTCCTCGTCGAGCCGGCGGATGTTCGAGCCGGTGACCGTGAACGCCTCCATGAGCACCGCGTCGCGCCGCCCGTCCGCGGGCGGCGGCACGGGCGGGGTAACCTGGGCCAGGGCCGGACACGCGGCCAGGATCGGCAAGGCGCCGGACACGCGCCTTAAGATGGAGGGAAGGAACGGCATAAGGGTGTAGGTGCGACCACGGCTCCCATGAAGGGAAGCAAGAGCCCGACGATCGTAGCAGCCGGATCTGCGGCCGCAACTCCTCGGAGAATGCCGGCGTCAGCGCCCCGCTCCCGCCCGCCCTTCACCGATGCGATAGAGGGCCTTCTCGGAGCGAAGCAGCAGCGTGCCCTCCGCCACCGCGAGGCTGGCCAGGGTGCGCTCGCCGAGCTCGTTTCGCGCGAGTCGCCGGAAGGTCCGGCCCGCCTCCACCACGGTCGCCACGCCACCCTCACTCTGGAAGTAGATCCGTCCCGCCGCCGCGAGCGGAGAGGCGGAATAGCCGGACTCCAGCTTTTCCTGCCAATACACCTCGCCCGTGCGGGCGTTGAAACACGTGGCCACGCCCATGTCGCTCACCGCGTAGAGCTCGTCGCCGACCACGACCGTGGACGGCGTCAGTGGGGCGCCCTTGGTGGTGCGCCATGCGATGTGCGAATCCGTCAGATCACCCGTGGCGCCGTCCACCCGGATCGCGAGCAGGTCAGCCCGGATGTACCCCGTTCCGATGAAGAGGAGACCGTGCGCGAAGACCGGACGAGGGATGAGGGAAAAGCCTCCGCCATACCGCACCCGCCAGATTTCGCTTCCGTCGGCGGGATCGTGGGCGATGACGGCGCCGCTGGCCGGACACACGATCTGAGGCCGACCACCAACCTCGATCAGGAGCGGCGTGGCGAAGGAGAATTTCTGGCGCACCGGCAAGTCACGCGGCGATCGCCACGCCACTTCCCCCGTGCGCCGATCGAGCGCGATGAGCGCGGGGTCCGTGCGGGCGTCGGCGCTGAAAACCAGCCGGTCTCCGACGATGATCGGGGAACCTCCGTTGCCGTGCTCAGGCTCGTAGCGTAGGCGGTTGTTGCGCCAGATGACGCGTCCGTCCGTGCCGAGGCACGCGGTTCCGAAGTGTCCGAAATGCACGTAAACGCGGCCGTCTTGCACCACAGGTGTGGGACTGGCCGGGGAGTTCTTTTGATGCATCGACGCGCGGCCCGTCTCGGTCGGCGAGAAAACCTCGGTCTCCCACAGGATCCGGCCGGTCGCCAGATCCAGCGCGAGCGCCCGAAGCGAAGGAGCTCCATCGCCATCGGCCACGCCCGTCGTGAGGAAGATCCGTCCGCCGGCCGTCACCGGGGAGGACCAGCCGAGGCCGGGAAGCGACTGCCGCCAGACGACATTTTCGGTCGCCGACCAACGCAACGGCAGTTCCGTCGCGCGGGAGATCCCCTGCCCTCCCGGCCCGCGAAACTCCGGCCAATCCTCGGCGCGCGCAGAATTACCGGCGAAGATGAGCGCGAGAAGCAGGCCGGCGGCGCGGGGTAACGTAGGCATGGTCCGATTGAGGACCGTCACACTGATCAGACGAGGCGAAAACAGCGGGCCTCGACACCACGGCGGCAGCATAACCCGCCGCCGGAAGCCCCACGACCCCAGGGGTGTCAATTGACTGGCGGCGCTGGTCGGCCCGTGTTTGCTCCGATCAACCCACGCGCGCATGTCCGCCGTCCGCCTCCGGTTTTTCGCCGGCCTCCTCCTCGTCCTCGCCCTCCTGCTTTCGCTTCGCCGGTCGCCGGAACCGTCGCCCGACGGCAAGGCAGTGGCCGCGGGACCTTCCGCCGCGACCCCGTCGCTGCCACAGGAACCAACCGACCTGACGAAAGCGGGCGGAGACGTCTCGGCGGCGCCCCTGACCGCGGCGCAGGGATCCGCGGGCGAGCCGGGCCCCGTGGCCGCCTTCGAGGAATGGCTTACGGCATGGCGCCGCGCTGCTCCGGAAGATGAATCCGGGCTCACGTCCACGGGTGTCGAACTCGCCCGCCGGCGCCGGGTCGCGCTGCGGGAACTTATCCGGCAAGATCCCGAAGCGGCACTGGCGGCCGCGGTGCCCGCCGGTTTCCGCGCGACGCTGCCGCCCGCCGTCGTCGCCGAGTTGGAGGAACGCATCGACCGGCGCGGGGACTGGGAAGTGGCCGTCTCCTGCCTTGGAGGCGTGACCCGCCTGGAACGTTTCGCGGTGATCGGGGGCCGGCGACTGGAGGCGTTCACGCACGGCCGCCGCATCGAGCAACACACGAAGCTGGGTATACCGCTGCACGGAATCGCGATCGACGGCCTTGGCGCCTTCACCGACGAACCGCTCCGCCTGCTCGACGAGGTGGAGAAGTCGGTTCTGGGGCTCCCGTCCGACGAAAACGTCGCCAGCATCGGAGGTGAGATCGCGATGTTTGACGGTCCGGAGGATCTGGCGCAGCGACGCTCCTCCCTGCTCGCGGCCGAGGCTACCGTGGGACCCTTCGTCGCCGCGACCGACAGTCCCGCTCGCGCCGCGAGCACCCCGTGGATTCTCGGCGCGAAACGCGTGCTTTGGGTACAAGTCGATTTCGCCGACGATCCCGGGGCAGCCGCGACGGTCGCCGTGATCGAGGCGACCAACCGGCAGGTGGCGGCCTTCATCGCGGCGACCTCCCACGGCGCGACCACGATGACCTTCACCGTGCTGCCGACGGTGCTCCGCATGACCCGCGACAAGGCGTTCTACAACGCGTCCTCCTCATCGGCGGGCCAGCTCCAGAACGACGCCGCACCGCTCGCCAAAGCCTACGATGCGGCGAACGGGGCCTCCGGCGCGTTCGACCCCGACAAGTACGACCGCTGGATCGTGCTCTTCAAAAAAATGCCCGCCTACGCCTTCGGCGGCCAGGCCATGCTCACCGGTCCGCAGGTGCGGATGAACGGCAACATCTCGCCCGGCACCACGTATCACGAACTGGGACACACCCAGGGTCTCTCACATTCTCATTACTGGATTCCTTCCGGGCCGGTGCCCACCGGGGCCGGCTCCCACCTCGAGTACGGGGATCCCTACGACGCGATGGGGCGCTCCGGCAGCGGCTCAAACAACCACTTCAACGTCGGCCAGAAGAACAAGCTGGGCTACCTGCCGTCCGAATCGATCGCCGACGTTGCCACGAGCGGCACGTTCCGGCTCTTCCGGCACGACCATGCCGACGCCTCCGGCCTGCGCGCGCTGCGTGTCGCGCCGGAGGGTCTTGGCTACGAGCTGTGGGTCGAGCATCGCCGCGCCGGGCCGACTTCTTTCGGGACCGCGCAACTCGACCGCCTGCGGCAAGGTGTGCAGGTCCGCTGGGGCCCGGGGAAGGCACCGCGCTTCACCACCGGCGGGGGCAGCTACCTGCTGGATGCGACCCCCGGATCCTCCGGCGGCGCCGATGACGCGACGTTCCGGATCGGCGAGACCTTCGTCGATCCCGACGCCGGCATTACCCTCCGACCGCTCGCGACCGGCGGCGAGGCGCCCAACGAGTACATCGACGTGCGGGTGGGTTTCGGCGCGATCGACGGCAACCGAGAGCCCTCCCTCGCGGCCTCATTGCCCGCGGGTCCGCTCGCGGCGCGCACCAACCTCACCTTCCGCGCCTCGGCGACCGACCCCGACGGCGACAATCTGTACTACCGTTGGGACTTCGGCGACGGCAGCCAGCAGCCCAACCTCGACAGCATCACGCGCCGGTTCGTCAAGGGTGGCGCCTACACGCTGCGCGTTTCCGCTCACGACGGCCGCGGCGGTGTCGCCAGCCGCGTCTTCAACCTCCAGGTGGAGGATCCGCTGGCGTCCTGGACGCGCCGGGCGGAAACCTCCCCGCCCACCGCGGCTCAGCTGCTTTACGACGTGACGCATGCCCGCGGGCTGTTCGTGGCCGTCGGTATCAACCAGACGGTCCTCACCTCTCCCGACGGCGAGACCTGGACACGCCGCACCTTCCCCTCCGGCAACAGCCTCACGGGCGTGGTCCACGACGGCACCCGCTTCGTCGCCTCCGGCTACCGCTTCTCCAACGCCACCCAGAAGGGTCTCGCCGCTCTCTCCGAGGACGGCGTCCGCTGGACCACCGTCAACGTCGACGCCGGCACCGTGCAGTTCTGGGGCATCGCCCACGGGGCCGGCCGCCTCGTGATGGTCGGCGATGCCGGCGCCATCTACACCTCGACCGACGGCTCCGCCTGGACTCCCGCCTCCTCCGGCGTGACGAACGTGCTCCGCTCCGTCGTCCACGCCGACGGGCTTTTCGTCGCCACCGGGGACGCCGGCCGCGTCCTCGTCTCCACCGATGGCCTCAATTGGGCCAACCGCTCGCTGCCCGTGACCAGCAACTTCACCGGGGTGGCGCGACACCGGGGGCAGTGGATCGTGCGCGCCTTCACGACAGTCTACACATCGGCTGACGGCCTCAGCTGGAGCCGCGTCACGGCGCCGACGGCGAGCAATCTCGCCACGTACCGCCTGCGCTCCGTCGAGGGTGTGCTGCTGGCCGGCCTCGCGAGCGCTCGCATCCAAATGGCTGAGACACCCTCCGCGTGGGAAACCGTCACGCCGGAAACCTCCACCAAGACCGTGCGCGCTTTCGCGGCCGGCGGCGGCCGCGTGGTCGCGGTCGGCAGCGACGGCCTGATCTACTCCACCGCCACGCCGCCCGCCGCCTCCGCCCCGCTGCCGGCGCCGACCCTCCGACTCGAGGCCGATTCGCTCAAGGTCGCGGTCGGCAAATCCAACCCGCTTTCCGCTTCCGGGGAAGGCTTCAGCCGGCTCGAACTCTACGCCAATGGTAGCAAGGTCGCCGAGTTGCCGGCCACGGCCGGGGCGCTGTCCTGGACCCCCGCCGCCCTCGGCACCTACAATCTGCAGGTGCGCGGGGTCGACGCGACCGGGGCCAGCGCGGTATCCGTGCCCGTGCCGGCCGTCGCGGGACTGACAGGCTGGCGCTGGAACGGTCGGCGCCCTACTGCGGCCGACCTGAACGCAGCGGTCCGCGTCGGGGACCGCTGGTGGATCGCCGGAGCATCGGGCACGCTACTCACCCTGGACGACGCTGGGGAATTCACCCCGGTCGACTTCCCCACCACCCAGAACCTTTCCGGCATCGCGCACGCCGACGGACGTTGGGTCGTGACCGGTCCGTACGTCGACGCCGCGACGCGCGAGGAGATCGGGTCGCTCTGGACCTCAACCGACGGTTACCGGTGGTCGGTTCAATTCACGGGACCGCTCGACAACTTCAACCTGGGCTTTGTCACCCACGCCGCGGGCACGTGGCTGGCCGGCAGCACCGGAGGGCTGATCCTCACCTCCACCGACGCGCTCACGTGGTCCAGGCGTAATTCCGGAGTTTCCGTCGCGCTCCGCGGTGCCGCGCGCGGCGCCGACACCTGGGTCGTCGTCGGCGGAAGCGGTCGCATCCTGACCTCGGCCGATGGCGTGACGTGGACCTCGCGCACCAGCGGCGTGACGGGAAACCTTTCCGCCGTGGCCTTCGCTGAGGGCCGGTTCGTGGTGGTGGGGGCCGGTGGCGTCATCCTCACGTCCCAGGACGGCGTGGAATGGACCCGGCGCACATCGGGCGTAAGCGGCACGATCAACGGCATCGCCCGCGTGCAGGGCCACTGGGTGGCCGCGACCGAGGCCAACGGCGTGCTTGTTTCCTCCGACGGGGAGAACTGGAACCCGGCCTCCACGACAGGACTCACTTTCAACGCCCTCGCGGTGGCAGGCGACGGCGACCGGGGTCTGGTGCTCGGCCGGGCGGGCGAGGTCTTCACAAACCGCGGTTCACCCGCCGACTGGCGGCGCGCAGGCGAGGGATCCGCCGCCTCGCTGCTCGGCTTGGTCCATGCGGCGGGCCGATTCGTAGCGGTTGGCCAGTCCACGGATCCCGTCTCCCGGGGACCGGTGCCGCCGGTGCTGGTTTCCGCGGACGGAATCATCTGGAACCGGGCCAACCCCAACCCGTCCTTTGGCAACCTGAACGAGATTGCGCACGGCCGGCAGATGTATGTCGCCGTGGGGGACTCCGGGCGGATTTTCACCTCGGCCGACGCGGCGGATTGGACGTCCCGCGCCAGCGGTACCACAGCCGCCCTCTTCGCGGTCGCGGCCGGTCCGGAACGCTTCGTGGCGGCCGGCGCCAACGGCGTCGTGCTGTCGTCG
>CAXRGI010000143.1:0-2972 GCA_964229935.1 Opitutales bacterium
GCGGGATCCTTGAGGCTGTGCGGGTGGTGATCGACGCCGGGCTTGCGGATGACCTCGATCGGTCCGCCCAGCTCGCGGTAGCGCTTTTCCAGCACGGCCGTGTTTTCGGCGAAAGGCACGACGCGGTCAGCTTCCCCGCAGACCGAAAGGATCGGCACCCCGGCGGTCGCCAAAGGACTGAGGCGTTCGAGCGGACCGCGGAATTTCGCGAGGGACTCCTCGTTTAGTCCGTACGCCTCCAGGCATTGCACCCACTCCTTCGACTGCCGGTTGCGGCCCGGCCAGCTGCGGATGTCGAGCACCGGGGCGTCCAGGTAGAGCGCCGCGACCCGCTTGGGGTGCGCGATCGCGAAGTTGATCGCGTAAAGCCCGCCGCGGCTGAAACCCTCGAGCACGACGCGGGACGACAAGCCGAACTGCACCACAAGGTGCGCGTAGAACTGCCCGAACCAAGCCATCGCCTTTGGCGCGCCGTACAAGTTTTTCGCGTCCATGTAGGCCACGTGCCACCCCTGGGCGAGCAGGGCCAAGTCGGCCTGCGGTTCGTGTCCGAAAAACTCCGTTCGCCAGATCCAAGGGCGGCCCGGCGCGGACTGCGCGGGCAGCACCAGCAGGCACGGTCGCCCCGCGACGGTGAAGTCGATCCGGGTGAAACCGTTCCAATCCGAACGCGCCGGCACGGCCGCGGCGTCGGCCGCCCGCACGGAGCCGATGCTGACCGCGAGCGACAAGGCGGCGAAGGCCATGAGCAGCACGCGGAAGAACATTCCCGAGGAGCGGCCGGTCGCGGGGCCGACGCAAGCGCGAAGCCCAGCGCGGGCTGGCGTTCGAACGGCGCGGGCGCAAAGTGCGCGCGTCTCCGCATGGCCAAGGTCTATTTCTATTATTCCGCGATGAACGCGGGCAAAAGCACGGTGCTGCTGCAGTCGAGCCACAACTACCGCGAACGCGGCATGCGCACCCTGCTGTTCACCCCCGCCATCGACACCCGTCACGGCGCCGGGCGCATCCGCTCGCGCATCGGGCTGGAGTCGGACGCCTTTTCCCTTACCGCCGCGGATGATCTCGTCGCGCGTGTCCGCGCCGAGCACACCTCGGCGCCGGTGGCCTGCGTGCTGGTCGACGAGGCGCAGTTCCTTACGCCGGAGCAGGTCTGGCAGGTCAGCGATATCGCCGACCTCCTCGACATTCCCGTGCTGTGTTACGGGCTCCGCACGGATTTTCAGGGGAAACTCTTTCCCGGCAGCGCGGCGCTGCTCGGCATCGCGGACGACCTAACCGAGCTGAAGACCATCTGCCACTGCGGCCGCAAAGCCACGATGAACCTCCGCGTCGACGCCGAGGGCCGCGGCGTGCGCGAGGGGGCGCAGGTCGAGATCGGAGGCAACGACCGTTATGTCGCCACCTGCCGCCGCCACTTCAAGGACGCGCTCGCCGGCCGCATCTTCGTACGGCCCGACCTTCGCACCCCACAGACATGAGCGGTTCTCACCTGATTTTTCTCGGCACCTACACGCGCTCCGGCGCGAGTCGCGGAATCTATGCCGTGCGGTTGGAAAACGATTCCGGCCGCTTGAGCGCGCCCTGGTTGGCCGCCGAGGCTACCGATCCCGGCTGGTTGGAGTTTTCGCCGGATCGCCGTCTGCTGTACACGATCCACGCGTCACCCGCGCAAGCCGTCGCCTATCGGGTGGACGCGACGAACGGCCTGCTGACGCCGCTCAACGCGAAGCCACTCGCCACCGGCGGGATGGCGGCTCCCTGCCATCTCGCGCTCAGCCGCCATGGAAGCGTGATGCTGGCGGCGAATTACCACGAGGGATTCGTCGCGTCGCTGCCCGTGGTCTCCGACGGCTCCCTCGGCGAGCCCGCGGCGGTTCGCCACACCGGCCGGAGCGTGCATCCGACCCGTCAGGAGAAACCCCACGTGCACTCGGTGACGCTGTCGCCCGACGAACGCTTCGTCATCGTTGCCGATCTCGGAACGGATCGTGTGGTTTCATACCCTTTGCTCGCCGACGGAAGACTGGGGCCGGCCGCCGCCTCGTTTGCCGCGAAGCCGGGCGCCGGTCCACGGCACGCCAAGTTCAGCCAGGACGGGCGGCACCTGCACGTGGTGAACGAACTCGACAACACGATCACGACCCTCGCCTACGACGCCGCCACCGCCGCGCTCAGTTTGGTGGGAAGCGTGAACACCCTTCCGAACGATTTCACGGGAGCGAGCACCGCGGCGGAGATCCGCGTCCATCCGGTGGGTCGGTTCGTTTACGCCTCAAACCGCGGCCACGATAGCATCGGGGTATTTGATGAGGATGTGACTTCGGGACGTTTGCATCACGTTCAGACCATCGCGTCGGGCGGCCGTACCCCGCGCAATTTCGCTCTCTCGCCCGACGGGCGCTGGCTGGTTTGCGGACATCAGGACACCCCGCTGGTGACCGTCTTCGAAGTCGACACGGCCACCGGTCGCCTGAGACGCACCCCTCATTCCGCCGAGGTGCCGGTCTGCATCTGCGTGGCGTTTTTCAACTAACGCAGCCCCGGGGACAGCAGTAGGGCGCCTTCATTAATCACGCTACTTTGTCGGAAAGCCTGCGCACATCTTGCTAATCGCTGGGCGTTCCTCCGACGCCCCGTTGACTCGCCAAAGCTTACGCTGCCACTCTGGGTTCTCTCTCATGGTCAGCCCCAATACTCCCGAAACCACGGGGGGCACTGAGCGATCCTCGGTCGCGCCCCGCTCCATCAAGGACGTGGTCATCCGCCTCGCCGGAAACTCGCAGGACGGCATCCAGGCCGTCGGCGGTTTCCTGGCCCGCCTCGCCGGGCGCAGCGAGCAGGACGTGATGACTTACATGACGATCCCGTCGACCATCTCCGGCGGACCGTCGATCTTCCAGGTGCGCATGGGCACCGGCGACATCCTTTCGGCCGGCGACCGCGCCGACATGCTGGTGGCGTTCTACCAG
>CAXRGI010000144.1:0-2085 GCA_964229935.1 Opitutales bacterium
TTCCTCCATCTGCTCGCCTTCCTCGCCGGCACCGTGGCCGCCACCACGGCCGCTGCCACCGGGCCGGCTTCGCGGCCGAATATCGTCTTCCTTTTTTCCGACGACCAGACGGCGCGGGCGATCGGGCTCGAGAACCCCGAGGTCATCACGCCGCACCTCGACCGTCTCGCGCGGGAGGGCGTGCGGTTCACCAACCATTACAACACCACGTCGATCTGCATGGCCAGTCGGTGCAACGTCCTCACGGGGCTCTACGAGCACCGCCACGGCTGCAATTTCGACCACGGCGACCTGGCGCGGCGCTTCCTCGAGCAATCCTACCCAGTTCTGCTGCGACGCGCCGGCTACTACACCGGTTTCGCCGGCAAGATCGGCTTCGACCTGCAGGGCGAGAAATTCGATGCGCTCGCCACGTTCTTCGACGAATGGGCAGGCGGCCCGGGCCAGACTTTTTACGAGACTGCCAAGAACCCGGGTATAGCGAAGTACGCCGCGCAATACCCACACTGCTCCCGCGCGTACGCCGCTTGGGCGGCAGACTTCCTCCGGAGCGCGAAGCGCGCGGGCAAGCCGTTCTGTCTGTCGATCAGCTTCAAGGCACCTCACCTGCCTTTCACGCCGGACCCGCAGGACGCGAAACGCTACGCGGGAAAGAAGTTCACCCGCCCGCCCAACTACGGCGTGGAGAACGGCCGCCATCTCTCGCCGCAGTCGCGCACCAGCCGCGCCGCGAACGGCTACCGGGAATGGATCAACGATTACGACGGATCGGCCGCCGCTTACTACGCGCTCATCACCGGCATCGATGCGGCCGTGGGCATGCTCCGCGAGTCGCTTGAGCAGGAGGGGCTCGCGGCCAACACCGTCATCGTTTACACCTCCGACAACGGCTACTCGATGGGCGCGCACGGGTTCGGCGACAAGGTGCTGCCCTACGAGGAGGCGTCGAAATCGCCCTTGATCATCCACGACCCGCGCCAACCCCGCGCGCGATCGGGAAAAACGAGCGCCGCTCTATCCGGCAACGTCGACATCGCCCCCACCCTGCTCGCGCTCGCCGGCGTGCCCGCCCCCGCCGGACTCGACGGCCGCAACCTCGTGCCGCTCCTGGAAAACCCCGCGGGACGCGTGCGCGACGCGCTGCCGCTTTTCAACTACTGGGGCGCGACGTCAGCCCAGACCCTTGCGATCGTGGCGCCGGGCTGGAAGTACATCTTTTGGTCACACGGCGGCGATGGGATGAAGCCGACCGAGGAGTTGTTCGACCTCAACTCCGATCCCTACGAGATGACGAACGTTGCCGCCGACCCGCGCCATGCCGCGGTGCTGGCGGACTTGCGGCGCCGGTACGACGCCGAGCTGGCCGCCATCGCGACCACGCGCGTCGAGGGCCACGGCTACGAGAAATACCCCGTCCTATTCAGCCGCACGATTCCGTGGTCGGAAAAACCAGTCGCGCCTCCACCGGCTTCCGCCAAAGGCAAACGCAAGGCCGGCAAAGCGGACGATCGGTAGGTTGTTGGCCGTTCCGGAAGACGCGGAAGAACGGGGAGACGCGGGAGACTGGTGAGACTGGTGAGACTGGTGAGACTGGTGAGACTGGTGAGACGATATGAAGCGCTCGACCTCCGTTGCCTCAGTGCCCTACTGTAAAACCGGCTCCACCGGAGCAAACGGAGGTGGGCCCACGCTCAGGCCCTGAGCGCGCGGCTCCGAGAGGTTTTAACCATCTGTGCCATCCGAGTGATCTGTGGTAAAAAATCAGGGGTTTTCACCACAGAGACACTGAGATGCTGAGAGGGGAAGACGTGGGAGACGAGTGAGACTGGGGAGACAGGCGAGACGCCCTCGTCGCATTCATCCGCAATCTTGCGGTTCAAGTTCGCCGCCTCCGGAAATGCCTTCGGCCGTACAATCGCCGACATGGTCCGGGGTCAACGACCCCGGCTACAGACGAAACGCATTTATCCGTGTCGATTCGTGTTCATCCGTGGTTGCCGTCTCGCGGGGCGATTCAGGAAAGCCTTCGGCGGATGTGTCACGGTATGATCCGCGGCGGGCCTGCGCCGTAGCCTCGGCGTAGGC
>CAXRGI010000145.1:0-19014 GCA_964229935.1 Opitutales bacterium
CCCCCCGGAACTGGGAATCCCGTCGCCGCGGATGATCAAGTTGGATATCGTCGACGGGGTCAGATTAAAGTAACCCCGGTCAATATCCAAGCGGGTGGTCGTGGAGGCCGAATACGAAAGGCTGAGGTCGATCCGCCAGAGATCGCCCTGATGACGGTATTTGAGATTGGAGACACTATTTCTGGTCTCAATGTCGAGATTGGTGCCGTTGCCGTTCATCGTCGCGGTGCCGACGCCCGTCGCCGCACCCTGCGTGAAAGTTGGCCCACCGGAGGCTCCCGCGCCATAGTTGAAGCCCAGGACGTTGCGGTTGGTGACCAGGATCGGCTCCTGATACCGGTATTGGAGCGACAGCGTATCTTTCGGCGTGAGGCGCCAGTCGAATCCCACCTGCGCGCTCGTGCGAATGCGCACTTGGTTCAGACTCTGCCACTGACTCGTGGTCTGGACGAGTCGCACCAAATCCCAGTTCGGCGACTCGTCGGTTTGTTTCGTCCCGGATTCCGCCGGCTTGTGTTCCCAGTGGCGCGAATAACCCAAGGTCACCGCCAGATCGTTCCCCAGCGGTTGCAGAAGCGAAAGGTCAACAGAGGGCTGATTGTAACGCGGACTAACTGCGGAAGAGTCGCCGCGTGGACCGCCGTCGATGGTGATCCCCTGCCAATTGTGGTACATACCGTACAAATCGTAGCTGATCCTCCGTTGCTTGCTCTCGAAGGCGCTGCGACTGATCAAATTGATGGCCCCGCCCAAGCCGCTGGCGGGCATGTCAGGGGTCGGCACCTTGGTCACTTCGACGCGCGTGATGTTGACACTCGACACTTCCTCGAGCCGTTGTCCGCGGCCTTCCACAAACGAGCTGCTCATCGGCGCGCCATCGACTGAAAAGTCGGTGAAACCGGCGGGGAATCCGCGCAGGGAAGCGTCGGTCGGATTCGCTCCGGCGAAATTCAACGATACTCCGGGCAGGAATCCGATGAACTGCCCGATGCTGCCTTTGCGATCGCCGTATTCGTCCAAGGCGACCACATCCTGGATGTTGAGCGCCTGCCGGCGATCGTTCATCGCCATGGCCTGGGCGCTGGCTTCGCGGTCCGTCTCCACCGTGAAGGCATTCATTCTGATCACTTCGGAATCCGCCATCAAGGCAGAGGCCTGTTGGAACTCTCGGGTAACCACGCCTCCCGGGGGCACCTCTACAGAAGCCGTCTGCGGATTCAGTCCCAAGTAGGATACGCGCAGGCGAGCCGGCCCGGCCGGGACACCCGACAGGCGAAACGAACCGCTGTCGTCGGTCACGACCTCGAGCGTGGTACCTTCCAAATGCACCCGGGCGTTGCCCAAGGCGGTGCCACCGCGCGCGTCAAACACGCGACCCTCGACCGAGCCGGTTGCGCTTTGCGCCCGGCCGGAGAAAACCGGCAACAGGATGAGGACGGCGAAAAGAGTGAAGTGGAATATCCTAGGGCGTGTTTTCAAATTGGGCAGCACATGGTGCTGCCCAATTTGAAAACACGCCCTAATACGACTGCGCGGGACCGAGCCAGTGAGTCGAAACGGGATGGAATATTGGTGTTTCATGGTACGCGCTGGCGGAGTGGGTATCTCGTCGGGATCACGGGCGGCGAGTTCGGCAATGGTCAGGAGGTGGGGCGGAGTTTGCATGAGGGTTCGGACTTTTGCTCGGCGAACAGCAATCGGGGCCGTTCGGATTCGCATGGCACAGCGAGGGCAGAACAACCTGAATTTGGTGGTCTCAACGTGACACCTCTTTCAGCCACCCGGGACGAAGCCCGGTCGCGCCGCCCCGCTGCGGAGTGGTGAGGGGTAGCCCACGCCGTACCTCCTGGCATATCGATCCAGTGCAACGGCGTTTCGCGCCCCGCGCGGAAACCTGCGTCAACCCACGTTGGGCACCGGACCGACGCTCGCACCACGCACGAACTGGGGCATCAACCATGCCGCTCGCTTGCTCACTGTACCGCCCTCAAGCAGCTCAAGCACTGGCTGCAGCAGGCTGCGCGCGCGCGCCTGTGGGCTCACCACATAGCGCGCAACTTCAGGGACGAGAAACGACAGGAGCGGGTCTTCGTCGCGCGAAATCACCGAAACCTGTTCCGGCACCCGCCAGCCGAGCCGCGCCAGTCCGCTCACGACCGCCAGGCAATGATAGGCGTTGGGAACAACCAGCGCCGTGGGATGGGCCGGCGGCGCCATCAGCCGCTTGAGGGCCTGCGTAATACTTGCCGCGGTCGCGTTGTGCCGGCAAATAGTGGCGGTGGCATTCGCGTGGCGTGAACTGCGGACGCCATCGACAAATCCCGCCTCGCTCTCGATGTCGCCGGCAAACGGGCTTTCTTGTGCGATGAAGGCCAGGCGCCGGTGCCCCAGCGCGAGCAGCACGCCCGCGGCATGCCGGCAGGCCGCGCGGTGATCCAGATCGCGAAAAGGCAGGTCGACGCCCGCGTGGCGGGTGCCGGCGATCACGCAGGGCAGCCCCTGGCGGGCGAACCATTGCTGGCAGGCGGCATTGGCGAGCATGAGGATCCAACAGCCATGCGGATGCTGCCGCACGAGCTTTTCCAGGGCAGGTCCGGGAGTGGGCCGGAAGTACTGCCGGCCGTGCATCACATGCAACTGGCAGCCGCGCTCACTCAGCATAGCGCGAAATTCATCGATCCTGAGGATCTGCGCCGACCGCAAGCGTTCCAGCGGTTCGGGAACCAGCAAGGCAACGTCCTGCGAACGCAGGCGACCGCGCGGGCGGGCCCCCAAACGCACGATGCGGTTGCCCGCGCCGTGCTCGGAGCGGATAGTTCCCGCCTGTTTGAGCTGCTTCAGCGCCCGTCGCAGCGTGCTCCGGCTCACCTGCAGCGTCTCACACAGCGTGCGCTCCGCCGGCAACCAGTCGTGCCATTGCCCCGCTGCGATTGCGGCCTGCATCCAGGCGACGGCTTGACCGACAAGCGAATGACGTTGGGGAATGGGATGCACGGTGTCTGGAATACGGAAGCTCACCCTTGCTTCGCCGTCCAGAACCATGGGCATCGATCTTCCCTCGTGCGCCCTGCGGCCCAACGACTCATTCGCGACCCCTCCGCGGCGGAATTTCGGGATGGGCAAGGGGTCGCGGGCGTTGCTTGGGTTGACGAACGGGTGCGTTTTCTGGCGCGAGCGCGAAGAGCCCTGTTTTCACCGTGGCATTGTGGGGTCGATCCGCTCACGAAGCGTCCGTCTCGTCGGTTCGTTCACCCTGTTTTTTCCGCCAGAACGTGTCCTCTCTCCTGCGACGTTTGCTCTGCCTGAGTTTGGTTTTCGCTCACGGCGTCTTTTCCCCGGGTCACGCGGCACAGCCAAAGCGGCCGAACGTGCTGATCGTCCTGACCGATGATCAGGGCATGGGAGATTTCTCGTGCCAAGACAATCCGACGCTCAAAACCCCGAACCTGGATCGCCTGCAGGCGCAGTCGGTGCGGTTGGCCGCTTTTCACGTCGCGCCGATGTGCACGCCGACGCGCGGTCAGCTGATGACCGGGCAGGACGCCGTGCGCAACGGGGCGACCTCGGTGACGGACGGGCGGGCGTTTCCACGGCCGGGAATTCCGACCGTGCCGTCCCTTTTTTGCGGCCGCCGACTATCGCACGGGAATCTTTGGAAAATGGCACCTGGGCGACAGCTACCCGCACCGTCCGATGGACCGCGGATTTCAGGAGGCGGTGCGGATTTGCTAATTTCGCGGGCGCGATCCGCAATGCCGCTCCGCCACGTGATTCCCGCCGTTGAGACCCTCGCGTTCAAGCCGGACGCCGGTGCCCTCACCGTCGCCGTGCCCACCTTCACGCGGTGCAGCCGGAAGGGGCAGCCGGAAGGGGTCAGGATGAAACCTGCAACCGCGGCCCGAAAATCACCCGCTTTCTGGTCAACAACCGAAGGTGCACGCCCCCTCCATGGGATCATGTGAGTTCCATGTTCGGGATCCGGGCGTCGGGAACATTGAACACCCTGACCCCATCGGGCCCGCCCCCGACGCAAAGAATGGAGGGATGCTTCGCTCGCGGCGGGGCAGCTCTACCTCACTTGCATTCGCACCCGCAGGTGTCATCGCCGGCTGCGATGCTCTTACTTTGGCGGGCGGCGGAATCATCGCAACCGAGGTCCGTGCCCCCTTGTGCGTCGCCGACTTTCGAATGCCGCCGTAACCTCCCCTTCCGGCCTCGGGCTCGGGCCGGGGGTGCATACCTCGCAACGGTTTTCTTCCGGGCACGTCCCGCCTTGATCCACTCCGACTCATGACCCCACTCCACTTCAAAAAGCGTTGGGTGCATATCTTCGCGCTCACGGTGCTCTGGCGCGCTTTGGCAGTGGAACCCGGTGAACCCAAGGAGATTCCCGTGCCGGAGATCCCTACATCCATGGGCGTTCTTCCCGGCCCTTCCAGTCTGCCCGTTCTATCGAACCTGCCCGATCCGATGCGCCGCGCCGACGGCTCGCAGGTGAGCAGCGCCGCCGACTGGCCGGCACGCCGCTCCGAGATATTGCGCACGCTCGAGTATTATGCGGTCGGGCAGGCACCGCCGCCACCCGGCAACGTGAAGGGACGCGTGGTGAAAACCCAGGAACTGGCTGGAGGAAAATTCCGGTACCGGCTCGTCCACCTGACTTTTGGTCCGCAGGAAAAGCTGAGCCTCGATATCGGAATCTTCACCCCGGCGGGATCCGGTCCGTTTCCCGCTGTTCTCTCCCCGTCCGGCACTCCCCCGGGCGCGGTTCCGCTTCCCCGCCAGCCTAACGGGCCGACTCAGGGGCGAGGACTCAACGTTCTCCTCGTGGTCGGCGGCGGGAATTCGCCCGACGCGACGACGACGCCGGCGACAGTCGGCGGTGATGCCAACCTCGCGGCCAAGAACCCACGCGGCGGTGGCAGGGGTGCCCAATCCGATCCGGAGAAGATTGCCGAGATGAACCCCGCCCTCGCGCGGGGTTATGCCTACGTGGTCTTCAACAACAACGACTGTGGCGAAGACACCACATTGCGAAACCTCGACGGCAGCTGGGCGTTTCGAAACACGCGCTTCTTTCCCGCCTATCCGGGCTACGATTGGGGCCTCCTGCGCAGCTGGGCGTGGGGAGTGTCGCGAATCGTCGACTATCTCGAAACCGATCCTGCCATCGCCGCCAAGAAACTGATCATCACCGGCGCATCCCGAACCGGTAAGTCGGCGATGGTGGCGGCTGCGTTCGACGAACGGATCGCGATGGGGGCCCCCGTCGTAACCGGCGGCGGAGGCATCGGCGCCTTTCGGTTCGCCGGACCGCGGCGCAGCGAAACGCTCGATCTGATGGTGACCAAGTACCCCAACTGGTTCTCACCTCACCTGCACGCTTTCCGCGGCCAGCGCGAGCGACTGCCGTTCGACCAGCACTGGTTTCTGGCCGCGTGCGCGCCGCGCGCATTTCTCGCGCTCGAGGGGGACACCGACACGATCTCGCTCCCCGAGGCGGTGCGTCAGTCGTGGCTCGGAGCCCGGCCGGCCTATGCCTTGTTCAATGCGACCGACCGCCTTGCGGTGAACTACGCACCGCATGGGCACGCCTTCACGGCCGACGACTGGGCGGCGCTGCTAGACTTTGCCGACCATCATCTGCTCGGGAAAAGGATCGGCCGCACCTACAATCATTTTCCCACGGAAGCGGAGCTTGAGGCGGCGCTGAAGCGAAAGTAGCGCAACGCGCCGGTCATGCCGACCTCATCGGCAAGCGGGAAAGCCATTCCCGTACCCGCACGTCCGCGGCCGCTCCGAACGAGCTGCAACCTCGGCCGCGGTGGACGATCAGACGTTGAGCCCCGGCGAATCCGTCCTAATGTTTGCTGTACTCGTAGCGGTCGATGACCTGGCCGGTGTCGTAGAGCAGCGTCTTCGGGTAATACGCCTCGTCGAAGGGGCGCGGACGCGTCGGCCCGCCCCACGTCGAACCCTCGCGACTGCCCCAGTGGCGGCGCGCCCAGTGCGGACCGCGCAAGGGATCCCGCGTGCGGTTCATCCACGCGAGCAGCGCGTCGAGCAGCCGCTCTCGATCCCCCGCGCCGGCCGCGTCGCTGATCCGGTTGGACATTTCCAGCGGATCCGCCCGCAGGTCGTAGAACTCGTCCGTGTCGAGCAGGTTGATCACCAGCTTGTGCCGGCCGTCGAAGACACAGCGGATCGGCGCGAACGCGCCAAACCCGTCGTGATCGATCTCGAACCGGTTGAACTCGAGGAAGACCGCCTCGTTGGTGCGGTGCGCGGGGTCGCGCATCTGGGCCAGCAGCGAGCGCCCCTGCAGCAGGTCCGGCGTCGAGACTCCGAAGAACTCAAGGAAGGTCGGCACCACGTCGATGTGGGAAACCAAGCCCCCCGAGACCGCCCCGACCGGGGCCGCGCCCGGCCAGCGGACGATGAAAGGGATCCGCGTGATCTCCTCGTACATGCAGGGCCCCTTCCCGTGGAGACCATGGCTGCCGAACATGTCACCGTGGTCGCTGGTGTGGATAACCAGGGCCCCGGGAGTCTCGGCGTCGATCACCTCGAGGACCCGTCCCACCTGGGAGTCGCAAAAGCTGTTGCACCCGAAATGCCGCGGGTGGCGCAGGGCCGCCCGATCCCCGTCGCGCAGCAAAAGGGATCTTTGCGCCGCGGTGTGCCGCGCCCACTCGCGCTGCGAGCGCGGCTTGTTCTCAAGGGGATCGTCGGCGTTCGGAACGGGGAAGAGAAAATCCTTGAACGCGCCGGCGTAAGGCTCAGGCGCAATGAACGGGTGGTGCGGCTCGTCGATCGAGACCACTAGCAGGAAGTCCCGGTCGCGGTGGACGCGGATGAATTCCCGCGCCCGCTCGGCGATGCGCCAGGCATGCGTGAACTCGGCGGTGATCCCATGCGCGGCGACGTCCTGCTCGTCGAGCACGCGGCGTGACAAAGCCCGCGCCTCGTCGCTTGGCAGCGACTCGAGGTAGTTCCGCCCGTCCATCCAGTAAGCCGGGTCCCAGCCAGGAGGGCAGCGTCCATCGCCAAAGTAGTCGCTGCCGTCGAGGTGCCATTTGCCGACGTAGCCGGTGGCGAAGCCGCGATCGCGCAGTCGCTGACCCAGGGTGGGCAGATCGAGGTGTGGCGCCATGTCGTTGCCGAGGACCCCGTTGCTGTGCGGATAGAGGCCGGTGAGCAGCGCGGAGCGAGCCGGCCCGCAAACCGGGGCACAGGTATAGGCGCTGTCGAATCGCACGCCCTCCGCGGCTAGCCGGTCGATATGCGGCGTGCCAAGCGCGAGGTCCGGCCGGTAGCAACCGACGCAGTTCGCGCCCTGCGTATCGATCAGGAAGAGGACGGTCTGTCTTTTTGCCATGATAAGGGGTGAGCGCCGCGCCACGGGGAGCGGGAGTTCAAGTCGCGGCCTCCGTTACAGCCCCTTCGCGGGGATTCCGGCGCGCGGAACGGCGGTACAAGGTCGGCGTCAGTTTCGTGATCCGCTTGAACAGCCGGCAGAAGTAGAACGGATCCTCGTAGCCCACGAGGTGGGCGATGCTCTCCACCTTGGTCTCGGTCTGCTCGAGATACTCGCAGGCCTTGGCGATCTTGAGCTGGTTGAAATAGCTCCGCGGGCTGTGCCCGGTGAGCTTGCGGAACTGCAGCGTGAAGTAGGCGTGCGACATGCCGGCGCTCGCCGCCAGCTCGTGGATGCTCACGTGGGTGCCGGGATTCCGGCGCATCATCTCGAGTGTGCGCTCGATCCGCGCCTTCGCCGGCTCCTGGCGGCCGGAACGCTGGCGGGTCCGCCCGACGAGATCGCCGAGCAATTGGTGCAACACCGACGACGCCTGCACCTGATGCAGATACGACTCGCCCTGCTGGAAGATGCCGAGGATTCGCTCGAAGTTCTCCACGAAACGCAGGTCCGAATCGACCGTGATGCAGACCTGTTTCCCGCCGCCGGTGAGGACATCGTAGTACTGCTGGGCGACGGTGCCGTTGAAGTGAATCCAGTAGTAGGACCACGGCTGCTCCGCGTCGGCGGCGTAGGCGTGGAACTCGAACGGCCGCAGCATCGCGAACGTGCAACGGGTGACGCGAAAGCGGCCGTGGCTGAGATCGAGGATACCGGCGCCGTCGATGCAGTAGAGCAACGTGAACGCCCAGTCCCCGTTGGGCCGGTTCACCTTCTGTCCCTCCGCGTGCGGAAAATACCCGAGCCGGCACGGCAGCAGGGCGGCGGTCAGCGGCTGGCGGCTGGCCGTCTCCACGACCTTGGTCGGCAGCTTGAAGATCCGTTCCCCCGGAAAGTCCTCCCGGCCGAGGAGCGAGACCAGTTTTCGCCCGTTGAAATTGAAGACGCGGGTCTTCGGATCCGCCATGTACCCCTCCAGCGAGAACGCCGACGGATCCCGCGGCACCAGCACGCGCGTGCGCGGAGCCGAAGCGGGGGCGGAGGCGCGACTGGAACGGGGAGCCTTGGCCATCGAAGGGTCCTAGCGCGCGCCCGCCACGCGCCACAAGGCGAAGTAGAGCCCGATCGCGGCGAGGGCGACGACGATCGATGCCACCCGCAGACCGGACCACGGAGTGAGGTCGACGGCCGGTCCGGCCGGAGCAGCCGTCGCGCCGACGCGGACCTCGGCCGGTCTGGCCGGAGCGAAACGCCCGATGATCAGCATGAACCCACAGAGCAGGATCGTGTTCAGCGCGGCGAGATGGAGCCAGTGGACGTGGAGCGAGGAGACCTTGAGGCGAAAGCCAAGGAAACCGTCCCCGAAGGCGGAGTTCAGGAGGATCGACGTGAACACCCCGAGAACCATCGAGAAGTTCGCGGCCCAAGCGGGCACCCGCCGGCTGATCATGCCCACGACCACAACGGCAAGCAGAGGCAGTTTGAAGGCCGACATCACCTGCTTCATCATCGTGAAGATCCCCTCGGAGGAGCCGCCCAGCAGGCTGCTGGTGAGGATGGAGACAACGACGATCGCGACGGAGAAAATCTTGCCGGCGCGTACCATCTCGTGGTCCGAGGCGCCCGGACGCAGCCAGCCACGGTAGAGATCGACGCTGAACATGGTTGAAACGCTGTGCAGCCCGCCGTTGAAGGCGCTGATCACCGCGCCGAGGAAAACCGCCGCGAAAATCCCGACGAGGTACGGCGGCAGCACCGCGTCGACGAGGAGCGAATAAGCGAGATCACCGTTGCCGATGGCCGCGGGGCCGAACATCTCGGCCGCGATGATGCCGGGGATCACGAGGAAGAATGGACCGAGCAACTTGAGTCCGGCCGTGGCGAGGATGCCCTTCTGCGCCTCCGCGAAGCTCTTCGCCCCGAAGGAACGCTGCACGATCATCTGGTTGGTGCACCAGTAGAACAGATTGATGAACAGCATGCCCGTGAAGAGCGTGTCGAAGGGCACGTTCGAGCGGGCCCCGCCCACCGGATCAATCTTCACGGCCTGGTGCTGCAGCACGCGGGTGAGGCCGGCGAGAAACTCCCCCTCCCCCAGCTTGAAGAGCGCCAGCACGGGGATGAGCAGACCGCAGACCAGCAGGCCCGCGCCGTAAAGAGTGTCGGACAACGCCACCGCCTTCATACCGCCAAAAAGCACGTAGCAGGTTCCGATGATGCCGATGCTCCAAGCCATGAGCTGGAACGAGGCCCGCTCCGAAATACCCAACTGCGTGTGCACGTGGAAAATCGTGCTCATCGCCACGCCGCCGGAATAAAGGACGAATGGCAGGATGTTCAGGGCGATCGTGATGATGAAGACGATGCCCATGATACGCCGCGCCGTCGCATCGAAGCGCTGCTCGAGGAACTGCGGCACGGTGGTGATGTTGCCCGACCAGTAGCGCGGCAGGAAGTACCACGCCATGGCGATCAGCGCGAAAACGGGCACCACCTCCCAAGCCATGACAACCGCGCCGTGGATCGAGGCCGCGCCGTTCAGGCCGATCAATTGCTCGGTGGAAAGGTTCGTGAGCAGCAGCGCGCCCGCGACCTGGATCCACGGCAGCTTCCGCCCCGCGAGGAAATAGTCCTGCGAGTTGGCGTTATCCATGCCCCGCGTGCGCCACCACGCGATGAACGCCACGAGGACGGTGCACAGGAAGAAGGAGCCGAGGGTGAGCGCGATGTTCATGGGGTGAAACGGGGCGGGAAGTTCGGGACGAAAGCCAAAGCAGTCACTTGCCCTTCGCCTTGCGGCGCTCCTCGCGCTTGGCGCCCCGCGCCGCCTGGTCGGCGGAGGACGAGGCCGGGCTGGCAGGTGGTTGCGCGGCGGCGGACTTCCATTCGGGCAACGCGTCCCCGCGATGGATCTCGACGAGACTGAAAATATCGTCCTGCGCGTCCGTGTTCACGAGCGCGAGGTCACTGCCGCGCGTTCCCCCGCGGGCGAAAACCGCGTCGGTGAGCGTCACGATCTCGCTCCTCCATTTCTTGTCGCCGCGCCCCACGACCGAAAGCCCCGTTCGCATCTCAGCCTGGCCCGCGTCGTAGAGCAGCTTCCAGGTGGAACCGGGACGCTCGTCGTACCACAGCACGTGGACCGACATCGTCCGGGGCCGGCGGTCCGCGGAAAACCCGTCGTGCAACTTGAAGTACAGCGCGTCCTTTCCGGAGGCGTGCTCGAACGCGCGCGCGAACCGGTCGTAGATGGACGACGCCTTGGTCAGCGGTCCTCCCACCCGCCACCGCGGAACGGAAGTCTCATCGGGGTCGATCTGGTAAAGGAAGCGGCTGTAGTTTTCGGGCCAGATGTTCCAGCCGACGTCATTGAACCCCGTCTGGGTGTCGCGTTGCCGGACTTGGTCCAGCAGCAGTCCGTTGCGGTCGTCCACCGCGGCGCCGTAACGCGCATACTCCGCGGTGATGCGGAGCATGCGGTCCACGTTCCGACGCGTAGCCGGTCCGAAGACCGCCTCCGGATACGCCTTGGTGTCCGAGGCATCCAAGCCCTTGTGCAGCGCGCAGAACGCGCCCGTGGCGGTCGCCGGATGGATCTGGCCGGCGTAGCGGTTGAAAAAATGGAAGGAGTGCAGGTACCCCTGCGTCTTGCTGCCCTCCATGGCGCCACGGTTGACGTCCCAAATGCTCTGGCCGCCGTTCAGCGCGTTCACCGCGCCCCAGTAGAAGTTGAGGGGCACGTTCAGCTGGTACCACGGCTTCTGCCAAGTCTGGTCCATCTCCGACCGGCGGAACAGGGCGAGACCTTTGGGATCGACGAGGTGGTTGATCCACTGGTCGTACAGCCCCCGCTCGCCCGCCAGGTGATGCCCGCGGGAAAGCGCGCCGTTCTTGATCCCGAATCCGCCCCGCACCCGGCTGGTGACCCAGTCCCATTCCTTCTGGAAGCCCTGACTCGCCTCGATCGCGTCCTCATCGGATCCGATCACCGGCCCGATGGCGTTGAAAAGCAGGTCGATCTTCGGGTGCGCGGTGTCCTCCTGGAACAGGGTCACGAACAGATCGAAGGTCGCGAGTCGGAAGTCCCGCCACGCCGGCGCGCTGCGCGGCAGGTCGTAGCGCGGCTCGATCGCCGTGCCTTTGTACGGCGTCTCGTCGCCCGTGCAGCCCGTCTTGATCTGGATGAACGCGATGCGCTCCTGTGTTTCCCTCGGGAACGTGCGGATGTGCTTCGCCCACTCGGTGATCACGCGCTGGTGGAACGTCCGGTAGGCCGGCGAGAGGTAGAACGGATATCCGTTCCACTTTCCGGTGTGCTTCTCCTTCTCGCCCTCGGTCATGACTCTGGGCACCCCGCGGGTGTAGATCCAGTCCGGGGATTCCGGGCCGGCCTCGAAGGACAAATAGAGAAACATCTTGTAGCGCTGCGCGCGCTCCAGCGCCCGGTCCAAGGCGGTCCAATCGTATTTCTCCGGCTGCGCCTCAATCTCCGCCCACCGCAGGTTGAGCGAGAACCCCTTGATGAAAGGATAGTCCCCGGGGTCGAACGTATCGCTGCGGTCCCAGACCCCGAAGGCACTCGGCGGCGGCGCCGCCATGACCGGCGCGATGAGGAGCAGGGCCGCGAGACAGAATGCGCCGAGGCCGCAGGCGCGGCGGGCGATTGTTGAGAACGGGATTTTCATAAGCATGGGAGGGCGGGCAGCGCTCTTCGGAGAATCTCAGGCGGCGCAACGAGCGTTCCGCGACGCCTGGCACCGGTCAACCGCCCCGGGGGCGGTTGGCCTCGAACGCAATCCCGACACGGCATTAAAAGCTGAACCGCGAAGTGACGATCCATTCCATCGGCGGATTGAAGCGGTAGTTGACCAAGGTGCCATCGCTGGACTGCTGGATCCGGACGAAGGCATCGTTGTTCAAAACATTGTTGAGGTTGGTCTGCAGGGACCAGTTCACCGAACGGCCCAGCAGCGTGACTTTTCGACGGTAGGCGGCGTTGAGATCCAGAAACACCTGCTTCGAGCCGTAAGTGACCGTGCGCACCACCGCGGACGGCGTGCCCGAGGCGGAGTAGCCGATGATCGGCGCGCTGGAGAAACGCAGCCCACCGCCGAAGGTGATACCCTTCAGGGGCCCGCTGGAAAAATCGTAGTTGGTCACCGCATTCAGCTTTTGCCGCATCTGGCCCAGCGGGAGTGCGCCGTCCGCAAGGGTGAAGCTGTTGAAGACGGCCGCATCGAGCGCCGCCAACTGGTTGGCGATGGTGCCGCGGCCGGTGGCGAGCGGCAGGGCCTGGTTGGCCTCCCACTGCGGGCGCCAGAAGGCGATGTAGGCGATTTCCTCGCGGCCGATGTTCCGGCGGGTCACCTGCTCGTCGCTGAAATTGAGAAACGCCCGCCAGTTCTCCGTGAGGTTCGCGGTCGCCTCGACCTCGTAGCCCCTCGTCCGCGAGTCGAAGGTCGTACCCGTGGCGTTGGAGGCGGTGCCGCTCGGAAACTTCCCCGCCAGCACCAGCGCGTCCCAGATCGGGTTGATGGCAGAGTTGAGGTTGCTGAAGTTGAACCCCCGCGCGGCCTCGGTCTGGAAATAAACGGCCGTCACGAAAAGCCGGCGCTTCAAAGCGTCCAGTTTGACGCCGAAGTCCTCGCTCCGTCCCTCCGGCATCGGCGGACGGAAATAGGACAACGGATCGGAAGTCGCGGTGTTCAGGCGCCCCGTGAAGGTCGGCAGACCGCGGTTGGCCGCCCTGCTGTAGGTCAACCCGAGCCACGGGTTGACCTGGAGGACACCGCTGAAGGAAGCGCTGCGGGCCAAGGTCTTGTTCGGCGTAGGGCTGCGCACCGGTGTCGGCAGGCCGTTGGTGAAACCCGGCACAGGCGTGAGCACCTGAGTGGAGGCGTAGTCGCTCCGGTCGTCACGGCTGGCGCCGACGATGGTCTTCACGCGATCTCCCCAGAACGAGCTCTGCAGCATTCCGATCATCACGTGGTCATCGAAACTGGTGAGCTGGGTGTTGGCATTGAACGGAACGAGGGCCGTGGTGTAAGTCCGGCCGCTGACGGTCTCGGTGATCGTGCCCAGCGCTTTCTGGTTGTAGGGAGCCATGACAATGCCGGCGCTCGGGCCGTTGAGGTCGACATAGGTGCGGCGAAAGACGCGGTTATTGTTGTTCACCGCGCTCGCGAGGTTCGGCGCGTTCGGAGACACGACCTGCTCGCGCGCGACCACGACGCCCAGCTTCGTGAAGTCGTACTCGTAGACCCCCGCGAGCGTGTGCCGGCCCCAGCGCCCGAGATCCATCTTGTAGGACAGGACCGTCCGCACCGCGTCGTTGAGCTCGTCGTTGAAGTTAGCCTGCGGCAGGCCGTCGAAATAGGCGCGGCGCAGGTTAGGATTGGGGGCGCCGGAAGGCAGCGTCGGATTGGTGTCGATCGTGAGGGCGCGACCGGTGGCGGTCTGCGGATCCCACGTGCTGAAGTGGCTGCTCGTGCGCAGCGCCGCCACCTCGACATTGAAGTTAGGCGTGAAGGTATGCGTCAGGTACGCGCCCAGGCGGGTGTAGTTCGTATTCTGATCGAAACCCGGGCCGTAGACGGCGGTCTCCCTCGGCAGAACGCTGAAATCGGTCAGGGGCACGTTGTTGCCGTCCACCGACGTGCGCAGCGTGCTCACCGTCTTGTTGACCCAATTGGTCAACGAGCCCGAAGCGGTGTCGAGGACCAGATACGGCGTGTTGGCGGTCGCGAGCAGCGAGATCTGCTGGGCGGCATTGGCCGTCGCGCCGACGTTGCTGCCGGCGGCCTTCCACAGCGTGTAGGCGTCATAAGCAGTGATGGTGCGCTTGGTCTGCTTCGTGATGGCCGCCTTCTCCGCGTCGAGGTTCAGCTCCGTCGAACGCGAGAGACGCAACTTGCCCGTGATGAAGTAGCGCTCCGCGTCGCTGAACTCGTAGTTGCGCCAGCTGCCCCGGTTATCCTTTGCCGCGGCCACGCGAACCGCCGCCTTGTCCCCCAGAATCTGGTTGTAATCACCTTCGAGCCGGAGCCCGCCCTCCGAACGTCCCTGCACCGCCGCCGCGCTGGAATTTTTCCCGAGCTGCGCGCGCTTGGTGGAGACATTGATGATCCCGCCCGGATTACCGATGCCGAAGAGCACCGAGTTCGGCCCGCGGGACTGGTCCATGCGCTCGACGTTGAAGGTGTCGGCCGTGAAATTCGATTTGAAGAAGTTGACCGAGATCGTCCCGCCCGTGAGGCCGCGCATCCGCATCGTCCGGGTGCTGCTATCCTTGAGAAAATTCTGCCCCGCACCGCCGTCCTCACCAAAGTCATACTCCGTGCTGACCATGTAGCGCCCGATCTCATCGGTGCTCGTGACCGCGACATCCCGGAGAAATTCGGCGGTGAAAGCCGTGGTCGGTGCGGCGACATCCTTGAGGTCGGTCCGCAGCCGGCTGCCGCCCAACGTCGACTGCGCCTGGTACCCGCGATCCAGACTCGTGGAGACAGTGAACGGCGTCAGCTCGACCACCTCGGAGCCGGCGGCCTTCTTGAGGTCGTCGACCGCCGCTGGTGCGGCGGCGGGATTCGCCGTCGCCTGCGCGAACGCGAGGGAAGCGAGGCAGGAAGACACCAGGAGAAGCGCGGACCGGAACAGAGGCGCGCCGTGGCCCGCGCGGGGTAAAGGGGTCATGGACTGAAAATCTGGGAGGTGAACAAGGCGAGGACCGGGTAACCCCAACAAACTACGCGATGACCCGCTGGTCCGACATGGACGAACCCGACGGCAATCTGGACTTTTTGTTTTTCGCGTGAATGAGCTCCGCCCGCCAGTTTCACGCCAACGGGAGCCGACACCCCAGGCTGCACGCCTCAACCCCTTAATCAAAAAGTCCAGCGTCCCACGCGGATTGTCTATGGGATCCGCCGCCGGTAACGGTAGGATCGCTCCCCACGACCGCGTACTTCACGCTGTCTCCGCCTGCGCCCCCAGGTTCATTCATGCGGTACCTTCGTCTCATGATCGCTCGCTTCTCCATGGCACTCGGCTTGGTCGGCCTGCTCGGCACGACCCTCCTGCTCTCGGTTCACGCCGCCCCGCCCCCGAGCGCCTTTGGGGTGTGGGATCGAGGTTCGTCGTTTGATCCCGCGGATCATCCCTTTCTCCGGGGCCTGGCATTCTACCAAAAGTGGTCGGAGGTGGAGAAGCAGCCGGGGGTATTCGACTGGAGTGTATTGGATCAGGCCATGGACACGGCCGTCCGGAGAAACCAGTTCATCTATCTTTCCCTCGGGGTGGGGCCGGATGCGCCGGGCTGGATCTACGCCGCCGGCGTTCCCGCCGTGAAGACGGAGAACCAGATTCACGACAGCTGGCCGGTGTATCCGTTTTACCCGTCGTCCGCCTACAAATCGTTCTTTCACCGCCTGATCGCGGAATTCGGGAAACACCTCCGCAGCTACCCGCAGGAGAAGCAGGAGCGCATCGTTTTCATCCAGGTAAAGACCGGGTGCACGGGCGACGAGTGCGCCTACAAGGGGGATGTCATCGAGAAGCAATACGACCTTCCCGCGAGATCCCCGGCCTGGCGGGAGTTCCGCCTTTGGGCCTTTGAAAGGTTCGTGGAAACCTTCCAGCGAAACTCCGATGGTCCCCGGATCGCCCTGATGTTCAACAATGTGACGCCGGATGACGAGGAGGGTGCCGGGCGCGGTTTTACGGAGGAGTGGAAGTGGGTCATGGCGAACGCCCAAGGCGGCGTCGGAATCAAACTCGCCGGCAGCGCGCGCGGTCATCACCTGAGCGGCGAACGCACCAAGGTTCAGACGTGGCAGCACCGGCTCATCGCGGCGCAGGGCACGCCCCTGTTCGCCCGGTCGGAAATGGACCAGACTTGGACGCGGGCCATGTTCGCCGTGAACCTGCCGCTCAGCTTCTACTGGGGCGCCCTCACGGGCCTGCAAAACGGCCAAAGCATCTGGGACATCAGCGCCGGCGCCGTGCAGGCCGCGAGGGAAATGGGGTTCGATTACTCGTTCCATTTCTTCAACCGCTACGCCGGGCAGATTTATCCGCAGACCGCCACCGGAGCCTTTTGCGCCCTGCACAAGGGTCTGGATGCCGCCGACACGAAGGCGTACCCGGAGGAGCAGTACGGGAAAGCGGTGCGTACCAATGTGGAGCGCATGCTGAAAATCTGCGCCGCCTACTCCAGGTACGGCGCCGCGGTCGACGACACAAACGGCCTGCGTCTGGGTCAGGTCCGGCAACGCGACACGCAGACCGGCTTGAACGACGTGGGCTGGGACATCTGGCCGGACAACTACGGACGCTTCCTCGATCAAATCGACGCCGATGCCACATCAATCCCCCTCTGGCGCGTCGGCGGCCCCATCACAAAGACGTCGTCCATTTACTCCCGCTTCGCCCGCGGTTTCGAGCACGCCACCGGCCGGGACGCCATGCACTTCAAATTGCACGAGGGGTTTTCACAGGGCAGCGATCCGAAGGTGATGTCGATGACGGTCGTGTGGTACGACGGCACCGCGGGCTCGACCTGGCGACTGGACTACGATGCCGGCCCCGCCGGCATGAAGACCGCGCTCGCCGTCACCGGGAAGGGCGACCGCCAGTGGCACCACGAGACGGTCACCGTGGACGACGCCGTGCTGCGGCATGGGGGCGCCAAAGGCGCGGACCTCGCTCTCGTGAACACCGATGACAAGGACGACATTTTCAGCCTCATCGAAGTTCACCGCGGCCGGCTCGAGGGGCCGCCACGGTTGCCCCCGACGGATTATGTGGTGTCGGACAAGGAGCCGCGACCGCCCAAGGCGGAAAAGGGCAACGAACCGGTCCGGGAGAAAAAGGGGCCTAGGAAGGCAAAGGGGGCCGCGAAATCGGAGTGAGCCACCCCACGCTGCCGGCCACGAAGGCCCAGGCGCTCGGCGGCGCCGGGCAGTCATCCTTCCGGTTGCAGGTTTCGTCCTGACCCCTTGCGGCGGCGCCCAGCTGGAACGACGGCTAGGTCAGCGCCCACCGATGGGTCTTGCGCGACAGCACGGAAACCGGGTTTTACCACTGGCTGGGCCGGGTGCGTGGGGGGGGAGAGGTTTCCATTCTAACCCAGTCGCAGGATTTTCGGCCTGATCCCCCTTGAGACTTCCATGGAACCGGCCTAGGCATCCGCCCCACATGGAGCCCCCGAGCGTTCCCGCCGTCCTTTCCTCCGCTGACCGTGAACGGGTGGTCGCATCGCTGCGGGATTTCTTTCCCGAGACGGACTCCGGAGCCCTAGACGCTGCCGTGGTGACGGGAGTGAGCCGCGAGTTCGGCGAGGGCGCGGTCCTCCTGGCCGAGGGTTCGGCAGCGGACGATGTGCTCGTCCTATGTGCCGGGCGGGTGCATGTCTACGCGCGCAACGCCGAAGGGGCGCTGGTTGGGGTCGCAACGGTGGCGACGCCCGGTGCACTGCTGGGCGAGCAGGCGCTGACCGCCGGCCGGCAGTTCCGCAATGCGACGGTGCTCGCGCTGGTGCCAACCCGAGTGGCGGCGATTCCGGGGGAAGCCTTTAGGGCCCTGCTGGCCGGGGATGAGCACGCCCGAGCGGTACTGGCGGCCCGGGGAGCCGACCAGTCCCTTGGCCGGTTGCAGGCACTAACTCGCGAACTCGGCTCGCTAACCAGCGAGCGGCCCGCGGCACTGCCGACCTCGCGACAACTGGCACCGGGGGCGGTGCTGTTTGCCCCGGGTGAGCCAGCTGGGGCGGCCTTCTTCGTGGTTTCGGGCCAGGTGGGGCTATTCCATCCCGGCTGTCCGGTACCGCACGAGAGCATAGGTCCCGGCTTACTGTTTGGGGAGCGCGAAGTGCTGGACGAGAGCCCGCGGGCTCTCCGGGCCGTGGCGCTCGGGCCGACGGAGGTGCTCGTCGTAGAAGGCTCCGTGCTGCGGTCGAGCCGGCAGGAGGGGGGCGCGCTCGGGACGATCCTCGAGGGTCTGGCATACGTGCACGCCATGCCGCAGTTCGGTTCCGCGTACCGCTACCTCGGGCAAGTCGGCGGCGAGTCGTGCTTCGTCACGGACTACCAGCAGGCGAGCGGCCTCCGAATCAGGGTGCGGCAGTTTCCCCGCCAGCGGCGGGCGGAAGCCGGCCGCGTCGAGGCCTTTTCTGGCTCCGCAGAATCGGTCGCCTCGCCCGACGGAGAGGTTTCCCTTCGGCTGGCGGCGGACGGCGCGGTCCTCGGCGTGGCGGCCCCGCAAGCGTGGCGACGCCTGCCCGAGGTGATGGCGCTGCTCCTGCGGGGTGGCCGGCTGGAGGTCTGGCAGCGCGAGTCATTCCGATCCTCGGGCGACCTGCTGCTGGAGGACGCGGCCTTCCGGGCCGCGGGCGGTCAGGAGGTCATCTGCGGCTGCACCAACACGTCCTCCTCCACGCTGCGGCTCGCCGCGCGGGGAGCCGGTGGGGTCGAGGACCTCGTCCGCCTGACCGGGGCCGGCGGCATCGGCGGGGGCTGCCGCGGCCGCCTGCCCGCATTCCTCGGGCCGGCCGATTTCAGCCTATGCCGGCTGGGCACGCAGCCACTGGCGGAGGGCTCGGT
>CAXRGI010000146.1:0-13485 GCA_964229935.1 Opitutales bacterium
GACGTCGTGGCGTCCTGGTTGATGGAATACATCGCCTCCTCCAGACCGTTCTCGGCCAGATTCATGGCGCCGTTGTTATACAGGGCGCGGTTGGAGACGCCGAGGCTCGTGCGGCCGAGCTGGATGTAGCTCGTGATCGAGATCCCGATGACCGCGCAAATCAGCAGGGCGACGATCAGGAGCGCTCCGCGGTTCCCGCGACGGTCGCGCGGGGAAAAAAGCGGGCGGGATTGGCGGGCCGGGCGGCTCATGCGGTGACGCGCTTGTTGCGCAGGATGAAACGGGCGGAGAGGACGGTGTTGGTGGCGGTGGCCACGGTCGTGCTGGTGCGCGCCGCCTCGAGGGAGATCTGGAGTTGCTTGGTGTTGAGGTTCGCGGAGGCCACCGAGGTGGTGGTGCCGATACCGGTGATCTCGGTCCCGGTGATGCTGTAGGCCTTGAAGGCGAAGGTGGTGATGCCGTTGAGCAGCGTGGAAGTGCCGGCGGCGGTGGCGCGGGTGAAGGCTCCGGAGGCGTAGGCGTAGGTCACGCTCGCGCTGTCGACCGTCAGTACGATCGTCGTGTCGTTGGTCCAGCTCACCGCGCTGGCCTGCCGGACGTCCTGGGCGAATTGCTCGAGCGCGCGACGGGCCTGCGACTCCATGTCGCTGTAGTTGCGGATGTTCGCCCCCGTGCGGCCCATGAAGAGGAAGGTCGAGAGCACGCCGGCGAGGATGAAGCCCGAGAGGGTCGCGCCGACCATCATCTCCACCAGCGTGAAACCCGAGCGGCGGGAGACGTTCCCGTGTGGCGATATCAAGGCGGTGGAACCACGGATGGACACGGATGGACACGGATTCGCGCTCGCTGAACCCCCTGATTGGTCGCGGACCTGGCCGGCGCCCGTCGCGGGTGGGCGTTCCGGAGCCGCCGTAAAGTTCCCGATTAATCCGTGTTTATCCGTGTCCATCCGTGGTTTTCGTTCGCGCCTGACGGCTCTACGACGAGCGCGCTACCGTGTAGAAATAATCGTACAGCCCGTTGCGGATGTATTTCGCCTGGAAGCTGCGCGTTTGCGTGCGCCCGTCGACCGCGCGCCAGGTGACCGAGAGGGTGATGAGCCGCACGTCGGAGGGACGCGCGGCGTCCGACTCGACCGTGCGGGTGACGGTGAAGCGGCGGGCGAGCGCCTCCGACGAGGAGAACATGTCGGAGAGGCTGACTTCCGCCCGCGCGGGCAACGCCGTGACCGAGGTCCAGCTCATCATGCGGATGCGCTCGATCTCGCTCTGCAGGATCTGGGAGGCGAGGGTGGTGTCGCGGGCGACGTCGATGAACTTCAGACCCGATTGGATCGCGACGATCGAGGTCGCGATGCCGAGGGCGAGGACGAACGTCGCCATGGTGACCTCGAGGATCGTGAAGCCTCCGCGCCGCCGCCTCCGCGGGAAGGCGGCGGCGTTCCGGCCGGTCGGCTGATCGTTGGTCACGCTCACTCTGCGGTCCTCAGGTCGATGGGCGCAGGCTGCTCGGAGGCGGACGGCGAGACAAGGCGTGATTGGGCGCGGCGAGCTCAGGGCTCGAGCCAGACGTCCTTGTAGTTGCGGAACCCCAGAGGCGACGGCTTCCAGCCCCGCACCCGGGTGGCCACGAGCGTGGCGCGTGATCCCCAGTAAATCGGGGCGACCGGCATCTGTTCCATCAGGTGAGACTCGGCGCGGTGCAGAATCCCGAGCCGGGCGGCGGCCGAGGGGGCCCGCGCCGCGGAGGTGACGAGCTCGTCGTAGACGGGATCGGAGAAACCGGTGCCGTTCACGCCGTTACCGGTCGTGAAAATGGAAAGGTAGGTGAGCGGATCGGGGTATTCGGCGATCCAGCGCCCCCGCGCCAGCGCGTAGTCGAGCGTGTCCAAGGAATTGAGCAGCACCTTGAATTCCTTCCGGGTGATCCGGACCTCGAGGCCGAGCTCGCGCCGCCACATCGCCTGGAGCGCCTCGGCGATACTCTGGTTGATTTCGGAGGAGATGGTCGAGAGCTCGAGCGGGCCGATTCCCTTGCCTCCCGGAAAACCAGCCGCGGCCAGCAGGCTTCGCGCCGCGGCGGGGTCGTGCGGCACCGCGTCCGGTGGCGTGTAGCCGCCCAACCCCGGCGGCGTGAGCGATGCGGCCGGAGCCTGTCCGCCGCGGAGTACATCGCGGGTGATGGCACCGCGATCGACCGCCAGAGCCAGCGCCCGCCGCACCCGCGCGTCGCCCAGCACGGGGTGCCGGGTGTTGAAGCGGATGAAGTAGCTTTCGAAGTAAGGTTCCACCCGGAGCAATTCCGGCGAGTCCCGGCGGTAGGCCGCGACCTTCGCCAGGGGCACATCCCACGTGGTGTGCAGCTGGCCGGCGCGGAAAGCCAGCTCCTGCGCCTGCGTGGACTCGGCCGGATAAAAGCGGATTCCCTTCAGCCGCACCCGGGCGGCGTCCCAGTAATGCGGATTGCGTTCCACCTCGAGGTGGCGCTGCTCCCGCCACTCCACGAGGCGGAACGGCCCGTTGCCGACGAACGGACGCGCGTCCGTCCAGCGGCCGGTGCGATCCTCCATTGCCGTGCCGCCGCGCAACACCGAGGCGGAGTGCACCGGGAAGCAGACGTTGGCGCGCAGCACCGTCGGAAAATACGCCGCGGGGCGCTCCAGGGTTATGACTACCGTGTGGTCATCGGGCGCCGCGAAGCCGGTGGCGCTGAAATCGGTGATGCGCCCCTTCGCGAACGCCTCCGCGCCGCGCACCGGGTAGAGCGCGTCCCGGTACTCCGACGCAAACGCGGGCGAAAGCGCGCGACGGAAACTGAGCAGGAAGTCCCTGGCCGTGAGCGGGTCGCCGTTCGACCACCGGCCGTCCCGCCGGAGGTGAAACGTGTAGGTGAGGCCGTCGGGCGAAACCTCCCACCGCTCGGCCGCGCCCGGTCGCGGCGCCAGCGTTTCCTCGTCCAGAGTGAGCAGCCCCTCGAACAGCGTGCTCAGCACGTTGTGGTCGACGCTGCCGCCCGCGAGGTGGGGGTCGAGGGATTGGATCTCCGCGCCGTTGCCCACGTGGAGGATGTCGGTGCGTGCACCGGACGCGGCCGGCGGCTCCCGGCGCGCGCAGCCGCCCGCGAGCAGGAGCAGCCCGGCGAGGCAGGCGGAACGGAGCGCGAGAGGTGCGAGGAGTGAGAGAAGCATCGATCAGGCCGCGACCAGGGCCACGGCGGACATCATGAGCGCGGCTCCCGCCAGGCGCCACACGAGGAGGCGCCCGGCGGCCTGCTCGCGGCTGGCGAGCAAGCCGCCCGCGAGCCAGACCAGCACGATGGTCCATAATCCGCGCGAACTGTAGACCACGTTGCTCGTGGCGGCCTGCCCCCAGCGGGCGATCGTCGAGACGAAGATCACCGACTGTACACCGATCAGCAGGGCCCCGCCGATCAGCCACGGCCAGGCGCGACGATCAATGGCCGAGAGCGGGGCGCGGAAGCGCGGCACCAACGCGAAGGACATCAGCCCGGCGCAGCCGAGAGAGAGCGGCAGGAAGCGCCCGATGCCCCACCGCGGGGCCCAAAGCTGCACCAGGACGTCAAAGACCGCGAAGACGGTCGCCGCCGCGCCGGCCGTGAGGACGGTCCGGCCGATGTCGTGGGGTACACCCGCCGCGGGACGGCGGTTAAGCAGGGCGATACCGAGTGTGGCGAGACCCGCGGCCGCCCAGATCCGCGGGGGAAGCCGTTCGCCGCCGATCGCGGTGACGAGCACGGCGACGAGGAGGATCTTGATGCCAAGCACGGGGGTGGCGACCGAGACATCGCCGCGTTCAAAGGCGATGAAAGTGAGCCACTGGCCCGCCACGAAGCACGCCCCGGTGAGCATGGGCTGCCACCAGAGCCCCGCGTGGACCTCACCGCCGAGCGCAAGCAGCGGCAGGAAAAGCAGCGCGCAGAGGAGGTTCGCGACAAACGCGGTGCGCCAGACACCCACGCCCAGTTCCGCGGAGCGTTTGATGATGAGCGCCCCCGCCGCGTAGAGGAAGGCCGCGAGCAGGCTCAATTGGACGGGCGGCGATTGGAGCAGGACGGGCATCGGCTCCTGGACCGTAGCCGGGCCGCCGACGCCGACCAGCCCCAATGAGGAGAAGGACCAAGACCGGCGCGGTTCCGCTCAAACCGAAGGCGTTTCCGATTCGGAGTGAATGCGGAAAGCCGGAAAGCGGGAAACGGAGGCTCAGACCTTTGATCGGCACCGCGGATGATGAAATGCGGCCGATGCCTTCCCGAACTTTCCGGCCTTGCGGTTCAAGCTCTCCCGCGGCGCGTTTTGAGCCTTTTCGCGGCCAATCTGTCCGATGGCCGCGACAACGCGCAAAACGCGCAGAGACAGAAGGCCCGCGCGCGAGCCTCCGCACCGGTCAGCGGCTGGCGGCGAGGAAGGCCACGAGGTCGGCCATCGCCTGTTCGTCCACCGCGGCCTCAAGGCCTTCGGGCATGAGCGAACGGCCCGAGCTCATCAGCGAACGGAGCTCGCCACGGAGGATGGTCTGTTCGGTGCCGTCGAGGCCGAGGAGTGTGAGGCTGCTCCCGGTTTCCCCGGCCACGAGGCCGGCCGGGGTGCGGCCGTCCTGCAGCGTCGCCGTGTAAAATTGATAGCGGTCCTCCACCGCGCGATTCGGGTCGAGGATGTGCGTGACCAGATAGCCCGCGCTGCGGTCCTTCACGACCGCGAGGTCGGGGCCCACCGGTCTACCCGGCGTCGTGCCGAAACTATGACAGGCGCTGCACGCGTTCACGAACACCCCTGCTCCGCGCTGCGCGTCGGCCTTCAGGCCCGGCAAGGCGCCCAGGTAACGGTCGACCACCTTCTGCCGGCCGGCGTCGATTCCCGTGCCGAAGATCGCCGCGGCGCGATTCGCCAGTTTGGCCTGGGGATGTTGGGACAGGACCGTGCGCCGTCCCGGGTCGATCTGCGCCCGGAAGTTCTCGTCGGCCTCCGCGCGATCCAGGAGCACGTGAGCCCAAGCGGGACGCGCGGAGACAAGATCGAGCACCGTGGTGCGAACCGCGGGCCCGTAGCCGGACCAGCCGGCGAGCAGGCGCTCGGGGGTGGCGGTGCGGTTCATGCGACCGAGGGCGCGCACCGCCGCGAGCTGAACTTCCGCCGGCTGATCGGCCGCCAGCAGGCCGGCTAGCCGGTTGAAATCCTCGTCCTGCCCCTTGCGGCCGCGGCCCAGTAGACCAATCGCCGCCGCGCGTTCAGGCGTGGAGGCCTTGGCGTCGGCTGCGATCGTTCGGGCGCGCGCCAGCACCGCATCGGTCCCTTCCAGCGCCAGGCGCATCGGTTCACCGCCTTTGGTCGAAAGCTGCGCCAGAGTCTGGTTGTTGCGTTGGAGCCGTTCGAGCAGCGCGCCGAGCGAATCGAACACCGGCCGTGGATCCGCCGCCGAGACTGCGGCCGAGATACGGGCGAGCAGACCGGCGATCGCGCGCGCATTGTCCGTCGCCGTCGCGATCTCGGCCACCAGCGTTTCCAGCGCCGGCCCGCCGCCGGACAATTCCGAGAGAAGGGTTTCGGCGTGCGGCAATGCCGAGCTCATCGCCGCGGCACGGATGTAGCGGTCGCTGTCGTTCCGCAGGAGAGCGGCCAGGGCGGCGCCGGCCTCCGGCCCCGGCCATTCGCCGAGGGTGTAGGCGGCCTGTTGACGCACGCTGCCATCGGTGTCGGCCGCCCGTGCCGCCACGGCCGCCCCAAGGGCGGCGTCCCGGCCGGCGAAACCCTCGCTCAGCCGCAACGCCTGGCGGCGCACACCGGGGTGGGGATCGGCCAACGTCCGGCGCAGGAGATCCGGTGTGAGCGCGTCGAGCGCCCGTAGCGTCCACAGCGCCTGCCCGCGCGCGGCCGGCAAGGCGGACGACTCGGCGATGCGAATGAGCTTGGGCGCAATGGCGCGGTCGGCGCGCCCCGTGATGAGCTGCTGCGCCAGGTCGCGCGTCACACCGGCGGGGCTCTCCAAGGCAGCGGCGAGTCCGGCGAGGTCGGCGCGGTCGAGCCGGGGCACCGGTCGCAACGCGCGGCCGCGGGGTTTCACCCGGTAGATGCGACCCTGGTTTTCCCCCTTCCGTAGGTCACCCAACTCGCGTTGCCAGGCGGCGGGAATCCATTGCGGATGCTCGATCACCAGGCGGTACATGTCCGCGAAGTAGAGCGCGCCGTCCGGCCCCGCGCGGGCGGCCACAAACCGGGACCAGGAGTCGGTCGAGGCGAGAAATTCGCCCGCGGCGTCCTCCGGGGCGCGTTCACTGCGGAAGGTCGGTCCCGACGGCCGCAGGGTTGAGCGGTGCACGAGGTTGTGGACCGGCTCACAGATGAAGGCGTTGCCGGCATAGGCCGGTCCGAGCAGGTCGTCGCGGTAGATCATCGTGCCGCAGGCCGACGTGAAGTGGTTCGCGGCGAAGCCGTCGTTGAAACGCGCGAGGGTCTGGCTGCGGGGATAAACGCGCGCGGCGCCCGGCGTCGCGGCGATGATCGAAACCGGGTTGGGTGGGACGAAGTGCGGGTTGCGCCGCAGGTAGTGTTCCTCGAGCGCGAAGTGCCAGATGGGGTTCGAATTGTTGCCGCCGAACCAGTTTCCCCAGTCGTCGCGATTCCGTCCGGTCTGCGTCTGCCCGGTCACCAATTCGACCTCCCCGGTCTCAGGTCGCACGCGGAAGTCGCGTTGCCCGAGCTCCACCACTCGGCCCAGGGTCGGTGACGTCACCTTGCCGCCGCTGTTGCCGTTGCCGAGGTGCAACCAGCCGTCGAGGCTCCACTGGAGGCCGTTCGCCAGATGCTGCTCGTTTCCTTCGGCGAGTCCGGAAAAAAGGATCTCCCGCCGGTCCGCGCGGCCGTCGCCGTCAGTGTCGGCGAGATAGACGATGTGCGGCACCGCCACGACTAGCACGCCGTCGCGCCACGGCACGGCTGTGGTGGGCGACCGCAGTCCGTCGGCGAAAAGAGTCGATTTGTCGTAGCGGCCGTCGCCCCGCGTCGACTCCAATACCCGCACGCGTCCGCCCGGCTTGCCTTTACCGTCCATACCCTGCGGGTAATCGGCCATTTCCACGACCCAGAGGCGACCGTCGGGCCCCCAGGCCAGATCCACCGGATCAAGCACCGCCGGCTCCGCTGCGACCAATTCCACTTCGAGATCGGCGGGCACTTGGATCGCGGCGAGCGATTCCGCGGGCGAAAGGGGTGGAGGCAGTACGACCTTCGGCGGCGGGGGGACTTCCTTGTAGCCGCTACCGAGCAGCGCGGCGGTCAAAAGCAGCGTGGTCGTGAGGGGGCGGTTTTTCATGGATGATGGGGAGCGGAGCCCAGCATGGCTTTCACCGCGTCGATAATAACGTCCTCGGTCTTTTCCGCCAGTCGCACGGGCCAGCCGTAGTAATCCATCGAGCCATCGATCTCGTAGCCACCCTCGGGAAACATCCGGCGCGACGGGATGTAGCTGGGAGTGGCGTTGGCGTACGCGGTTATCCACAGACGCTCATCCGGCAGTTCACGCCGCAGGCGCAGCGAATACTCCGAGACCACTTCTCCCGCCAGGAATACCATCCGGAGATCACGGCCGAAGCTCCAAGCTTGCACGACGTACGGCAGCGCCGCCGGCAAGGCGCGTCCCGCGTCGAGCTCCGCGAGAAAACGCCGCGCGGCGTAGGCGGTTTGCACGCGGGAGCCTGTTGCCGCGCGGGTCTCCAACTCGGCTCGCGTCACCGCGCGGTCGAACGGGAGTTCCATCCGCCTAAGGGTTGCCGCGGTCACCGGCCCCAACGGGCGCATCGGCTCCGCCAGCAGGCGGGCGACTTCGGCGGCCACTTTCGCGCCGTGCACGGGCACGCCCGCGAGGCCGCGTGGCATCCCCGGGTTGGCGTCGGCGCCGCAGCCGATCGTGACGAGCGCGGGCGCGCCGCCGTGGGCGGCCTCGATGCGAGCAGCGGCGTCGCCGGCCCAGTCGGGGTGCACGAAGTTGTCGGACCCCGCCAGCGTCGTGCAATGGCAGGCGTAGCCGAGCAGCACGCCCCGGACGGCCCCGGCGGAGTCCGTCACACGCAGCACGGGCAGCGCGTGGTCGACCGGGCCGCCCGGAACGATGCCGAAGCCCTTCCACTTGCCGTCGACGACGGTGCGGCGGTGCGCGGCGAAGTCGACGCGGCCCTCGGCCCAGTCGAGCCGAGCGGGTCGGCGCGCGGCGATGGCCGCGGTCGCCACGGCGACGAGTTTCTCGCGAAACACGCGAGTGTGGCGCGCGATGCGGTCGCGCTCTTCCTCGGGCAGGTCACGCGAGAACATGAACGGGATCGTGTCGGCCAGCGCCGGACCGGCGTGCGTATGCGTGGCGGTGACGGCGACGCGGGCGCGGGGGATACCGAACCGGCGTTCGAGCTCCATCGCGACGTGCGCGGCGGTGTCCTCGCCGATGGCGATCACCTCAGCGGCGAGCAGGACGGTGAGCCCGGGGCCATCCTCGCCGAGCGCGAGCGCGCGGGCGTGCAGGCGCATCTCCACCTTCTCCGCGGCGGTGGTCCGCGACTGATAGCCGGAAAGAAGAATCGGGGTGTCGGGGGTGATATCGACGCGGGCGAGTCCGACGGGCACGAGCGGGCCGGCGGCAGGCAGCAGCGGGATGGCCGTCGCGAGCAGGGCCGCGGCGGCGAGGGCGCGGAGGGGTTTCATGGCGGCAGGTTGGTGGCCGTGCCCCGCGGAGGAAAGCGCGCAGACGCGCGCGGGCGGCTCAGCGTGGCTTCGCCGCAACCCAAGCGTCTTTCAGCATGGCTTCCGACTAGTTCCGAGAGGGGGCGACCACGGATGGACACGAAGCGACACGGATAAATGCGGGTCGTTTGTAGCGAGGGTCCGGCGTCCCCGGACTATGCCGGCGACCTTACGGCCGAAGGCTTTCCCGAAGGCGGCGAACGTGAAGCGCAGATTTCGCGGACGGCGCAGATCAGGGGAAATGCGTCCTGCCCGAAGAAAATCGTTCCGGCAAAACACCACCTCGAGGGGCGGGAACTCAGAACTCCGCGGTGCCGGGGGTGCGTGCGAACGGGATGACGTCGCGGATGTTCCCCACGCCGGTGACGAACATCAGCATGCGCTCGAAGCCCAACCCAAAGCCCGCGTGCGGCACGGTGCCGTAGCGGCGCAGATCGAGGTACCACCAGTACTCCTTTTCGCTCAGTTTGTGGTGGGCCATGTTCTCGCGGAGCACCTCGAGGCGCTCCTCGCGTTGGCTGCCGCCGATGATCTCGCCGATTCCTGGCACCAGCAGGTCCATGGCGCGCACGGTTTTGCCGTCCTCGTTCACGCGCATGTAGAAGGGTTTCAGGGTGCGGGGATAATTGTAGACCGTGACCGGGCACTTGAAGTGCTCCTCGGCTAGGAAGCGCTCGTGTTCGCTCTGCAGGTTGTCGCCCCAGATGACGGGGTGCTCCCAGTTCCGGCCGGACTTCGTGATGATCTCGATCGCCTCGGTGTAGCTGCAGCGCTGGAACGGCCGCTGGAGCACGAAGTCGAGGCGGGAGAGCAGATCCTTGTCGACGAACTTGGAGAAGAACTCGAGGTCGGCCGCGCAATGCTCGCGGGCGTCGCGGATGAGGTGCTTCACGAACTCCTCCGCGAGGTCCATGTTCCCCTGCAGGTCGCAGAAGGCCATCTCGGGCTCGATCATCCAGAACTCGGCCGCGTGGCGCGACGTGTTGGAGTTTTCCGCGCGGAAGGTCGGGCCGAACGTGTAGACGTTGGACAGCGCGCACGCGAAGACCTCCGCCTCCAGCTGGCCGCTCACGGTGAGATAGGCCTTCTTGCCAAAGAAATCCTGCCGGAAGTCCACGTCGCCCGCCTCCGTCATCGGCGGGTGCGAGGGGTCGAGGGTCGTGACGCGGAACAATTCGCCCGCGCCCTCGCAGTCGCTCGCCGTGACGATCGGCGCGTGGACGTAGGCGAAGCCCCGGTTCTGGAAAAATTGGTGCACGGCGTAGGCGAGCCGGCTGCGCACGCGGAAGACGGCGCCGAACAAGTTTGAGCGCGGCCGCAGGTGCGCGATCTCGCGCAGGAACTCGAGCGTGTGGCCTTTCTTCTGCAGCGGATAGGTCGCGTCGACCTCGCCGACGATTGTGAGCGACTCCGCCACGACCTCCCACTTCTGGCCCTGGCCCTGCGAAGGCACCAGTTTGCCGCGGACCTCGATCGAGGCGCCGGTCTGCGCGCGGCCGATGTCGGCGGCGTAGTTCGGCAGGCTGGCGTTGGCGATGACCTGGATGCCCTTCAGGCAGGAGCCGTCGTTGAGCTCGATGAAGGAGAACGCCTTCGCGTCGCGCCGCGTGCGCACCCAGCCTTGCAGCAGGATGGCGTCGGCCGGCGCGGCGGCGTTGAGGGCGTCTTTGACCAGAGTGCGGGCGAGGGACATCGGCGGGAGTTTTCTAGCAACAAAGCGAGCCCCTCCCGCGCTGGCAAACGGTGATTCAGCTCTGGTGAAACCTGAACACCCGGAACCGGGCCGGAGTGGCACCACGAAAGGCACGAAAAGCGCGAAAACGCCCTTGGGGGAATCGCGATCGGGCTGGAATGAACGAGGAAAGCTGGAACGCGGGGAATCGGTGAACGCCTGTCACGCGATATCGTCACCGCAGACTGAAGACCGTAGGGTGTAGCCGGGGCTGAAGCCCCGGAGATTACGGATCTTCGTTCGGAAAGCGGGGCGGCGGACCGTCTCCCTTCGACGCCTCAGCCGACCAGCGCCATCGCGGCGTGCATGGCCTTGCTCACGGCGGCGCAGGCGGGGTCGTTGTCGAGGGCGTTAAGGGTTTTGTTGAACGGCTCGCAGCGCACGGGGCCGTCGAAGCCGGTCGCGTGCAGCGCACGCATGAACACTCGGGTGTCGATCACGCCGGTCGCCAGGGGCAGTTCGCGCTCGCCGTCCTTCTGCTGGGGTTTCGGGATGTCGCGCGGCGCGTCGTTGAGGTCGACGCTCACGATGTCGGACGCCTGCAGCGCGCGGATTTCATCCTCGGTGTCGCCGGCCGTCCACCAATGCCAGGTGTCGAGCACCAAGCCCACGTTGGGCCGGCCGATCTCGGCGATGAGCTCGCGCGCCTCGGCCATCGTGTGGACGAATGGATAGCGCTTCGCGACGAGGTTGAGCTGCGTGCCCACGTATTCGAGGCCGAGGCGGATGCCGTGGTCGCCGAGAATGACCGCGACCTCGCGCAGCCGCGAGGCGTGCAGCGCGAAATTGGCCCGGTAGGTCAGGGTGTCGTGGCTGGGCGGGATCCAGGTCCCGATACGATCGGCGCCGGCGCGGCGGAGCCCCGCGGCGAGCCGCGGCAGATCGCCGAGACCGGAGCGGAATGTCGCGTCGTCCTTGCGGAAATCGACGCTGAGCGACGTGGCCGCCCAGGCGAGTTTCGCGTCCGCTAGTCCGGCGCGGAAGCCCGCGATCTCGCCCGGCGAAGCGGCGGCGAGCTCGGTCGCGCGCGGCTCGACGGCCTCGAAACCATGCCGGCGGGCGAGATCGATCAACTCGCGCTGACTGCCGGCGGTGACTCCGATGCTGCCCGGAACGAGCGCGACGCGCATGCGGCGCGCGTTCGACGGCGCGGCCTGGCCTGCGGTGGGCGCGAGCACGGCGGCGGTGAGGGCGGACGACGTCTGCAGGAAGGCGCGGCGGTTCATGGGTGCAGGGGTGAAACCGACAGGAAGCCGTGACGGGGCGGATGGCAAGCGGCAGGGCGGCCGGAGCCTTTATTATCCCCGGAGGATTACCCGCGGCTCGCGCTGGACGACCGGCAGGAGGCGAACAACGTCCACCCTATGCACCCCCCGAAGTCTCCGATTCTCGCGCTGGCGGGCGCGGCATTGCTGGTCGGCGCTTTCCCGGCCATCCCGAAACAATCTGGATTGCGTGCGGCGAGCGCGGAGCTGATCGCCTCGCCCGAACCCGGTTGGCCGCAATTCCGCGGCCCGCGCCGCGACGGCATCAGTGATGAGCGCGGCCTGCTCGGATCTTGGCCGGAGGAAGGACCGCGCCTGCTTTGGAAGACCGGGGGACTGGGCAAGGGGTTCTCTTCTCCGATCATCGCCGGCGGACGGCTCTTCGTCACCGGGGATTTTGGCGAAGAGGTGCGGGTGCTGGCTTTCGACCTGGAGGGTAAGCCACTGTGGTCAGTCCGCAACGGCGACGCCTGGCTCAACCAGTATCAGGGCGCCCGCTCGTCGGTCGCGGTGCGGGATGGGCGGGTTTATCACCAGAACGCCCACGGTCGCGTGGTCTGCCTGGATGCGGCGACCGGTGCCGAGCGGTGGGCCGTGGATCTTCTCAAGCGTTATGGCGGCGAGAACATCACATGGGGACTGAGCGAGTGCCTGCTGGTCGATGATCGCGCCGTCTATGCGACGGCGGGTGGGCGCGACGCCCTGCTCGTGGCGTTCGACCGTGTGACCGGAGCTGAGCTTTGGCGGAGCGAGCCCTTGCCGGTAGCCGGGGCCGAGGCCGGGGTGGACCATGCGGCCTACGCGTCCCCGATCCTGGTTCGTTTCGCCGGCCGTCGACTGCTCATCGGAGCGTCCCTGCGGAACCTTTATTGCGCCGACGCCGACACCGGAAAACTGCAATGGACGCGCCCGCGACCGACCTCCTATTCGGTGCTCGCGATGATGCCCGTACTCGTGGGTGACGCGGTGTTCATGTCGGCCCCGCATGGGCCGCCCGGCCGGCTTCATCGTTTGGTCGCGCCGCGTGCGTCTGGCGAAGCGGTGGGCGTGGAGGACCTCTGGACCAATCCGCTCGATCCCTGCCAGGGAGGGGTCGTGCATGTGGCGGGCCGCCTCTACGGCGCCTACTATCCGGCGCGTCGTGGTTGGGCGGCGCTGGACGCGGCGACGGGCCAAACCCTCTATGAGGCACCCGACCTGATCAAAGGGGCGCCGCTGCACGCGGACGGACGCCTCTACGCGCTGAGCGAGGATGGCACGATGCTCATGTTGGAACCTACGGATTCGAAGTTCGAAATCCGCGGGCGCTTCCGCGTTCCCAATACGCGCGGGCGTGACGCGTGGGCGCATCCGGTGATTTTGGAGGGCCGGCTGTTCCTTCGTTACCACGATACCCTTTACTGCCACGACGTGCGTCCCGCGAAATGAGCGGCTCGGCTTCTCCAAGCCCGACCGCGTCCCGCGAGGTGCACTGCGCTGAGGCGCTCGCTTGGCTGCGCGAGCGAGGGTGCATCGAGGGCGCGTGTGCGGTCACCTCGCTGCCTGATGTCTCCGAGGTGAACCTGGCCCTCGAGGCCTGGCGGGCCTGGTTCCTCGGCGCTGTCCGGGCGGTGATCGACGCGGTGCCGCCCGACCGCGCGGCTATCTTCTTTCAGTCGGATATCCGGCACGGAGGGCGCTGGGTCGACAAAGGCGCCTTGGTGGTACGGGCGGCCGAGGACGCGGGCGCCGGCGTGCTGTTTCAC
>CAXRGI010000147.1:0-15447 GCA_964229935.1 Opitutales bacterium
GTTGTACTCGCGGCGGATCGCGGCGATCACGCGGTTGTGCACCGCGTCGGCCAGCCGCTTGCTCTCGGGGCCGAAGCCGTTGTCGGTGTCGTAGAGCGTCTCGGTGCCGGTGCCGCCGCCGCCGTTGTTGTGGAGGCTCACGAGCACGTCGGCGTTGACTTGGTTGGCCCACAGCGGACGGCACCGGATGTCCTGGCTGAGATGATCGGTGCCGGTGGAGCTCCAGACCGAGGCGGGCGCGCCGATGGCCTTGAGGTGGTAGCGGGCGGCCTCCTGCCAGCGCGGGAAGCCGCTTTCCCCGTTGCCGGCCGCGCGGTCGAGATTGCGGGTGGACAGCACCTCGGCGCCGGCGGCCTGCAGTTCGTCGCGCACGAGCGTGATCATGTCGTGGTTCACGAAGTCCTCGACGATGCCCTGCCAGTAGCCGCGTTGGAGCACCCAGGCGCCGGCGGCGTTCTGGTAGTAGCCGTGGCCCGGGCTCACCGCGATCCGGCGTAGCGCGAGCGCGGCCGCGGAGGGAGTGGTGGGTGCCGGCGCCTCGCGGAGCGGACGCTGGCGGAGCGCGGTGTCGGAGGACGCCAGTAATTGATGCAACGGGGTGCCGGCGATGGAGGTGCGCACCTCGTAGGAGACGAGCGCGCGGTCCAGCACGTCGCCCGTCGCGCGATGGATGCGGCGCGAAAAGGCCTCGAAGGCCGCGCTTCCCGGTTCAAGCGCGGCGAGCGCGCCGCTGAAATCCAGTTCGAGGCGCGAGCCGTGGAGCTCCGCGCGCAGCAGGCGCACCCCTGGCACCGGGTCGGCGGCGAGCGCGGCCTCGAGCGCGGTCGTAGTTTCCTTCGCGAGGCCGGCGCGCGGATCCGCTTCCACGCGCACCGCGGTGGCGAGCAGCAGGAGAAACAGCGGCCGGCTGGAGCCGGGGATGAGGCGTCCGCGGGGGAAGGGTATCATGGCCGACACGATGCGACGGGCTCGTCTTCCGGCAAATGCCCCGGCGACCTCAGCCGGCGAACTCCGCGCCGCCGATGAACACGCGCCGCACGCGCAGCCGTCCATCGAGCACCAGGACGTCGGCGCGTTTTCCCTTCGCCAGGCTGCCGGTCTCCGCGGCGATGCCGGCGCGCTCCGCGGGTGTGAGGCTCGCCATGCGCACCACGTCGGCGAGCGGCGCCGGCGTCAGCCTCGCCATGTTGCGCACCATGGTGTCGAGGCCCACCACGGAGCTGGCGAGCGCGCCGCCTCCGGGCACGAACCCGACCTTGCCGTCGCTCTCGATCCACTCCCCGTCCTCGGCGCAGCCGAAGCGGTAGCGGCCCGGCGGCTGGTCGAGGGCGCGGTTGGCGTCGGTCACGAGGCAGAGCCGGCGCGGTCCGAGCTGGCGCCAGGCGAACTCGAGGAGCTCGGGCGAGAGATGATGCCCGTCGGCGATCACCTCGGTGCTCATCTCCGGCCGCGCGAGCACGAATTGCTCCATGCTCGCCTGCATGGGCGTGCCGCAGCGCTGGCGCAGCGACGCCACCGAGCTCATCGCGCACCAGAAGTGGTCGACGTGCCGCATGCCGGCGCGGAACGCGCGATCCATCTCGGCCCAGGTGGCGTTGGAGTGGCCGCAGGTCACGAGGCAGCCGAGACGGCGGGCCGCGCGGTAAAACGCCTCCGCGCCCGGCAGCTCCGCCGCGCAGGTCGCGATGCGGATGACGCCGGTGGCGAAGTGCCGGCGGTACTCGCGCGCGTCGGGATCGCGACGTCCCTCCGCCGGATGACACCCGACTTTGTCGGAGGCGAAGTACGGGCCGTAGAAGTGCACCCCCTCGATCCGCGCGCCGTCATGGACCGCGTTCGCTTTCTTCACCTCCGCGCAGGCGCGCAGCATGGCGGCGATACGGGCCTCGGAGCCGGTCGTGGTCGTGGGGAAGATCGTGGTCGTGCCGTGGCGCGCGTGCGCGCGGCAAGCGGTCCGCACCGCCGAGGGGTCGCCGTCCATGAAGTCGGCGCCCGCGCCACCGTGGACATGGATGTCGACGAACCCCGGCGTGATATAGCCGCCGCGCGCGTCGATGGGTTCCGCGCCCCGGGGCGGTCGGCCGCGGCCGATGCGGCGGATCCGGCCGCCGGCGCACTCGACGAACGCCCCCTCCAACACGCGGTCGGGCAGGACGACGATGCCGTTGTGGAAGACCAGGCGGGAGGCGGCGGGGCGGGGCATGGGGGGATCGTGCGGGATTGGGGAACCTTCGGCAACCGCGCGGGTGGCGCGCCTTTCGCGGAATCGGTTTGTCGCGCGTCCGGTTCGGCGTGTGCTCGAAGGCCCGTTCCCCATGCCTACCGTGCGCCCGCTCTCCCGCTTCCTGCTCGTCGTATGGTTTTCCTGCGCCCCGCTTTTCGCCGCCGAACCGCGCGGCGTCGTGACGGGAGTCGTCACCAATCAGGCGACGGGCGACCTGCTCGCCGGTGCGCGGGTACGGATCGAGGGCGCCCCGGCCGAGACCGAGAGCGAACGCGACGGCTCGTTCGCGCTGCCCGCGGGCGCGGGGCCGGCGACGCTGGTGGTCTCCTTCGCCGGACTCGAGACGTGGCGGCAGGCGGTCAACGTGCCGCCGGGCGGCCAGGTGCGCGTCGAGGCGGCGTTGACCGCGGTCATCTACCGGCTGGAAAAATTCACGGTGAGCGGTTTGCGCGAGGGGCAGGCGCTTGCCATCCAGCGGCAAAGCCAGGCGGATAACGCCAAGACGGTCGCGGCGGCGGATTCCTTCGGCAACCCCGCGGCCAACCCCGGCGAGCTGCTCATGCGCCTGCCCGGCGTGGCGGTGAACTACACCTCGGGCGAGGCGGTGGAGATCTTCCTGCGCGGGATGGGCACGAGTTTCATCTCGCTCATGACCGACGGCAACAATCTCGCCTCCTCGGTCGGCACCTCGTCGAGCCGCGATTTCCAGCTCACGGCGCTCGACACCGGCAATATCGAGACGGCGGAGATTGTGCGGGCACCGACGCCCGACATGCCCGCCAACGCGATCGCCGGCTACCTCAACCTCGTCTCGCGCCGCGGTTTCGACCGGCGCGGACGCCGCGTCGACCTCACCCTCGGCACGCGCTGGACCGATCTTTACGAGAGCCGGAGCCCCTCCCGGGACCCGGCGCGGCTCGACCTCGTGACGCTGAACTATTCCGACGTGCTCAACGCTTTCGGCGGAAGCCGCAACCTCGGGGTGGCGTTCAACGTGAGCCACCGTTCGGCGCCCACGCTCACCGACGCGGTGGGCGGCATCGGGGCGGCGGCCGCGGGCGCGGGGCATGTGCTGCCGAGCGCCACGAACGGCCTGGCGACGCCGCTGCTTCGTGCCGTCGGCTCGGGCGAGACTTACGCGCCGACGCACAAGCAGAACGTGGGGCTCAATCTCGACTACAAGCTGGGCGAACGCACCGCCCTCTACTGGCGCAACACCCTCAATCTGAATGTCACGCCGGAGACCTCGCAGATCTACCGGCAATCGACGGCGACCACCGCGGCGGCGGCGAGTTTCGAGCCCGGCAGCACCTACGATTTCCAGCGGGCGCTGCCCATCACGGGTTCGGTCTCGGAGGTTTTTTCCGGCCAATCGCGGAAGAAGGCGTCGACCTACGCGGTGTCGGGCGGTCTCGAGCACCGCCTCGCGGGCGGAGCCGGACAGCTGAACTTCGACGCCAACTACTCGCGCGCGACCACCTGGTATCCGATCAACGCCGACCTCACGGCCAACGTCACCGGCATCGGCTGGGAGATCGACCGCCGCGGCCGGCCGGCGTGGTACCCGGCGTTTCGCCAGACATCGGGACCCTCGATTTACGACCCGGCGAACTACACGCCGCGCACCTACATCCGGCGCAGCTACCGCGCCCCCAACGAGCGGGCCGGCCTGCGGCTCGACTTCCGGCGCAACCTTGCGACCGCGTTGCCCGCCCACTGGAAGGCGGGCGCGCGCTGGGAGCGCGACTGGCGCAGCCAGAATACCGACGTCCAGAACTACACCTACAACGGACCGCGCGGCATCGGTCCTTTCCTCGGGGCGCAGTTCGTGCAGGCGTCCGGCAACTACGGTCCGTTTCCTTTCCTGCTCGCGCCCGGCGCCGGCGGACCGGGCGACATCACGACGCGCTCGGATCTTTGGACGCAGAGCGCCGCCGACGCCTACAACAGCGTGACCAGCTCGCTGCAGGGTGACGCGAGCTTCATCGAGACGATCGCGGCGGTCTATGGCCAGGGCGGCGTGAAAGTCGGACCGGTGCGGGTGCTCGCCGGCCTGCGCGTGGAACGAACGGAAAACGAGGGACGCGCGTACCGGCGGAAGACTTCCGCCTCGGCCGGTACCACCTCGGTGACCTCACTGCCTCCGGCGCAGAATGCCGCCCGGGCGCTGGCGCAGTTCTCGGCGGGCAAGTTCACGACGGGTGGCGACTACGCGAACGTGTTCCCCGGGGTGCACGTGGTCGCGGAACCGCGACCGCGCCTGCAGCTGCGCGCAAGCTACAACAAGTCGATCACGCGTCCGCCCGTCGCCAGCCTGCTGCCGACGACGAACGTCAACGACGACTCGCGCCTGATCACCACGGGCAACCCGGACCTGCGGCCTTACACCTCGGACAACTTCGAGGCCGCGGTGCAGCGGTATTTCGAGCCGGTCGGGCTGGTCGAGGTGAGCGCGTTCCTGAAACAGATCACGAATTACACGCGGTCGATCGACGGCATCGTCGCGACCGGGGAGGACAACGGTTTCGAAGGCCAGTTCGCGGGCTACACTCTCAGGCAGACGCGCAACGTCGGGAGTGCGCGCATCCGCGGCATCGAGTTGAGCTACCAACAGCAGTACACCTTCCTGCCCGGGTTCTGGCGCGGGTTCGGCTCCTTCGCCAACTTCACGTACACCCAGGCGGAAGGCGACTTCGGCGGCCTTGTCGTGCAGAACCGCCTCGCCAACCAGCGTCCGCGCGCGGCCAACGCGGGCCTTTCGTACGTGGGTTTCGGCGCGCAGTTGCGCCTGCTGGCGAATTGGAACGACCGCTACTATCGGAGCGGAGAGGGCAACGCGGCGGTCTACAGCGACCCCCGCCTCATGGTGGATTTCAAGGGCCAGTACCGGATCAACCGTCGCGCGGAGCTGTACCTCGAGGTGATGAACCTCACCAACGAGTTCGCCCAGACCTTCGTGCGCGAGGGCGGCCTGAAGTACAACGCCCAGAAGCAGGGCACGCTCTACGCGATGGGCGTGAAGCTCACGTACTGACGCGCGTCACGCCGCGCCGGAACGAGCCCCAGCCGGGTGGCGCAATGCGCTCCCGACTCGCTTCGCGGGTGAGTAACCACGGCTGGACACCGCTGGACACGGATGAGGATGCCATGGGTTGCGGTAGCCGCGGCTGCCAGCCGCGGATAATCTTTGGGATCAGACGGTTCTGAACACCGCGTCGGCGTCCGCGCTTTGGGTTCCAGACGAGGGCCGCGCACGCGGAATGGGTGCGCGGCTGACACGCGGCGAGCGTGCTCGCGGTGGCCTAGAGCTCGCGGACCGCGCGGCGGAGCAACTCGAGTTCAAGGGCGCGGCGATCGCGGAAGCGGCGCTGGCGTTCGGCGTTGGCGCGTCGCAATTGCTCCGGCGTGTGCTTCGGCCGGCCGGCGCGGAGCCGAAGGGGTAGATCGACGGCGGCAGCGTAGAGATTCCGCTTCTTGAATGCCGACGGGCTGTCGCGCAGCGCGATGACACGTGCTTCCGGCCCGGAGTTTTCCTCGGCGAACCAAGGGTGGCGGAGAACGCGGTTCGGTTTCAACGTCCACGCCGGCACCGGCAGACCGCAGCGCTGGGCGATCAGCTCCGCCATCGCCGCGAGCCAGGCGTCGGCGACGTCGCCTTGGGGAAAGCGGTCACGCAACGGCGGGGGTTCTTCGCGGATGGCCGCCTTGGCGGCGTTCCGCGACGAAACCTTCCGTAGCGTATGCAACCAATCCCGGCAGAGGTGGCCGAAGTCCCGCAGGGTCTCGGCCTGCAGCGCGACTTCGCGCACGGTGGCGGGCCGGGAGTTCATCGTGAAACCTCCGGCAGTATCCGGCGCACTAGCGCCTCGGCGCGTTCGTCCGGTACTTCGCCGGGGAAAAACCGCTCAAAGCCGGCTACTACGTCCCCGTACGATTTCGGACGCAGGCGCCGCAACAGGAAGCGGATGTCATCTTCGTCGCCGGCAAAACCTGGGAGAGGAGAACGACACGCCCGGAGCTTCAGGGCGAGAAGGTAGGCTGCGGTCGGCAGCGTGATCCTGAGGCCGGGGCCAAAATCGGCGTCGGTCCAAACTCGCTTCTCCTCCTTTGACGCCAGGAACTGCCGCACATCGGCATTCAGCCAGTCCGGCGGCAGGTTCTGTTCCCGCGATACCTGGCCGATCAGCGGTTCCGCGGCGGCCGCGGGTCGGATCAGTCCGTCGACGTCGCGGGTGGATTCGCGTGAGCCGTAGACCAGCGTAAAGACAGCCCCGCCGTAGAGCGACAGCTCAAGCACCAGACCCCGCGCGTGCGCGAGTTCCCCCAGGCGGCGCAGCGCCGCGGTCAGGCGGGTCTTGGTCAGCCGTTCATACGGCATTTGAAACCACGTAACGGTTTATCAAAATAATGCCAGAGCCATCACGGCCCGCCACCCCCGGGAACTCACTTCGCCGGAAGCCAGCCGAGTGAGACGAGGAACGCGTCCGCGGCGGCGAGGGTCTCGGCGTATTTGCCGCCTTGGCGGCCGAAGTTGAAGAAGCCGTGCGGCTGGCCGTCATAGCCGACCAGCTCGCAGCGGTTGCCGGCGGTCTTCATGACGCGCGCGAAGGCCTCGGCGGTCGCGTAGGGCACGGTGGTGTCGGCCGTGCCGTGGAAGATGATCATCGGCGGCGCGCCGCGCTTCACGTGATGGGCGGGGGACAGGTTCTCGGGCTTGGCGCCGAGGCGCTCCTCGGGCACGCGGGTGCCGAATCCCTCGAGCGCGAGGCCCTCCATGGGCGCGAGCACCAGGGCGGGGTTGAAAAGCACGGCGGCGTCGGGGACGGCGCTCACGCGGGTGTCCTCTCCCGGTTCGTCGAGACCGGGGAGCGTGGCCGTGGCGGCGGCGAGGTGGCCGCCGGCGGAGCCGCCGCCGGCCGCGATGCGCCGCGGGTCGATGCCCAGTCGCGCGGCGTTGGCGCGCACCCAGCGCAGCGCCGATTTCGCGTCGGCGACGCAGGCGACGGGTTTCACCTGGTGCCGCGAGGCCACGCGGTAGTCGGCCGTGATCGCGACCATGCCGCGGGCGGCGAGATGGCGGCATTGCTGCTCGAACTGGGCGGGCGACCCGCTCGTCCAGCCGCCGCCGAAGAAGAACACGATGGCGGGACGACCGGTCTTGGGTCCCGAGGCCGGCTCGAAGATGCTGAGGGTGAGCTTCACGTCACCCACGGTCTTGTAGACCTCGGTGCGGGCGCCGCTGAACGAAGGCGGGTATTTGAAGCCGCCTTTCTCAGCCGCGGAGACGGCGGGGACGGCGAGGGCAAGCAGCAGGGCGGCGACGCGGGCGGTGGTTTTCATGGGGGAGAAAAGGCGGCGGGCGGATCAGAACGTGCCCTTCAGGCCGACGGATACGTACACCCCGAAGTGGCGGTGCTGGCGCGGGATCGCGTAGGCGGGGGTCAGCGAGCCGTAGCGCGTACTGGAGAGATAGGCGTTGAACAGGTTGCGGATGTTGGCGTTGAGGGACAGGCGTCGGCTCACCTGCACGTCGGCGCCGAGGTCGAGCGTGGTGCGGGCGGCGGTGTAGTTGAAGGCGTCGGCGCCGAACGCCGGCTGCGCAGCGAGCTTCTGTTCGCCGCGGTGGTTCCATTTGGCGTTCAGCGTGAACGGGCGGCGGGAGAAGGTGACGCCCCAGTTCATGTTCCACGGGATGAATCCGGAAAAGTCGGCCTGCCGGTCGCCGGTCAGCTCGAGGCGGGTCGCGTTGAGGAAAACGGTGAACGGTTTGCCCCAGGCTCCGAGCACCCCGAGCGGGGGGCGCGCGCTGAATTCCGCCCCGCGCACCCGGGCCGCGCCCGAGTTGTACTTGGTCGAGAGCTGCCAGCCGACGTACTGCGCCTCGAGCCCGAGCGCCTCGAGGTCGGCGGCGGTTGCGACGCGCACGTCGTTGGCGAAGAAATCCCGGATCTCCTTGGTGAAGGCGCCGGCGGTGAACATGCCGCCCTGCGCGGTGTAGTACTCGAGCGACAAATCGTAGTTGTCGGCCGTCCACGGCCTGAGGCCGGTGTTGCGGATGTCGATCGTGCCGCGGATCACGTTGGGGTCGCCAAGCTGCGTCTCGTCGAGGTCGCGTTCGCTGATGGTCGAGTTGGGGATGATCTCGCTGAAGTCGGGCCGGCCGTAGGTGCGGGCGTCGGCGGCGCGGGCCTGCAGGTTCTCCGTGAGGTTCCACGTGAGGTGCAGGCTGGGGTAGAAGCCGGCGTAGGATCTTTCGGCGCGGTAGCCGCGCTCCTCGCGGGTGAGGCGCAGCTCCTCCATCGATCCCGCCGCGCCGGCCTCGGGCCGCCGGATCCGCAGGCCCCGCGCGTCGCGGGCGAAGGTACCGTCGGCCCGGCGCACAAACGCGTTGCCGGGCTCGAACACCGGGCCGAGGCCCTCGTCGTGGGTGTGCTCCCAGCGCACGCCGGTCAGCACGTTGAGCCGGTTGGAGAAGAGCCGGAATTCGGTCTGCGCGTAAGACGCTCCCACTGTCTCCTGGATCCACTCGGAGTTGGTGATGTGGAATTGCTCGGCCGCGACCGCCTGCGCCGGGGTCATGGTGAAGAGCGAGGGGTTTTGGCGCCAGGCCGCGTAGGCGCGGTGTTTCGACGTCCACGGCGGCACCAGTCCCGGCAGGCCGAAGTGCGAGTTGCGCCCCGTGTACACCTGGTTGCGGTAGGGCGCCGCCGCGAGATTCCCATTCACGCCGTTGTGGGTGTAGGTCGCGCTCTCCTTTCGGCTGTCGCGCGTCTGGCGGCGGATGAGCCCGCCGGCCTGCATCGAGGCGGGGAACGGCAGGAACCCGGCGCGGCGGCGCACGTTGAGATCGGCGGCGCGCATGTCCTCGGAGACGTCGCGCGACAGCGCCGTCGCGTTGTTCACGCGGTAGTGGTTGATGTCGTAGAGGTCGACCTCGCGGCCGTTGTTGTCGAAGGCCTTGATGGAGGACGGCTGGAGGTCGGTGATGCCCGTCATCACGATCCTCACCACCGGTACGAGAGTGACGTTCATCCCGGCGAAGTTGCCCTCGTCGGTGCTGCGGAAGGCGTTGGAGGAGACGGAAAGCGTGAGGCTGGTGTCGATGCGCCACGCGCCGTTGTCGAAACGGTACCGCAGGCCGGCGGCGCGCACCTCCTCGTAGCGCGTCATGAAGTTGCCGCTCCCGAGCGTGACGGCGCCGCGCCCGGTGGCGCCGGAGGTGAAGTCGGGCCCGAAGGTGAGCGGTACGCCGCCGAGGCTGGCCGCGATGGCCGGAGTGCCGTTGGTGCCGGCGTTGAAGTCCATGCTCTGGTGACCCCAGTACGCCTGGTACTGGTTGATCATGGCGTTGGCGGAGAGAACCCCGTTGGGCGTGGGGCGCCAGTCGGCCTTCACGCTGAGCGAGTTGCGGGTGATGTCCTTCGACCCGTCGTTGACCCCGTATTGCTGGAGGAAGGGCCGCGAAGCCGAGGCGCCGGTGGAGGTGCCGGCGGCGTTGTAGGTGAGCGTGGAGTGGTCCTCCTCGCCGGCGGACTGCGAGCGGCTGCCCGTGACCACGACACCGAAATCGCGGCTCACGGGAAGCGTGGCGTCGAAATCGATCCCGGGCATCACCTTGCGCTGGCGACGCTCGTAGGAGTGCGGCTGGGGCGAAAGCGTGGGGTAGTCGCCGTTGCCCGCCGCATAGAGGCGGTAGCGGAACTCGGCGCGGCTGCGCTCGAACGCACTCTTGCTCACCATGTTGATCGAGCCCGAGACCGAGTCGGCGGGGGTCGCGGGGGTGGGGACCTTCGCGACCTCGATGCGGGAGACGTTGTTGATCGCGAGCTGCGAGAACTGGAAGGTGCGCGAGTTGCCGTTGAAGTTGGCGTTGGCGAGCTGGGCGCCGTCGGCGAGCACCGTGGTGAGATTCGTGGAGAAGCCGCGCAGCGAGACGGTGTTGATCTGCGCGTCGTCGTGGTCGCCGGTGATGCCCGGGAGGAACTTCAGGAATTCGCCGACGTTGCCCTCGGCCATGTCGCCGAAGGAGTCGGTCGAGATCACCGCCTTGAGGTTGGGCGCGAAGCGCTGCTCGTTGGTCGCGAGCGCCTCGCCCTCGGTGTCGCGCGACGTGGCGACCACGAACGAGTCGAGCCGCACCGCGGCGGTGTCGCGGCCGTAACGGGCGACGTTCGTCAGCGCCACCTCGCGGGTCACGGTCGCGCCGGACGCGAGGTCCAGTTTCAGTTCCTGCGGGTCGAGTCCCGTGTAGAAGACCTCGAGCGTGACGGCGCCGGGCGCCAGGCCGGTGAGCCGGAAGATGCCGGCGTCGTCGGTGAACGCGACGCGGTCGGTGCCGCGGAGGGTGACGCGGGCGTTGGGCAGGTACTGGCCGGTGACGGCGTTCTGCACGCGACCGGACACCGCGGCGGGTGTTTCGGCCGCGCGGGCCGCCGGCGCGGAGGCGGCGAGCAAGATCAGTAGGGAGAGCAGACGGGGCAGCGGGGTCATGGGGTCAGGGAGGGAAAGGCGTGGTGCAGGACAAAGGCGATGAGTTCCTCGCTTTGAAAGAAGCCGGTCCACATCGAGTGGCCCTGTCCCGGCGGGACGACCAGCTTCATCGTTCCGCCGAGGGCGGTGTAGCGCTCGCGCAGAAGGCCGGAGTTGACCTCGAGCGGCACGAGCCGGTCGACGTCGCCGTGGATCGCGAAGAGCGGGATCCGGGCCGCGGCCAGCGGGGCGAGACGGTCGACGGGATTGTGGCGGGCGAGGTTGGTGGTGAGTTCCTCCACGGAGAGACCGTACGCGGGAGCCGCCTTCCCGAGGCCGGGGTAGCTGGCGAGGTTGCACACCGGGTAGATCCCGGCGAAGGCCGCGACCTGCGCGGGTTGATCAGCGGCCCAGTTGATCAATTGGAGGCCACCTCGGCTGCGGCCGAGCAGCACCGGCTTCCGGGAGTAGCCGCGCCGGCCGGTGAGTTCCGCATACAACGCGGAGAAGCCGGCGCGGCCGGAGGGACTGCCGTAGGATTCGCCGACGTCGATGCCGGCGATGGCGAGGCCGGCGCGGGTGAAGCGTTCGAACATCCAGCGTTCCGCCTCGCCCGGATAGGGAGGCAGCGTCGGCGCGTACCAGACCCACGGCTTGGGGCGCCCCGCGGGCGGCTCCCCGGCTGGGATGAGGAACGCCGTGTGGCCGTCGATCCGCCACACCTCACCGGGCAGCGGGAGCTTCTTTTCCGGCGTCGCCTCCCCGCCGCGCGAAAGCGTGACGCCAGCGGAAATGAAAAGCGCGAGGACGAGGAGGCGAAGACCGGCCACGGATGGGCCCGGCGCGACGCCGCCGAAACCAAAGCGTCGTTTGCCGTCACCAGCCTTTGAGTCCGGAGGCGCCTTCGCACCGCTCCGCGCGACGGTAACGGCGGATGCACGCCAATGAGCACAGCGCGGATCCGCCGCAACCGAGGTGTCGTTCGGGTTAGCCGTACGTGGCATCTTAAGGCGTTGGCGAACAACTTCGCGAGGGAGCACCCTCGGCTACACCCTGCCTGTCGTGAGAAACGTCGCCCGGTGTAGCCGAGGCTGCAGCCTCGGACCCTACCGCGTCCGTGACGGCCGCAGGCGGTTCTGAAGTCCCCGGACTTTTCACGGCGGATTTCGCGGATGTCGCGGATGATGAAGGGGCATTCCGGATTCCTCGATTGGTCCCGGATCCGAATCCGTGTTCATCCGCGTCCATCCGTGGTTAAGCACCTCCGGCCGAAGGCCGGCTCAGAACGTTCCCTTGATGCCGAAGGTCCAGAGGGAGCCGAACTCCGCGCGCTGACGGAACTGGGCCTCGGGTGGAGTGTTGGGCCCGGCGATCTCCACGTCATCGGTCGGGTCGTTCACGTTCCGGAGATTGGCGAAGACGGAGAAGTTGCGGCGGAAGGAGTACTCGGCGGTGAGGTCGATGTACGAGCGCTTCTGGCCCCAGGTGAAGGTGCCGGGCTCGATGCTGCGCCCGCTCACGGCGCCCCGGCGCTGGCGGCCGAGATAGTTCCAGTTGAGGCGCGCGTTCCAGGTTTCGCGGCTCACGCTCACGCCCCAGTTACCGCTCTTGGGATAGTATCCCGTGAAATTGCCCGAGCCCGTCCCGATCATGCGTTGCGAGCTGCCGTTGGCGAAGACCTGCACCCCGCGCGCCCAGCGCGGCAGGAACGTGAGGGCCTGCCGGTAGTTCACGTCGAACCCTTCGGCCCGCACGCGCGAGGTGAGGTTGTACTGCGTCGAGACCTCGAACGCGTCGTAGAGCACCGGATCAAGGCCGTACAGCGACAGGAACTCCGGCGTGGCGTCGAAGGTCGTCGTGCCGAAGAAGTTCGCGAAGTCGCGGCGGAACGCGCCCACGGAAAGGAGGCCGACGCGCTCGAAATAGCGCTCGAGGCTCACCTTCGTCGTACGCGCGCTCCACGCCTTGATGCCGGCGTTGTTGACCGAGATGCGGTTCGAGACGCTCGGCGGAGCCTCGAGGTCGGGCAGGGTGATGCCGCCCGAGTACTGGTTGAAATTAGGCCGGCCGACCGAGGTGTACCACGAGGCGCGTGCGATCAGGTTTTCGCGGAGCTCGTAACTCGCGTTGAGGCTGGGGAACCAGCGCAGGTACTCCTTTTCCACCCGCGCGCCGCGGTCGATGAGTGTGAGACGCGCGATGCCGAGCGGGTCCGCGGTGATGGGCGCGGGGCGGCCGTTGGCGCCGAGGATGACCCGGCCCGAGGCGTCGCGCTGGTAATTGCGGGTGGGATCATTGAGGGGGCCGCGGGCCTCGATGTTCGTCTGCTCGGCCCGCACGCCGCCGGTGAGCTTCAGGCGGCGGTCAAGGAACGCGAGGTCACCGCGGAGGTAGGCGGCGGAGATCGTCTCCCGCGACAGCTTCGAGTTGTTGATGCCCGAGCGGTAGACGGTGTTTTCGTCTCCGGTGAAGAGCCCCGGACGCGCGCGGAACAGGTCGAGCACCGCCTCGTTGCTCACCCACTGCACGCGCGGGATGCCGAACAGGCCGGCGCGCTGGAAAAAGTGCGGATCGTACACGACGCCCGCGCTGTCGTCGCTCCCGACGGGCGTCGTGCTAGCGCGGCCGTCGGCGCCGACGAAGTTGTACGAGTAATTGACGGTGCGGTTGTCGCTGCGGGAGCGGCGCACATCCAGTCCGGCCTTGAGCGTCAGGGGCACGGCCCTGCCGAACGAGCGGCGGAGGTTGGCGAAGGCCGTCTGCTGCACGTTGCGCGAGGTCTGCGGCGAGGCCCCGGCGGTGCTGAGCGCGTAGGTGTTGATGTCGTAGGGGTTGACCGGCGCGCCGGTCGCGCCGTCCGTGACGGTGATGCGGTTGGGGCGAAGGTAGAAGATGTCGGCGAACGAGACCGTCACCCCCGTGCGACGGGCGAGGGTCGAGGCGAAGCGATCCTGGTCGATGTTGCGGAAACGGTTCTGGGCCTCCGACACGCCGAGGCCGGCTTCCGCGCGCCACACGGGCCCGTCGTGGCGGAATGACAGGGTCGGCATGGTGGTGCGGCTGTAGCGGTGGTTGCCGCCGTTGGAGATCCGCACCTCGCCGGCGCCGGCAAAGCCGCGGGTGAAGGTCGGCGAGAAATCCCCCGGTAGCACGCGGTTCACGATGAACGTGAGGGACCGCTGGTTGAAGTTGGTGTGGAACGTGCCGTGTTGGAACGAGAACGAGAGGCGGCTCGCGGCACCGAGGCGGTAATCCAGCGTCGTGGCGAAGGAGGAGCGGTCGGCGATCTTGGACTCGGTGCGGACCAGGAAGTCGCTGAGGTACGGCTTGTCGGGCGTGGTGTCGGGCAAGGTGCCGCCGTTGGTGGCCGCGCCGGCGCCCCGCCAGGTGTTGGTGAGCAGGGGCCCCTCGGTGTACAGCGTCGAGGCGCCGCCGGAGACGGTGAAGCCGAAACGCTTGTTCACCGGCACGACCCAGGAAAACTCGAAACCCGGGCGTACTTTGTGGGTCGGGTCCTTCTGCGGGCCCGCCGAGCGATGGAACTCCTTCGTGCTGTCGCGCATCGCGAGGTAGACGCTGCCGTTGAACTGCGGCCGCGCCCGCTCGAACGCGCTGCGCGGCACCATGTTCACCGAGCCGGCCAGCGCCGAGCCGGGCGACTCCGGCGTGGGGGAATGCACCGCCTCCACGCGGGACATGTTGTTGATCGAGACGGCGTTCAACTCGACGTTGCGGCCGGTACCCGAGACCTCCGAGGTCGCCAGGCTGAAGCCGCCGATCGTCACCGGCACGTAGGCCGAGGGCACGCCGTTCATCGAGATCTCGCGCGGGTCGCCGCCGCGGTAGTCCATCGTGATGCCCGGCAGCATCTTCAGGAACTCGCCGATGGTGCCGTCGGGCACGATGCCGAACTCGTCGGCCGCCACCACGTTCACGATGTTCGCCGCGACGCGCTGCTCGTTGATCGCGAGCGCCGCGCCGTCCATCTCGCGCGAGGATGACACCACGAGCGACTCGAGCTTCACGACCCCGCGGTCGTCGGCCGGGCGCCCCGCGCCGGCGAGGCGGATGTCGCGTTCGGCGGTGCGGGCGGCGCGCAGGTCCACCGCGACCGGTTGCGGGGCCGTGCCCGTGTAGAAGACGTCAAGGGTGACTTCCGCGCGCGGCACGCCGTCGAGGCGGAAGGAGCCGGTCTCGTCGGTGAATGCCACGAGGCCCGTCCCACGCACGGCGACCCGCGCGTTGTTGAGGTACTGGCCACTCGTCTCGCCGAGCACGCGGCCGGTGATGATGCCGTCGGCGGCGGGCTGGGCGCCGGCGGAAACCAGGATCGCCGCGCCGGCGAGACATGCGGAAACGATAAGGCGGAGCAGGCCGGCGGACCGGCGGATGGGGTGGTGCATGACGGGGTGGGCCGCGACGCGGGTTCAGTCCCGTCGCGCGGCGAGGAGTCTTGTGTTTTCGCGCGGGATAACGCGCAAGCGTTTCCCCGCGTGGCCGGAGTCGGCTCCGCGCCGCGGCAAAAAAAGACCCCCGCGGTGAGGCGGGGGTCGGATTGCGGGCGTCGTGGGCGCGCGTCAGAATTCAATCCCGACCGCGAGGCGGGTGGAGCGCGGCGGCTGCCAGGAGGTCGGCAGGCCGTACTTGCGCTCGATGCCGCCGGCGGCGTTCTCCGCGTTCTCAAACACCTCGGTCACCCCGCGGCGGTTGAACAAGTTGAAGACGTCGAGCTGGAACGTGAGGCTGCGGGCCTT